>NZ_JBHUMP010000006.1:0-200664 GCF_042685005.1 Sulfitobacter aestuarii | reverse complement strand
CCCGGTCGCGGCATAACCGAGCGGGAAATCCACTTAGGAAACGGCTCGAAGCTGTTCAGACAAACCGAGCCACCTCAGCCGTGCGCCAGCCTGATCCCATGGTGGATTCAGCTATGCGGAATGCTGTCTCGGACCTGGTAGGGGCGGCGAAGATCGGTGATCTGATCGCGTACACTGGCCTCGGCGGCCGAGGATTTCGGTCAATCGCCCGGCTTATCGGCGCCCGTGAACTCGAATTACAGCGCCAAATGCGCATCGACTATGACAGCTATGTCACCCGGAGGGCCGCATAATGCTCGACATCCAGCCCAGCCCCACCTTGCCGCGCTTTGCTTTCGGCCAACACGACGAGATTGTCTTGAGTGGCATCTCTTACCGCGCCATCGAACACACCGACGAAGGCTACGTTTTGGTCCGGACTGACGGGACCGGGGTTGCAGAATCCTTTTCACATGCAGTCTTGTCACAGCGCGTGACGCTTGGCAGCCTCGAACATCGCCGCGAGGCTTTTCTGCCTGAAAGCGCAAAGCGGCGGCTGAGAGTGCCGACGCAAGAGATCTCAACACTTCCGGCAAAGCAGCAACAAAGAGCCAAATATCACGAGTCTCTCGTTCGCGCATTCCTCGAGATGGAAAGCGAGGGCAAGGTCAAGCGGACGGATGACTCTGTCAAGGCGGTCCTACCGGAAATTAAAATCCGGGCCGGTAAATATCTCTCAGTCCCAAGCGAAGGCGATGCGATCCAAGTGGATTGCAACCGAATGATCGTGCCAGATAAAATAAGCGCCAGCCGCCTGCTGAAGCGGGTTGCGGCGTTCAGCCGCGATGGCATGGCCGCCCTCTACGGTCGCGGCACCGACTCTCGCCGAAGCCGTCGGATAGGTCCAGATGAATTGGCTCTGCTGGCGAAAACGGTCCGCAACTACCTGGTGATGGAACAGCCTTCGATCACTCAGGTGGTTGAAGACGTCCGCGATGCTTTCATTGCTGAGAACCTTCGCCGGAAAGAACTGGAAGAGAAAGAGGGGAAAGGCAAATCCCCCCTCTTGTTGCCGTCGCGTGAGACCATCCGTCTCGAGGTAAAGAAGCTCGACCCCTTCGAGATGGACGTAGCTCGCTACGGTCTCGCCGAAGCCAGAAAGCGCAACGCACCGGTTGGCAAAGGGCTTGAGCTGACTCGGCCGCTCGAACGGGTCGAGATGGACGAGTGGAAAGTAGATCTCATGACCCTCCTGGCGACATCAGGAATCTGGTCGATCCTCAGCGAGGAAGAGAAGGCCAGCCTCGGCCTCGAAGATGGTAAGAAAACACGCTGGTTTTTGACCGCCGCTATGTGCACGACAACCCGCTGCGTTCTCGCGTTAAAGCTCTCAAGAGCACCGAGCGCACGCAGCGCGATGCAGACAATCGACATGATCGTACGGGACAAGGGGATCTGGGCTGATGCTGTAGGGGCACTTACGCCGTGGAACATGTCAGGCACTCCGGAACTGATCGTCACAGATTGCGGATCCGCGTTCATTGATTATGACACCCGTGCTGCCGCTGCCGATCTGGGTATCAATATCGACGCGGGGCCGGCGGGAATGCCCGAGTTCCGAGCAAGAATTGAGCGCTTGTTCGGAACGATGTCGACCAGCTTCATCGGAAGGTTCACGGGGCGAACCTTCAGAAACACTGTGGTTAAAGGAGACTACGATACCGAAGATCGCGCGGCTCTGACCGTAGAAGACCTGAGCGAGGCCTTGGTGCGTTGGGTCGTCGACGTTTACCACCGCCGAATGCACTCAGGGCTCGACGGTGAAACGCCGCGTCTTTGCTGGAACAGGTTGGTCGACAAGTATGGCGTCGCCCCCATGCCATCCGTCGAACGTCGGCGCCGGGCACTTGGAACACGGCTTAAAAGGACCGTGACAAAGAAAGGGATCAGTATACTGGGCATTCGTTACCATTCAGAAGCGCTCGCCCGCTGGTTCATGCACACCTCGTCCAAGGAAGTTCGGGTTCGCTTTTATTCTGAGGACATCGGCGCAATTGCCGTAGAACTGAATGGCGAGTGGGTCGACGTGCCATCAGTCTTCGAGCGCTACCGCGGCGAACGCGCTCAAACTTGGATCTTGGCTGCGCAAGAAATCCGTGCATCTGTTGCCGCGCAGCGTACAATTGACGAAGAGGTTGTTTTCAAAGCAATGACCCGCATCCGGGAAATCAATTCCAACGCTATGGCGCGCCAGGGGCTGCTGGTCGACGACTATTCCAAAGAGCGGCTCGCCGAAATCGAAAACAGTCTACTCATTGGTCTTGATGTGGTGGCATCTCCGCGTGAAACACAGTTCCGGGCGGCCGCCGACGGTCTCGGCATTGAGCTTGAAACATCGCAATCTCCTGCAGCGCACAGGGAAATTCCAGGTTCCGCGCCAGTCGTGAGCGGTATTGCGCAATCGCTGCCTTCTGAAGATGGCGGTACCTCCGGGGCTCCGCCGGACACCATGGAAGAGACATGGAACTGGGAAGACAGATAGGCGCTTACTCGTCATCACAAGATCCGCAGCCCTCGCAGTTCTCTACTGCGAGGGCTTTTCTCTTTGCCCCACCGGTGTGGAATGCGGCCAATGCCCAGAAGCCAACTCCGCCATTCCCTTGCGGTGCATATTAGCACACCGCGCTGCTCGCAGGTTGCGTCCATAGCGTTTCCCGGTGTGCCAGGTCCGAAAAGATGATTTGAACCGCCAGAATTCTTCCGTCGGACCTAAGTTTTTTCTTCGTCTCATAGGAAAGTGGCCAATGTTCTTTGCACGAGAATACAGGGCCAGTCGGCCCAGACATGAATAGAGGGGTGCTTCCCAAACTTCCGATAGCGGACAGACTTGATGCTGCCAAGAAGGGCAGATGCGCACAAAGGAGGAAAACCATGATGCGTAAGATTTCCAACCAATCCCTGTCGCCGGACCCAAATCTCTCCGCCGCCCGCGCCCATTTCAGCGAAAACGGCCCAGCGCTGTGTAGTGCCGCCGAAATTCTCGCTGGGGATGCGGGCACAGCGCGCGTCCTGCGGCTCATGTCCGATTTGCGGCAGGCGACAGGCCTTAATCGTGGTCTCCGGCGCAGACTGGTCGATTTGCATCGCCTTCTGTCTCCCGATCCCATCTCGGGTGGTTTTGATCAGGAACTTTCTCCTTGGACGATTTTGGACCCTGGCAGTCCCGAGGTGGAAGAGATTTGTCTGCTCACTGATCGTCTCTACGAGCTGCTGAAAAAGATCGACGTGCCCCAGCAGCAGCATTGCGCGTGGGCACTCCCCCTAATCAAACAGAAAGCCGCTTGATACGGCCATTTCGTTAAATGGAGCGCTCGAAATCACGAGGCTCCATCAGCGCTTGTCGTAAGAGAAGGAATTGAACATGAAATACCACGATCACCTGTCGATCCAAGAGCTCTGGGCTCTCATCTTGCTCGGGCTCGACGTGCTGCATGATGCAGTCCAGTCCAGCGGTCAGATCCTATCCGCAACAGATCACACAACACTTTCGGGTTCCCTTGCTGCTTTGCGTGAGGAGGGGCCAATTGGACCCGGCGCGAGCAATCACATCGGTCAGGCAGCCAACATCCTCGAGGCGGCCGTTTGCCGCGAAACCTTGGGGCATCAGAATGTGTTCGACGGCACACATGACCCCGAGCTCGGCGCGGTTGGCCAAGTCAAGTCAGCCCCAATTCTGTCGTCATCCGGCGCTGAATTGGAAAGCCTCCTTCGGCATTTTCGCCAGCTTCTGGCAATGCGCGAGCTTCTCACGGCACGCGTCGACAGCGAGCTGCAGCTTGCCAGGCTGAAGGCGTTCTGACGTCGTCTGATCTGTTTCCACCTTGGATCATATCGCCGGTCGAACTGACCTGATTGTAGATCTGCCAGCCCTGCAACGAACGAAGGCCGCAGGTATACCTGCGGCCTTCTTCATTTTGACATTGCGATCTTTGCGAACATCAAAGGTCGCCATTCTTCGAAAAACTTGAGTTTGTATTTTCGTTGACTGACGCTTGGACCCATGTTCCTTTCAAGAAGCTGACGGTGGCTGAAGCACGCGAAGAACAGAGAGAATATCACTGCAAACGCGTCTCTCCTCAATGGCCGCTCTAAGCTTGTAAAATGGCCATTTTTTCCCACAAATGGCCAAATTTAGCTTGTCACCACATATGGACTAAGCCTTTTAACCACTACACTTACTATGCCCACAGCTCCCGCAGGTCATGCATCCTTCGATCATGCGCAGGTCGAACTGGCCGCAGGCGGAACAGGCCGGGCCGCGGGGGGCGTCGAGGCCGACGACCTGGGCCTGGGGGTCGGTCTTCAGCCCCAGGCCTTCGCCCGCGATAAAGCCCGTGGCGATCATGTGTTTCTCGATCACGCCGCCGATCGCCGCGAGGATCGAGGGGATGTACTTGCCACCCATCCACGCACCGCCGCGCGGATCGAAGACTGCCTTCAGCTCTTCGACCACGAAGGACACGTCGCCGCCGCGCCGGAACACGGCCGAAATCATCCGCGTCAGCGCCACGGTCCAGGCGAAATGCTCCATGTTCTTGGAATTGATGAACACTTCGAAGGGCCGCCGGTGGCCGGAGATCACCACGTCGTTGATGGTGATGTAGAGCGCATGCTCGCTGTCGGGCCATTTGATCTTGTAGGTATTGCCCTCGAGCTCGCTGGGGCGATCAAGCGGGTCGGACATGTAGATCACATCGCCGCCTTCGGAGATCTGCGCGGGTGTCTCGCTCGGGGTCTTCTCGCTGCTTTCGGACACGCTCAGCACCGACCCGGTCACGTCATTGGGGCGATAGGTGGTGCAGCCTTTGCAGCCTGAATCCCAAGCCTGCATATAGACATCCTTGAACGCCTCGAAGCTGATGTCCTCGGGGCAGTTGATGGTCTTGGAGATCGAGCTGTCGACCCATTTCTGCGCCGCCGCCTGCATCTTGACGTGATCAGCGGGTGCCAGGGTCTGGGCGTTGACGAAGTAATCGGGCAGCGGTGCGTCGCCCTTGAGCTCGCGCCACATCTGCACGGCGTAATCGACCACTTCTTCCTCGGTGCGCGACCCGTCCTTCTGCAGCACCTTGCGGGTATAGGCATAGGCGAAGACCGGCTCGATGCCGCTGGAGACATTGCCCGCATAGAGGCTGATCGTGCCGGTCGGGGCGATCGAGGTCAGCAGCGCGTTGCGGATGCCGTGTTGGCGGATCGCGTCGCGCACATCCTCGTCCATCTGCTGCATGGTGCCGGAGGCAAGATAGGAATCGGCATCGAACAGCGGGAAGGCGCCCTTTTCCTTGGCCAGCTCCACGCTCGCCAAATAGGACGCACGGGCGATCGCCTTCAGCCAGGCTTCGGTCTGCGCCGCGCCTTCGTCGGAGCCATAGCGCAGGCCGACCATCAGGAGTGCATCGGCCAGGCCGGTGACACCAAGGCCAATGCGGCGCTTGGCCTGGGCCTCGCGCGCCTGTGCCTCGAGCGGGAACTGCGACACGTCAACGACATTGTCCATCATCCGCACGGCGGTGGCGACCAGCGTGTTCAGCGCCTCGACGTCGAGATGCGGTTTGTCACCGAACGGGTCGGACACCAGCCGCGCGAGATTGATCGAACCGAGCAGGCAGGCGCCATAGGGCGGCAGCGGCTGCTCGCCGCAGGGGTTGGTCGCGGCAATGGTCTCGACATAGCTCAGGTTGTTGGCCTTGTTGATCCGGTCGATGAAGATCACGCCCGGCTCGGCATAGTCATAGGTCGCCTGCATGATCCGGTTCCACAGGTCGCGCGCCTGCAGCGTGCGATAGACCTTGTCGCCGAATTTCAGGTCCCAGGAGTCATCGGACTTGACCGCTTCCATGAAGTCATCGGTCACCAGCACCGACATGTTGAACATGCGCAGCCGCGCCGGATCGGACTTGGCGGCGATGAAATCCTCCACATCCGGGTGATCGCAACGCATCGTCGCCATCATCGCGCCGCGGCGGCTGCCGGCCGACATGATGGTGCGGCACATGGCGTCCCAGACATCCATGAAGCTCAGCGGACCGGAGGCATCGGCCGACACGCCCAGCACATCGGCGCCGCGCGGGCGGATGGTGGAGAAATCATAGCCGATCCCGCCGCCCTGCTGCATGGTCAGCGCCGCCTCTTTCAGCATGTCGAAGATTCCCGACATGCTGTCCGGCACCGTGCCCATCACGAAACAATTGAACAGCGTCACCCGCCGCGCCGTCCCGGCCCCCGCGGTAATCCGCCCGGCAGGGAGATATTTGAAATCCTCAAGGGCCGCAAAGAAGCGATCTTCCCAGACCTTCGGCTTTTTCTCGACCTGCGCGAGATCGCGCGCGATACGCCGCCAGGTATCCTCGACGGTCACATCCTTCGGCGTACCGTCGGCCGCTTTGAAACGGTATTTCATATCCCAAATCTGTTCGGCGATCGGGGCGGCAAAACGGGTCATAGGTCGATTCCTTGAGGACGTGAGAAGGCATCCACGATAGCCTGAAACGGCGCTCGGAGACAACACTTGAAGGTCGCGTTTGGCCGGAATTTCGTGCCGTTAACCACAACACTTTGAAGTTCTCGCCAAAGCCCCTACATTATATGGCCTAAACCCCATCCAAGACAGGGATTCGCTGGAGCCCTATGATAAACCTGATAAAACTCTCCGTCGGCACCGAGAACGTCGAGGATCTGGCCGCTTGGCAGGCCAGCAAAAGCGCCCAGTCGAGCGACGGCCTGCCGCGCCATGTCACCCGGATGTGGCCGAAACGCGAGCCGGAAATTCTCGACGGCGGGTCGATCTATTGGGTTATCAAGGGTGTGATCCAATGCCGTCAGCGCATCCTGCGCTTTGACGAGGTGGTCCGGGGTGACGGGATCAGACGCTGCGGCTTCGTACTGGAACCGGGCCTGATCCGCACCCAGAACAGCCTGCGCCGCCCCTTCCAGGGCTGGCGCTACCTGCAAAGCGCCGATGCGCCGCCGGACCTTCCGGAAGGCCGCGAGAGCGAAGAAGCCCTGCCGATCGAGCTGAACCGGGCGCTGGCCGAGATCGGCGTACTCTGACCCTCAATCACCCCGCAATGGCCCGCCGCGCCCCTGCCCGTCTTCGCTTCCTAGCCGAGCTGCGCCAGGAGCCGCGTCATTGTCGCCCGATCGGCGCCGTCGAGCTTTGTCACGCGGCTGCGCCACAGCGTCGCCTGCGAGCGCAGGATCATTCCGTCGCTGAGGATCTTCAGATGATTGGCCCGCAGCGTCTCACCGCTCGAGGTGATGTCGGCGATTGCCTCGGCCGTTTCGTTCTTGACCGTCCCCTCGGTCGCGCCCTGGCTGTCCACCAACGCATAATCTGCAACCCCGGCAACGCGCAGGAATTCGCGGACCAGCCGGTGATACTTGGTGGCGATCCGTAAGCGGAACCCGTGCACCTCGCGGAACATCGCGGCGGCGGCATCGAGATCGTCGAGCGTATCGACATCGATCCAGGCCTGCGGCACCGCGAGGATCAGGTCGGCATGACCGAAACCCAGCTCTTCCAGCGGCTCCAGAAGCTGATCGAACAGCGCCAGCTTCTCATGCACCAGATCCGTGCCGGTGACCCCGAGATGCAGCCGCCCGGCGGCGAGCTCGCGCGGGATTTCACCGGCCGAAAGCAGCACCAGCGTCACATTGTCGATCCCTTCCACGGAAGCCGCATATTCGCGCTCCGAGCCCGTGCGCCGCAGCTCGATACCGCGGGTGCCGAACCATTCGAAGGTCTTTTCCATCAGCCGCCCCTTGGACGGCACGCCGAGCTTGATCGTCATGTCGCGCCTCCCAGCTCCAGCAGCAATCCCGGGCGCAGCACCCCGCCCACTGCGGGGATTTCGCCGCCATTGCCCAGCCGCCGGGTCAGCGCGTCATAGCGCCCGCCACTGGCCAGCGATGGCAAATCAGGACGAGTCTCAGCCCGGAAGCCGAAGACGAAACCATCGTAATATTCCATCGAAACGCGGCCATAGCTCGCCTCGAAAAGCAGATCGTCGGTGTCGATCCCATGCGCCTGCAACGCCTCGCAGCGCGCCGCCACCCGGCTCACCGCCACCGCGATCGGCGGCATGTCCACCGCCAGATCATGCAGACGGCTCAGCGCGTGCGGCATGGTCTCGCGCACATCGAGCAGCGCTTCGAGGAGATCGACCTGACCGGCCGAGATCGGCGCGACCCTGGCATCTTCCGCCAGTGCCGCGACCCTTGCATCGATCTCGTCCTGCCCGCGCAGCCCGATCAGCGGCGCCCTGCCGCAGGCGTCGCCCGACAGCAGCGCCTTGCGCGGATTGGGCATCGGCTTGCGCCCGGCGAACCGGTCGAGCAGCGCGCGGAACCGGCGCGGCCGCCAGATGTGACGCATCAGCGCCGCCTTGCGCGCGCCGGTGGTCTCGAGCCCCTGCACCGCCGCCATCAGCACCCCGATATCCCCGGTCACCGGCCGCACCGGCAGCCCCTCCATCCCCTGCGAGATCAGCGCGAAAACCTCCGCATCCGCCGCCGCCGGATCCTCGCGGTCGAAAATCTCGAAACCGACCTGCAGATATTCGTTGGGCCGCGACGGGTCGTGCTCCTGACGCCGGAAGACTTCGCCGGAATAGGTATATCGCGCCGGTTCGGCGCCATGGGCCATGTGCATCTGCACCACCGGCATGGTGAAATCCGGGCGCAGCATCTGCTCGCCGCGCAAGGCATCGGAGGTCACATAGGCCCGGGCGCGGATATCCTCGCCATAGAGATCCAGCAGCGTTTCGGCAGGCTGCAGGATCGGCGGCTCGACGACCACCGCGCCGCGTGCCTCGAAAATCCCGCGCAGCCGGGCGGCCTCGGCCAGGGTCTGGCTCCGGGTGATCATGCCCCCTGCAGCTCCAGGATCTCGCGCACCTTCGCCACCAGCTGATCGCGCGGCACCTCATGCTGGCTGGGCCGGCCCTTCCATTCCTCCAGCGTGGCATTCTCGGCCATTTTCGCACCGAGGATCAGATCCTTGATCTGCACGACTCCCGCCGCCTTCTCGTCACCGCCCTCGATCACCGCCACGGGGCTGCCGCGCCGATCGGCATATTTGAGCTGGTTGCCGAAGTTCTTTGGATTGCCGAGATAGACCTCGGCGCGGATCCCGGCCTGCCGCAGCTCGGCGACCATCGCCTGATAATCGGCCATCCGCGCCTTGTCCATCACCGTGACCACCACCGGCCCTTCGGCGCGTGTATCGAGCCGCCCCTTGGCGGCCAGCGCGGCAAGCAACCGGTCCACCCCGATCGACACGCCGGTCGCGGGCACTTCCTGCCCGGTGAACCGCTTGACCAGATCGTCATAGCGCCCGCCCCCGGCGACCGAGCCGAAATTGCGGGTGCGTCCCTTCTCATCCTGAATGTCGAAGGTCAGCTCGGCCTCGAACACCGGCCCGGTGTAATAGCCAAGACCACGCACGACCGAAGGGTCGATCTCGATCCGGTCCGGCCCATAGCCACCTGCGGCCAGCAGATCCGCGATCAATTCCAGCTCATCGACACCCCGCGCGCCGGTCTGCGAGCCTGCCACAAGCTCGCGCAGCCGTGCGACCGTGGCGGTACCATCGGCGCGCTTGGCCTCCATGAACCCCATGACCACATCGGCCTGCGCATCCGACAGTCCGGCGCCATCGGTGAAATCGCCGCTGTCATCCTTGCGGCCCTCGCCCAGTAGCGCGCGTACGCCGTCTGAACCGAGACGGTCGAGCTTGTCGATGGCGCGCAGCACGATGCCGCGTTCATGGGCAAATTTCTCCGGCGCCGCGGGGTCGAGCACCCCGGCCACCTCCATCACCCCGTTCAGCACCTTGCGGTTGTTGACCCGCACGATGTAGTCGCCCCGCTCGATCCCGACCTCTTCGAGACAATCGGCCAGCATCGCGCAGATCTCCGCATCCGCGGCCACGCTCGGGGCGCCGACCGTATCGGCATCGCATTGATAGAATTGGCGAAACCGCCCCGGCCCCGGCTTCTCATTGCGCCAGACCGGCCCCATCGCATAGCGCCGGTAGGGCGTCGGCAGGTCATTGCGGTGCTGGGCATAGACCCGCGCCAGCGGGGCGGTGAGGTCATAGCGCAGCGCCAGCCAATCACCGGGCTTCTCGCCCTCGGCATCCTCCTGCCAGGCGAAAACCCCTTCGTTCGGACGGTCCACATCGGGCAGGAACTTGCCCAGTGCCTCGACCGTCTCCACCGCCGAGCTTTCCAGCGCGTCGAACCCGTAGCGATGATAGACCGCGGCGATCTTGCGCAGCATCTCGGCGCGATGTGTCACCTCGGCGCCAAAATAATCGCGAAACCCCTTCGGCGTCTCCGCCTTGGGACGGGGGGTCTTCTTCGGCTTGGCCATTGCACCAGTTCCTTCACGCGGCAATCGGCCTCGCGTCTAGCGCAGCCTTGCTGGAAGGGCAAGCAAACCCCGGCCCGCGCGCCCCCTACTCACCGTCACCCCGCCGTGCTAGTCAGCATCCGAAAGGACATCGTCATGGAACAACTCGAAGAGCAGATCGCCCATCTCATCCGCGCGGTCGATGACCTCTCCAGCGTGGTCGCGGCGCAGGCCGAGGAGATCACCATCCTCAACCGCCGCGTTCACATGCTGATGCAGCGCGAGGGAGAGCGCGACGCCGCCGGTGGTGGCGGCGTGGTGATCGGCGACGAGCGTCCGCCGCATTACTGAACGCCGACCCACCCCGGGTCACCGCTTTCTTTCAAAGAAAGCGCCCCGCGATTTTTCAAAAATCGCGTTCTCAGCGGATCGACTTCACCGCCGAGGCCAGCACCGCCCCGTCATGCACCAGCGCCTCGAACCAGCGGGCGTTATCATCAAGACTGCGGTAGCTGCTGACGGAGAACATGGACCGGTCGAGCCGATTGATCCGCCCGCCGCAGGGCTTGCGCCTGCCCGTGCCGCAGACCTGCCGTTTGACCGCGTCATAGGCGGCATCGGTCTTGGCATAAGGCAGGTTGGCCGCCGCCGGGCCGAAGCGGAACTGCTCGTAATCCGACGGGGTCGAGAGGATCACCGTCGCCGCTGTCAATTGCCGCGGGCAGCCATCCCTGAACCCGGTGATGTAATAGCGCCGCGCACCCGCCGCGCCGGGGCGGGAATCCCACAGTGCAAAGCCGCGCACCGCCGCCTGTTCGACCTTCACGCCGAGATCTCTGCCTCGCGCGTCGCAGACCCGCGCCACCTCGCCAAAGGGCAGGTCGGCGTCGAAGGATACATCCGCTACCGGCGCCGCGCCGGAAAATTGCCCTGTCGACCCGGCACAGCCCGCAAGCCCCAGCACAAGGCACGACATCACCATCGTTTTCCGCATGCTGCCTCCCGAACGCATCCTACCCGGTCTCAAAATTCCTCGACCTCGCGCACTCCGCCGAGCGAGCGGATCGCGCCCTTGATCTGCGGCGTGACCGGGAACTCGACGCCGAGATCGACCTCGACCTCCCCGGGCAGCGCCGGATCCAGCAGGCAAAGCTGGATCGGCCCGCGTCCGGCGGCCCTGACCGCGGCCTTGCGCGCGCCTTCGAGCACGCTGGAAACGGCGGCGATCGCACCGGGCTCATCCACGAAGATCCGCAGCCCGGCCGAGCCCGCATCCGCCACCGCCGCATCGATCGGCGCCACGCCCCGCGCCAGCAACTTCAACTGGTCGCTCTCCATCGTCGCCTCGACCGTCACGACGACCTTGGAGCCGGTCTCCAGATGCTCGCGCGCCAGTTCCAGCGTGTCGGAGAAGATCGTCACCTCGTAGCCGCCAGTGGTGTCCGACATCTGCGCGAAGGCAAAGCGGTTGCCGCGCGCCGACTTGCGCTCCTGCCGCCCCGCAACGACCCCGGCCAGCTTGGCCACCAGCGGCCCCGCCTGCGCCTTGTCGGTGAGGTCATCGAGCGTCATCACGCCCTTGCGCTTCAGCGGCCCCATGTAATCATCCAGCGGATGACCGGAGAGGTAGAAGCCCACCGCCTTGAATTCCTCGGTCAGCCGCTCGGCGGGCAGCCAGTCATCGCTGGGCAACATCCGCGGTTCCGGCAGATCATCCCCGGCCTCGCCGAACAGCGACACCTGGTTGCTGGCCTTCTGCTCATGCACCGCCGCCGAATAGGCCACCAGTGCATCGAGCGCCCCGAAGACCCGGCGCCGGTTGCGGTCGAGCGCGTCAAAGGCGCCGGACCGCGCCAACATCTCCAGGGGTCGCTTGCCGACCCGCTTCAGATCGACCCGCCGCGCCAGATCGAACAGCGTCGCAAAAGGCCGGTCCACGCCTTCGACCTTGCGCCCCTCGGTGATCAGCTTCATCGCCTCGACACCGACGTTCTTCAGCGCGCCCAGCGCATAGACCAACGCGCCGTCGACCACCTTGAAGGTCGCATTCGAGCGGTTCACACAGGGCGGCACCCAGGGCAGTTCCAGCCGCTTGCGCACCTCTTCGAAATAGATCGCCAGCTTGTCGGTCAGGTGAATATCGCAATTCATCACCCCGGCCATGAACTCGACCGGATGGTTCGCCTTCAGCCAGGCGGTCTGATAGCTGACCACCGCATAGGCCGCGGCGTGCGACTTGTTGAAACCGTAATTGGCGAATTTCTCCAGCAGGTCGAAAACCTCGCTGGCCTTCTTCTTGTCCACGCCATTGGCCATGGCGCCCTTCTCGAACTTCGGGCGCTCCTTGGCCATTTCCTCGGCGATCTTCTTGCCCATGGCCCGGCGCAGCAGGTCGGCGCCGCCGAGACTGTATCCCGCCATCACCTGGGCAATCTGCATCACCTGTTCCTGATAGACGATGATGCCCTGGGTCTCTTCGAGGATATGGTCGATGCTCGGATGCACCGAGGCGCGTTCCCTCTGCCCGTTCTTCACCTCGCAATAGGTCGGGATATTCTCCATCGGGCCGGGCCGGTAGAGCGCCACCAGCGCCACGATATCCTCGATACAGGTCGGCTTCATGCGCTTCAGCGCATCCATCATCCCCGAGCTTTCGACCTGGAACACCGCCACGGTCTTGGCCGCTGCATAGAGCCTGTAGGACGCCGGGTCATCGAGCGGGATCGTCGCGATATCATCCACATGCCCCTCGGGCGGGCGATAGAGTTCACGGCCGTCCGCCGCGATATGCAGATGCCGCCCCGAAGCCTTGATCTGATCGACCGCGTTCTGAATCACCGTCAGTGTCTTCAGGCCGAGAAAGTCGAATTTCACCAGCCCCGCCTGCTCCACCCATTTCATGTTGAACTGGGTCGCGGGCATGTCCGATCGCGGATCCTGATAGAGCGGCACCAGCGCATCGAGCGGCCGGTCGCCGATCACCACACCGGCGGCATGGGTCGAGGCGTTCCTGAGCAGCCCCTCGACCTGCTGGCCATAATCGAGCAGCCGCGCCACGACCTCCTCGTTCTTGGCCTCCTCGCGCAGCCGCGGCTCATCGGCCAGCGCCTTCTCGATGCTGACCGGCTTCACCCCCTCGACCGGGATCATCTTGGACAGACGGTCGACCTGCCCATAGGGCATTTGCAGGACCCGCCCGATGTCGCGCACCGCCGCCTTGGACAGCAGCGCGCCGAAGGTGATGATCTGCCCGACCTTGTCGCGGCCGTATTTGTCCTGCACGTAGCGGATCACCTCCTCGCGGCGGTCCATGCAGAAGTCGATGTCGAAATCCGGCATCGACACCCGTTCGGGATTGAGAAACCGCTCGAACAGCAGGCTGTAGCGCAGCGGATCGAGATCGGTGATGGTCAGCGCATAGGCCACCAGCGACCCCGCGCCGGAACCGCGTCCCGGCCCCACCGGAATGTCGTGCTCCTTGGCCCATTTGATGAAATCCGCCACGATCAGGAAGTAGCCGGGAAAGCCCATGCCCTCGATGATCCCGAGCTCGAAATCGAGCCGCTTCTCGTATTCCGCCACCGGCACCGCATGGGGGATCACCGCGAGCCGCGCCTTCAGCCCTTCATGGGCCTGCCGCTTCAGCTCCTCGATCTCGTCATCGGCGAATTTCGGCAGGATCGGATCGCGGCGATAGGCCATGAAGGCACAGCGACGGGCGATCTCGACGGTGTTCTCCACCGCTTCGGGCAGATCGGCAAACAGCGTCACCATCTCGGCCTGCGACTTGAAATAATGCTGCGCCGTCAACCGGCGGCGCGGCTGCTGCTGATCGACATAGGCGCCCTCCGAAATGCAGATCAGCGCATCATGCGCTTCATACATGTCCGTTTTCGGGAAATAGACGTCATTGGTCGCCACCAGCGGCAGTTCCATGGCATAGGCCATCTCGACGAAACCGCGCTCGGTCAGCTTCTCGACCTCGGGCTGCCCGTCCTCGCCCGGATGGCGCTGCAATTCCACGTAAAGGCGATCACCGAAGGCCGCGGCAAGCCGCGCCATCAGCGCCTCCGCCGCGCCGCGCTGGCCGCCCTGCAACAATTGCCCCACCGGCCCTTCCGGCCCGCCGCTGAGGCAGATCAGCCCACCCGACAGCGCCTCGAGCTCAGCCAGGCTCACCTGCGGCAGCGCCCCGCCCTTGTCGATGTAAAGACAGGAATTGAGCTTCATCAGGTTCTCGTAACCCGCCTCGTTCTGCGCCAGCAGAACCACCGGCGCCGGGTCGCGCGGCTTTTCTCCCGGCTGCACCTCGACATAGGCCAGATCGACCTGACAGCCGATGATCGGCTGGATTCCGGCCCCCGCCATCGCCACGGAGAATTCCAGCGCCGCGAACATGTTGTTGGTATCGGTCAGCGCCAGTGCGGGCATCTCGGCCTTGCGGCACATGTCCGGCAGTTTCTTCAGCCGCAAGGCCCCTTCCAGAAGTGAATACTCGGAATGGGTGCGCAGGTGGATGAATCGGGGATCGTTTGCCATGGCGCGACCCTATGCCAGCCCCCGAGCGGGCACCAGCCCGGGGCGCGCTGCCAAAGGCAAAAACCGCCCCGCCCCTGACAACGCGGGATTTTTCTTGCCAGATGCCGCCGCCCCGGCATAGCCTGACCCCCACTCCGCCCGCGCTGCCTTCTACGCCGCATCGAAGGTCGCGCCGCATGACACGGGCCCGGTACCGCGGCAGGTTGACCAGATGGACATCACATTTCTTCTCAACGGAGAGAGGGTGTCGCTCACCGGCATATCCCCGACCACCACATTGCTCGACTGGCTGCGCGAAAGCCGTGGCCTCACCGGCACCAAGGAAGGCTGCAACGAAGGCGATTGCGGCGCCTGTTCGGTGATGATCACCGATGCCGCAGGCTCCCGCGCCCTCAACGGCTGCATCCTGTTCCTGCCACAGGTCAACGGCAAACATGTCACCACCGTCGAAGGCCTCGCGGCGCCCGATGGCAGCCTGCATCCGGTGCAGGACGCGATGATCACCCATCACGGCAGCCAGTGTGGCTTCTGCACCCCGGGCTTCGTGATCACCATGGCCGCCGCCCACCTCAATGGCGCCAAGGATCACGACGTCCAGCTCGCGGGCAATCTCTGCCGCTGCACCGGCTATGCGCCGATCATCCGCGCCGCCGAAGCCGCGGCGGAGGCCCCGCCCCCCGACCATCTGCGCCATCTTGCCCTTCTCCGGACCGGAAATACCTCGGGGGAGCAGCCGCAGCCTGCGGGGGCAGCGCCCCCTTCCCACGCCCAGCCACAAAGCGCCGACGCATTGGCAGATTGGTATGAGGCCAACCCCGACGCGACATTGATCGCCGGTGCCACCGATGTCGGCCTCTGGGTCACCAAGGGACTGCGCGACCTCGGCCCGGTGGCCTTCCTCAACCAATGCGCCGACCTGCGCGGCATCACCGAGACAGAGGATCACTGGCATATCGGCGCGATGACCAGTCTCAGCGACCTCGAACGCGCCCTCGCCCCGCATTTCCCCTCCCTGGGTCAGATGCTGCGCCGTTACGGCTCGATGCAGGTGCGCAACGCGGCGACCATCGGCGGAAACATCGCCAATGGCTCACCGATCGGCGACAGCCCCCCGGCACTGATCGCGCTGAACGCGACCCTGCACCTGCGCCACGGCAAAAGCCGCCGCAGCCTGCCGCTGGAGGATTTCTTCCTCGATTACGGCAGGCAGGACCGCGGCAAAGGCGAATTTGTCGAGGCGATCACGATCCCCAGACAGCCCGACAACCTGCGCTGCTACAAGATTTCCAAACGCTTCGATCAGGACATCTCCGCGCTCTGCGCCTGCCTTTCGATCCGGCGCGATGGTGGCAGCATCACCGAGGCGCGTCTGGCCTATGGCGGCATGGCGGGTATTCCCAAACGCGCCGCGCAGGCCGAGGCGGCGATGACCGGCCAGCCTTTTACCGAAGCCACGATACGCCGGGCCATGCAGGCGATGGCGCAGGATTTCCAGCCGCTCAGCGACATGCGCGCCTCCGCCGCCTATCGCCTCCGGACCGCCCAGAACCTTTTGTTGCGCTACCTGCATGATGCCAACGGCAGCGTCACCAATGTGCAGGAAGTCACGGCATGAGCGTCGCGAAACCCCTCCCCCATGACGCGGCACGCCTGCATGTGACCGGCGCCGCGCGCTACGTTGACGACATACCGACCCCGCGCGATACGCTGCACCTTGCTTTCGGGCTCAGCCCCGTCGCCGCCGGGAGTCTGGACGCGATGGATCTCGACGCGGTGAAACAGGCCCCCGGCGTGATCCGGGTGCTGACCGCCGCGGACCTGCCACATGGCGGCGATACATCGCCCAGCAACCATGACGAGCCGCTGCTCGCGACCGGGAACGTGCATTACGCCGGCCAGCCGCTGTTCCTCGTAATCGCCACCTCGCATCTCGCCGCCCGTCATGCCGCGCGTCTGGCCAGCATCGACATCACCGAGACCGAAGCGATCCTCAGCATCGAAAAGGCCATCGCGGCGGATGCGCGTTTTGAAGACGGCCCGCGGATCTATGCCAAGGGCGATGCGCAGGCGGCACTGCAATCCGCCCCGAACCGGTTGCAGGGTCGCATCCACATCGGCGGTCAGGAGCATTTCTACCTTGAGGGTCAGGCCGCGCTGGCGCTGCCGCAGGACAATGGCGACATGCTGGTGCATTCCTCGACCCAGCACCCCACCGAGATCCAGCACAAGGTCGCCGAGGCGATCGGCCGCCCGATGCACGCGGTGCGGGTCGAGACCCGGCGCATGGGCGGCGGTTTCGGCGGCAAGGAGAGCCAGGGCAACGCGCTCGCCATGGCTTGCGCCATCGGCGCCATGCTCACCGGCCGCCCCTGCAAGATGCGCTATGACCGCGACGATGACATGGTGATCACCGGCAAACGCCACGATTTCCGCATCGATTACGATGTCGGCTTCGATGACACGGGGCGGATCGCCGGTCTCGACGTGACCCATTACACCCGCTGCGGCTGGTCGATGGATCTCAGCCTGCCGGTCGCCGACCGTGCCATGCTGCATGCCGACAATGCCTATCACCTGAGCGACATCTCGATCACCTCGCATCGCCTGCGCACCAACATGGCCAGCGCCACCGCCTTTCGCGGTTTCGGCGGGCCGCAGGGCATCGTCGGGATCGAGCGGATCATCGATCATGTTGCGCAGCATCTGCAGGCTGACCCGCTCAGCGTGCGCCGGGTTAACTATTACGCGGACAACGCCGCGAGCCCGCCGACCGGCGCGCCGATCGACAATCGCCCGCTGCCCGCGGACACCGACGCCGATCTCGCCTCGCGCGGCGCGCCGCCAGCGCCGGGCGGCCCTATTCCCACGCCGACGGGCGATGCCCAGACCACCCCCTATCACCAGCCGGTCACCGATTGCATCATCAACGCCCTGACCGACAAGCTGGCACAGACCTCCGATTACGCGCAGCGCCGCAGCGCGATTGCCGACTGGAACGCCGCGCAGCCGGTGCTGAAACGCGGCATTGCGCTGACCCCGGTGAAATTCGGCATTTCCTTCACCCTCACCCATCTCAATCAGGCGGGTGCGCTGGTGCATGTCTATCAGGACGGCTCGATCCACCTGAACCACGGCGGCACCGAGATGGGTCAGGGCCTGTTCCAGAAGGTCGCGCAGGTCGCGGCGTCCCGCTTCGGCGTCTCGCCGGAACTGGTCAGGATCACCGCCACCGACACCGCCAAAGTGCCCAATACTTCGGCCACCGCCGCCTCCTCGGGCTCCGACCTCAACGGTATGGCAACCCAGAACGCCTGCGACGAGATCCGCCGCCGCATCGCGGAACATCTGGCCGAGCGCTACCAGACCAACCCCGATCAGGTCAGCTTCGCCGATGGCATGGTGCGCATCGGTGCCGAGGAGATCACCTTTGCCCGCGCCGTCGCCTCGGCCTACGAGAACCGCGTCAGCCTGTCGGCCACCGGGTTCTACAAGACCCCGGATATCGAATGGGACCGGATACAGGGTCGGGGCCGCCCGTTCTTCTACTTCGCCTATGGTGCCGCCGTCACCGAGGTGGTGATCGACACGCTGACCGGCGAGAACCGCATTCTGCGTTGCGACATCCTGCATGACGCGGGCGCTTCGCTGAACCCGGCGCTCGATATCGGGCAGATCGAGGGCGGTTATGTGCAGGGCGCGGGCTGGCTGACCACCGAGGAACTGGTCTGGGATGACAAGGGCGTGCTGCGCACCCATGCGCCCTCGACCTACAAGATCCCGGCCTGTTCGGACCGCCCCGACATGTTCAACGTCGCGCTCTGGGAGGCGCCGAACCGGGTCGAGACGATCTATCGTTCCAAGGCCGTGGGCGAGCCGCCATTGATGCACGGAATCTCGGCGCTGATGGCGCTGTCGGATGCCGCTGCGGCCTGCGGGCCGCATTACCCGGATCTGCAGGCCCCGGCGACCGCCGAGGCGCTGCTGGCCGCCATCGGGAGGGCGCGCGATGGGGTTTGAGCGCGACGCCCTGATCGCCGCCTGTGCCGCGCATGGGCGCGTGGCCCGCGTGGTGCTTGCAGAGGTCCGCGGCTCGGCGCCCCGCGAGCCGGGCACCGCGATGCTGATCTGGCCGGAGGGGCAGTCCGGCACCGTCGGCGGCGGCACGCTGGAACATGAGCTGACGCGCGCCGCACGCGCCGCGCTGTCAGGCGGCGGCGCAGACAGGCTGAGCCGCCACGCGCTCGGCCCGGACCTTGGCCAATGCTGCGGCGGGCATGTGCTGGCGCTGACCGAGATCTATGACAGCGCCCGCGCCGAAGCGCTGCCCGAGGACATGATCGCCCGTGGCCCCGGCGAGATGCCCCTGCGCGTCACGCGGCTGCTGGCGCAGGCCCGCAACGGGACGGTGGCGCCGCGCGCACAGCTCGTCGAGGGCTGGATGGTCGAGCCGGTCGCCCATCCGACCCGGCAGATCTGGATCTGGGGCGCGGGACATGTCGGGCGGGCGCTGGTGTCGGTGCTGGGACCGCTGCCCGATGTGGCAATCACCTGGGTCGATACCGATATGGCCCGGTTCCCCGGGGGGAACCCGCCCGCCGGGGTGACACTGCTGCCCGCAAGCGAACCTGCGGCGCTGGCGCGCTATGCGCCGAAGGCGGCGCTGCACCTGATCGTGACCTATTCCCATGCGCTTGATCTGGCGGTCTGCGATGCGCTGCTGCGCCATGGTTTTGGCTTTGCCGGGCTGATCGGCTCACAGACCAAGAAGGCGCGGTTTCGCAAGCGGCTGGCCGAGGCCGGGCATGGCCCCGACGCCTTCACCCGGCTCACCTGCCCGATCGGTGACCCGACGTTGGGCAAGCATCCGCAGCAGATCGCCCTTGGCGTGGCGGTGCAAGTGTTGCACGTTGAGGCCCAAACGCAGCTCGGCGAAAGCCCGACCAAGAAAGACCGCGCGTGAGTGATACCCCCCTGTTGTCGCTGTCCGGCCTGACCAAGGCTTACCCGGGCGTAATCGCCAATGACCAGGTCTCGCTCAGCATCGCGCCGGGCGAGGTCCATGCGCTGCTGGGCGAGAACGGCGCCGGGAAATCGACTCTGGTGAAGATGATCTACGGGCTGGTCAAGCCCGACGCCGGGCAGATGCGGATGCATGGCGAAAGCTTCGCCCCTGCCGAACCCCACGCGGCGCGCGCCGCCGGTGTCGGCATGGTGTTCCAGCATTTCTCGCTGTTCGACGCGCTGACCGTGGCGGAGAACATCGCGCTCGGCATGGAGCACGCGCCCAAGCTCGGCGCCCTGTCACGCCGGATCAGGGAGGTCTCAGAAACCTACGGCCTGCCGCTGGCACCCGACAAGGTGGTCGGGGATCTGTCCGCCGGGGAGCGGCAGCGGGTCGAGATCATTCGCTGCCTGCTGCAGGAACCCAAGCTGCTGATCATGGACGAACCGACCAGCGTGCTGACCCCGCAGGAGGTCGAGATCCTGTTCAAGACCCTGCGCAAGCTCAGCGCCGAGGGCACCGCGATCCTTTATATCTCGCACAAGCTCGAGGAGATCCGCGCGCTCTGTGACAGCGCCACGGTGCTGCGGCTCGGCAAGGTGGTGGGCCATTGCACTCCGGCCGAGACCTCGGCGCGCGACATGGCCGAGATGATGGTGGGCAGCGCCCTGCAGACACCGACGCGGGCGGGCAGGACGCCGGGCGATGTGGTGCTGTCCATCAACGGATTGTCGGCGCCCTCGCCGAGCGCCTTCGGCATGCCGCTGCGCGACATCAATCTGGAGGTGCGGCGCGGCGAGGTGCTGGGCATCGGCGGGGTGGCCGGGAACGGGCAGGACGAGCTGCTGGCCGCGCTGTCGGGCGAGACGCTGAGCTCGCCGGGAATGATTAGTTTCGAGGGGCGCGACATAGGCCTGCTCGGCCCGACACCGCGCCGTGCGCTGGGGATCCTGAGTGCGCCGGAGGAACGGCTCGGCCATGCCGCGGCGCCTGACATGACACTTACCGAGAACGCGATGCTGACCGGCGCCGCGCGTGAGGGGCTGGAGCGGCACGGGTTGCTCGACTGGGCGGCGGCGCGGCGTTTTGCGCAGAAGATCATCGAGACTTTCGACGTGCGCACGCCCGGACCGGGCAATGCCGCGCGATCGCTCTCGGGCGGCAATCTGCAGAAATTCGTGATCGGCCGCGAAGTGCTGCAGCGCCCCGAGCTGCTCGTGGTGAACCAGCCGACCTGGGGCGTCGATGCCGCCGCCGCCGCCGCGATCCGTCAGGCGCTGCTCGACTTGGCGACCGGCGGCACTGCGTTGATCGTGATTTCGCAGGATCTCGATGAATTGATGGAGATCTGCGACCGTTTTGCCGCGCTCAACGAGGGCCGCCTGTCGGAGCCGCGCCCGGTACAGGGGCTCAGTGTCGAGGAGATCGGGCTGATGATGGGCGGCGCGCATGGCATGGAGGTTGCGCATGTGTGATTGCGTGATCCTGCGTCGGCGGGGCCGCGTGGCGGGCCGTGGGATGAGTATTTGTGAAAGGGTGAAGGCCGCGTGCGTTGCTGTTGCCCGAGGCGGAGCGGGTTTGTGAAGGGTGTTTTGGTGAGAGTGATGGTCTGGGGGATGCATGGTCCGGCTTGAGAAACGGCCGCAGCCGAGCCGGGCGGTGTCGCTGGCGACGCCGGTGCTGGCGGTGCTGGCGACGATGGTCTTTGGCGGATTATTGTTCGCGGTTTTGGGCAAGGATCCGATCACCGCGATCCTGACGATCTTCTGGGAGCCGCTGTTCGGCGAATTCGCCTTTTATTATCGCCCGCAGCTGCTGATCAAGGGCGCGCCGCTGGTGCTGATCGCGATCGGGCTGAGCCTTGGGTTCAAGGCCGGGATCTGGAACATCGGGGCCGAGGGGCAATATATCATGGGCGCCTTGTTCGGCGCCGCGACGGGGCTGGCGTTCTATCCGATCGAGGGTTGGTATATCTTTCCGCTGATGGTGCTGGCCGGGGCTTTCGGCGGTTGGCTCTGGGCGATGATCCCGGGGTTTCTGAAGGTGCGGTTCGGTACCAATGAAATCCTCGTTTCGCTGATGCTGGTCTATGTGGCCGAGCAGTTCCTTGCGTCCATGTCGCTGGGATTGCTGAAAAACCCGGAAGGCTTCGGGTTTCCGGGATCGCGCAACCTGCAGCAATATGCCTCGGCCTACAACGCCGAGATCTTCGAAGGATCGGGCATGCATTGGGGCGTGGTGGCGGCGCTGATCGCGGTGATCTTTGCCTATGTGCTGCTGAGCCGTCACCGGCTCGGCTTTGCCATCCGGGTGACCGGAGAGGCGCCCCGGGCGGCGCGGTTTTCCGGGGTCAATCCGGCGCGGCTGGTGTTGTTCTGCATGGGGCTGTCGGGGCTGCTGGCCGGGCTGGCCGGGATGTTCGAAATAGCCGGGCCTGCCGGGCAGGTCACGATCGATTTCAACGTCGGATATGGCTTTACCGCAATCATCGTGGCCTTCCTCGGTCGGCTGCATCCGCTGGGCATCCTGCTGGCGGGCGGATTGATGGCGCTGACCTATATCGGCGGGGACATTGCGCAGTCCAACCTTGGCCTGCCTGCCGCCGCGATCCAGGTGTTTCAGGGGATGTTGCTGTTCTTCCTGCTGGCGCTCGACATGTTCACCAATTACCGGCTGCGTTTCGGCCACAGAGTGGAGGCCGCGTGATGGACCTCAGCGTCATCAACCCGCTGCTGTTCATCGCCGGGTTCCTGGTTGCGGCGACGCCGCTGATCTTTGCCGCCATCGGAGAGCTGGTGGCGGAGAAATCCGGGGTGCTGAACCTCGGGGTCGAGGGGATGATGATCACCGGGGCGATCTGCGGTTTCGCGGTGGCGGTGGAGAGCGGCTCGCCGCTGCTCGGCTTCGCTGCCGCGGCTTTGGGCGGTGCCGGCCTGTCGCTGCTCTTTGCGTTCCTCACCCAGGTGACCATGGCCAATCAGGTGGCCTCCGGCCTCGCGCTGACGCTGTTCGGGCTCGGGCTCTCGGCGCTGCTCGGGCAGAGCTATGTCGGGGTCAAGCCGCCGCGGCTGGGGGATGTGGACTTCGGGCCCTTGCGCGATATTCCGGTGATCGGGCCGGTGCTGTTCAGCCATGACATCATTCTTTATCTCGGCATCGCGCTGGTGGCCGCCGTCTGGGCGCTGCTGAAATTCACCCGCGCCGGGCTGATCCTGCGCGCGGTCGGCGAGAGCCATGATGCGGCCCATGCCCTGGGTTACAAGGTCAAGCGGATCCGCACCCTGGCGATCCTGTTCGGGGGGGCCTGTGCCGGGCTCGGGGGCGCCTACATCAGCCTGATCCGGGTGCCGCAATGGACCGAGGGCATGACCGCCGGGATCGGCTGGATCGCGCTGGCGCTGGTGGTCTTTGCCTCGTGGAAACCGTGGCGCGCGCTGCTGGGGGCCTATCTCTTTGGCGGCATTACCCAATTGCAGCTCAATCTGCAGGGTGCGGGCGTTGCCATTCCGGTCGAGTATCTGGCAATGTCGCCCTATCTGATCACCATCCTCGTGCTGGTGATCCTGTCACGGGACAAGAGCGCGGCACCGGCCTCGCTGGGCCGCAATTTCCACGCCTCGAGCTAGAGGCTTCAGCAAGCTCCGGGAAACGGAGCATTAACAGGGGGATGATCCATGAGACTATCTGCAGTATTGACCGGCGCCGTTCTGGCGCTCGGCCTTGCCGGTGCCGCGGTGGCGCAGGACAAGACCAAGGTGGGCTTCGTCTTTGTCGGCCCGGTGGGCGACGGCGGCTGGACCTATGAGCATAACGAGGGGCGCAAGGCCGTCGAGGCGGAATTCGGCGATCAGGTCGAGACCGTGTTCGTCGAGAATGTCGCTGAAGGCCCGGACAGCGAGCGGGTGATGACGCAGATGGCGCTGGACGGGGCGGATCTGATCTTCACCACGTCTTTCGGCTATATGGACCCGACGATCAATATCGCCAAGAAATTCCCGAATGTGAAATTCGAGCACGCGACAGGGTACAAGCGGGCGGACAATGTCTCGACCTATTCGGCGCGGTTCTACGAAGGCCGGGCGATCCAGGGGCATATCGCCGGGTCGATGACGGAGAGCAACATCGTCGGCTATATCGGTTCCTATCCGATCCCCGAAGTGATCCGCGGCATCAACTCGGCCTTTATCCATGCCAAGAAGGTCAACCCCGATGTGCAGTTCAAGATCGTCTGGGCCTATACCTGGTTCGACCCGGCCAAGGAGGCGGACGCCGCCAAGGTCCTGATCGAACAGGGCGCCGACGTGATCCTGCAGCATACGGATTCCACCGCGCCGCAGGCGGCCGCGCAGGAAGCGGGCAATGTGATCACCTTCGGTCAGGCCTCGGACATGGCGCAATATGCGCCCAAGCCTCGGGTTTCCTCGATCATCGACAATTGGGCGCCCTATTACATCGAACGCGTCAAGGCGGTGATCGACGGGACATGGGAGAGCAAGGACACCTGGGCCGGGATCAACGAAGGCATGGTCGGGATCGGCGAGATCAGCGATGCGGTTCCCGCCGAGGTCAAGGAGGAGGCGCTGGCGTTGAAGAACAAGATCGCGTCGGGGGAATATCACCCGTTCACCGGGCCGCTTAAAAAGCAGGACGGTTCCGATTGGCTGGCCGAGGGCGAGACCGCCGATGACGCCACGCTGCTGGGCATGAATTTCTATGTCGAAGGCATCGAAGGGGCGATCCCGCAATAGGCGGCGCCTCACTCCTGAGCGACGAAAGGCAGGTCTTCGGGCCTGCCTTTTGCCTTGGTATTGCCCGTTGCACGCATGGCGGTGACATGCCACCAATTGCGCCATGAGACACAAGCTCACCAGCCCCGACGGCACCGCCGCCAGCCGCCTCGCCTTCGGCACCATGCAATTCGGCGGGCGCGCCGATGCGGCGCAGTCGCGCGCGATGTTTGACGCTTGCATTGCCGCCGGGATCAACCATTTCGACACGGCTTATGTCTATACCGAGGGCGCCTCGGAAACGCTGCTGGGCGAGATGGTGCAGAAGCAGCGCGACAGCCTGATCATTGCCAGCAAATGCGCCTATGAGGGCGGCGCCGGGGCCGGGAATATCCGCGCGCAGGTCGCCACGTCGCAGCAGCGGTTGCGGCTCGATACGCTTGATCTGCTCTATCTGCACCGGTTCGATCCCGAGACCGACCTGAACGAGAGTTTCGACGCGCTGGCGCGGCTGCGCGAGGCAGGCGCGATCCGCCATGTCGGCCTGTCGAACTTCGCCGCCTGGCAGGTGGTCAAGACTGCAGGGGTGGCGGCGCGGTTCGATCTGGAGATCGCAGTGATCCAGCCAATGTACAGTCTGGTCAAGCGGCAGGCAGAGGTCGAGATCCTGCCGATGGCGGCGGATCTGGGCATATTGGTGGCGCCCTATTCACCGCTTGGCGGCGGGCTGCTGACTGGTAAATACGTGGATGGCGACAGCGGACGGCTGCGCGAGGATGCACGATATGCCAGGCGTTATGACGATCCGGCGATGCATGAGGCGGCGCGGGGGCTGACAGGGCTGGCCGCCGAGCTCGGAACTGACCCGGCGACCCTTGCGGTGGCCTGGGTGGCGGCGCATGGGAGCGGTCCGACCCCGATCATCTCGGCGCGCAATGCGGCGCAGTTGCAGCCCTCCTTGGCCGCGCTCGACTATGACATGACCCCGGAACTCTACACGCGGCTTGCGGCGCTGATGCCCGCCCCGCCCCCGGCCACCGACCGCAGCGATGAACAGGACCGATCCAAATGAGCGACATCATCATCATCGGCGGCGGGATCGCCGGGCTTTCGGCAGCGGCGCGGCTTTCGGCGGATGCTAGGGTGATCGTGCTGGAGCAGGAAAACGCGCTTGGCTATCACGCCTCCGGGCGTTCCGCGGCACTGTTCGAGCAGAATTACGGGTTGGCGAGCACCGTGGCGCTGAACAAGGCCAGTGCCGCGTATCACCACGAAGCCAACGGGGGTTATCTGAGCCCGCGCGGGCTGCTGATCGTCGGGCGTGAGGATGAGGCCGAGGGGTTTGCCGCGGATGCCGAAGCGATGGGGGTCGATGAAATCTCGACTGACGAGGCGCTGAGGCTGGTGCCGATCCTCGATCCCGGGCAGGTCGCCTTCGCCGCCTATCACGCGCCCGCCTATGACATCGACACGGACCGGATGTTGCAGGATTTCGCCCGCGAGCTGCGGCGCAATGGCGGACAGGTGCTGACCTCGGCGCCGGTCACTTCGATCAGCCGGATTGGCGAGAGCTGGGAGGTCACCGCCGGGGATCAGACCCACCGTGCCGCGCTGCTGGTCAATGCCGCCGGGGCCTGGGCCGATCAGGTCGCGCAGATGGCCGGGGTGGCGCCGCTGGGGATCATCCCGCATCGCCGCTCGATGGCCCGCCTGCCCGCGCCCGAGGGTCATGACGTCAGCCGTTGGCCGATGTTCTTCGGCGTCGGCGAGGCTTGGTATGCCAAGCCCGATGCCGGTGCGCTGCTGGTCTCACCCTCCGACAAGGATCCGGTCGAGCCGCATGACGCCTGGGCCGATGACATGGTGCTGGCCGAGGGGCTGGCGCGCTATGAGGCGATGGTGCGGGTGCCGGTAACGCGGCTGCTGGCCTCCTGGGCCGGGCTGCGCAGCTTTGCCGCCGACGGATCGCTGGTGCTGGGGCCCGACCCGGACGTGCCGGGTTTCGTCTGGTGCGCCGGTCAGGGCGGTTACGGATTCCAGACCGCGCCCGCTGCCTCACAGCTTGTCGCCAATCTAATGATGGGACGCGCGCCTGCGCTTTCGCCCGAGGTCGTGGCGCAGCTCCGCCCGGACCGGCTGCGCGCATGACCGGCAAGCTGCCGCGCAGCGCTTCGGTCGCTGAGGCAGGTGAGGGCGCGAAATTATTTGCCCCCGCCGCCACCCGCAATGCCGCGGCGCTGCGCGAGCTGCTGCTGGCGCAGGCACCGCGGAAAGGCCGGGCGTTGGAGCTGGCGAGCGGCACCGGGCAGCATGTCGTGACCTTCGCCGCCGCGCTGCCGGAGCTGCATTGGCAGCCGAGCGAGATCGATGCTGATCGCCGCGCCAGCATCGATGCCTATGCCACGCAATCGGGATTGCACAATATTGCCCCGGCGATAGCGCTCGATGCGACGATGCCGGGATGGGGGGCCGAGCAGCGGGGCATGGACCTGATCGTGCTTATCAACCTGCTGCATCTGATCCCGACAGTGCAGGTCCGCATCCTGATCGAAGAGGCCGCGAGCGCCCTCGCCGTCGGGGGTACGCTGCTGCTCTATGGTCCGTTCACACGCGACGGCAAGCTGACCAGCCCGGGCGATGCGCGCTTTGATCGCGAGCTGCGCGCCGCCGATCCGGAAATCGGCTACAAGGATGATCTCGACATCGCGACCTGGCTCAGCGATGCTGCCCTGAGCCCGATCGACCGGGTCGAAATGCCCGCCAATAATCTCGCCTTCATCGCCAGGAAACCCGCGCCATGATCCGACGCCGCTTCGCCCTGCTGCTCGCCAGCCTGACCCTCGCCGCCTGCGCCGCGAGCCCGACCGCCGTGCCGGTGGGCCATGTCACCGCAGCAAAGTTCGGCGACAGCAAGCCGGTGGACTGGACCGGCCATGCGCCCCACCGCTTTGCGGTGCACGGGATCGACGTGGCGCGGTTCCAGCAGAGCATCGACTGGCCTCAGGCCCGCGCCCATGGCGTCAATTTCGCCTTCATCAAGGCCACCGAGGGCGGCGACCGGCGGGATATCATGTTCGACGATCACTGGGAGGGCGCGGGCCGTGCCGGGGTCGCGCGGGGCGCCTATCATTTCTATTACTTCTGCACCTCGCCGGAGGATCAGGCGCGCTGGTTCATCCGGAACGTGCCGCGCGGCAGCGGTGACCTGCCGCCTGTGCTCGACATGGAATGGAACCCGCTGTCGCCGACCTGCGCGCATCGCCGCCCGCCCGGCAACGTGGTGCGCGACGAGATGCGCCGCTTCCTGCGGCTGGTGAGCAATCATTACGGGCAACGACCGATCATCTACACGACGCCGAAATTCTACCGCGAGAACGAGCTCGATCGTTTCGATGGCTATGATTTCTGGCTGCGCAGCACCGCCAGGACCCCGGCCGAGGTCTATCCGGGGCAGAACTGGACCTTCTGGCAATATACCGCGACCGGCAAGGTGCCGGGCGCCGTGGGGGCGATCGACCTCAACACGTTCTACGGCTCGCACGGCGACTGGGCCGAATGGCTCGCGCGGCGGCGTCAGTGACCGCCATGCCGCCGCCCCGCGCCGTCCGGTGCGGCGGCGGGGGCGCGCGCCACACCACGCATCGCCAGGAACAGCCCGCCGTTCAGCAAGAGCGGCAGGATCAGGATCCGGAACATGTAGACCCCGACGATCGCCACCAATGCGCCGGTCAGCCTGTCGGCATCTTCCCAGAGGCTGGCCGCGATCCGGCGGTAATCGTTGATCCCGAGTTCCACTTCCTGCGGTGAATCGGCATCCTGCACCACTTGCGTGATTTCGGCGATGAGGGCGATGTTGCGGCTGTAGGTCGCCTCGGTCAGCATCTGCGCCAACGGTGCCGCGACGGTGAGGCCGAGCGGCAGCGCCAGGCCGAAGAAGGCGCCGTACCAGCCGAGCTGGCGCACCGCGACCCGCCGCGGCGCCAGCGCCGCCACGGCCAGCGCGGTGCCGAGCACGATCAGTCCCAGCGCGCTGACCGGGCCCAGCGCCACCGCCAGAACACCGGTTGCGATCATGACGCCAAAGACCAGCGCCGCGATCCGTTCGATCGTGTCATCGACCGGTTCCAGCACCTTCAGGGGCTGCGCCGTCCCCGAGGCGATGAAGGACATGCCGATCTCGACCTCCTGAGCGGTGGACAGCACCGCGTTGAGCGTGCGCAGCGTCACGTAGGTGCCGCCTGCCCGCACCGCGATATCGGCGGCATAGCCCTGCGCCCTGGCGGTCAGCGGATCCTGCTCAACCCGCAGCATGAACAGCGACAGGGCGATGCAGAGCACCGCCCCGATGGCCATCGCAAGACGGCGTCGGCTCACCCGTCTTTCCGGATCTTCTCGTTGCGCGGATCATAGGGCGAATCCTCGGTCACCTCGGCGTCCCAGAGCCGGTCGAACATCTTGACCTTGAGCCGGGTGCCGACCTCGGCATGTTCGGGCTTCACATAGCCCATGCCGATGGATTTGCCGAAGGCCACCGAGTAACCCCCTGAGGTCAGGCGCCCGATGCGTTCCTCGCCGTAATAGAGCACCTCGCGGCCCCAGGGATCGGCATCTTCCGGACCGTCGATCAGCAGCGTGACGCATTTCGCACGGATGCCGTGGTCGGCCATCGCCTGCTTGCCGTGGAACTCCTTGGACATGTCCACGAAACGCGGCAGATCGGCCTCCAGTGGCGTGGCATCGCGGCCGAGCTCGGTGCCGAAGGCGCGGTAGCTCTTCTCCTGACGCAGCCAGTTCTGTGCCCTTGCGCCGACCAGCTTCATGCCGTGTTTCTCACCGGCTTTTTCAAGCAGGTCGAAGAGATGGTTCTGCATCTCGATCGGGTGGTGCAGCTCCCAGCCGAGTTCGCCGGTATAGGCGACGCGGATGGCACGCACCGGGACCATGCCGAGCTCGATATTGCGCATGGTCAGCCAGGGGAACCGCTTGTTGCCGAGCACCGTGTCGGGGTCGGCATCCTTGACGATCTCGCGCAGCACATCGCGGGATTTCGGCCCGGCAATGGCGAAGACGCCCCATTGGGTGGTCACGTCATGACATTCGATATAGCCGAATTCCGGCGCCTTATCCTCAATCGCCTTCTTCAGGTAATCGCTGTCATAAGCGGTCCAAGCACCGGCGCTCACCAGGTAGTATTCATCCTGCGCCAGCCGCACGATGGTATATTCGGTGCGCGTCGTACCCGCCCCGGTCAGCGCATAGGTCAGGTTGATGCGCCCGATGGCGGGCAGTTTGTTGCTGGTGAACCAGTCGAGGAACGCTGTCGCGCCCGGCCCCTTGACCAGATGCTTTGTGAAGGCGGTCGCGTCGATAAGCCCGACGCCTTCGCGCACGGCCTTGGCCTCTTCCACCGCATATTGCCACCAGCCACCGCGCCGGAAACTGCGGCTGTCGTGGTCGTTGAACCCTTCAGGCGCGTAGTAATTCGGGCGCTCCCAGCCGTTGACCCAGCCGAACTGCGCCCCGCGTGCCGCCTGACGGTCATAGGCCGGTGAGGTGCGCAGCGGGCGGCAGGCCGGACGCTCTTCGTCCGGGTGATGGAGGATATAGACGTGTTCGTAGGCTTCCTCGTTCTTGCGCGCGGCGAACTCGGTGGTCATCCAGTCGCCGTAGCGCTTCGGATCGAGGCTGGCCATGTCGATCTCCGCCTCGCCGTCGACCATCATCTGCGCGAGATAATAGCCGGTGCCGCCCGCCGCCGTGATGCCAAAGGAGAACCCCTCCGCCAGCCACATGTTGCGCAGGCCCGGAGCCGGGCCGACCAGCGGATTGCCGTCGGGCGTGTAGCAGATCGGACCGTTGAAATCGTCCTTGAGGCCACATTCCTCGCAGGACGGAATACGGTGGTTCATCGCCATGTACTGATCCTCGATCCGCTCGAGATCGAGCTGGAACAGGTCGGCGCGGAAAGAATCGGGCACGCCATATTCAAAGCGTGCCGGCGCGCCCTTCTCATAGACCCCGAGAATCCAGCCGCCGCGCTCTTCGCGGACATAGCTCTGCGCATCGGCATCGCGGATCACCGGATGCTCGACATTGCCTTCGCCTTTGCGGAATTCGACCAGCGCCGGGTCCTGATCCATCACGATGAACGTATGTTCAACCGGGATCGCGGGCATCTTGATGCCCAGCATCTTCGCGGTGCGCTGCGCATGGTTGCCGGAGGCGGTAACCACATGTTCGGCGGTGATCACGATCTGCTCGTCCGACGGCACCAGATTGCCGCCCCTTTCGATCATCTTCGTCGCCGTGACCTCCCAGGCCTCGCCATTCCAGTGGAAGGCGTCGGCCTGCCACTTGCGTTCGATCATCACGCCGCGCTGCCGCGCGCCCCTGGCCATCGCCATGGTGACATCGGCGGGGTTAATATAGCCGTCGGTCTGGTGATAGAGCGCACCCTTGAGATCTTCGGTGCGGATCAGCGGCCATTTTGCCTTCACCTGCTCGGGAGTCATGAATTCATAGGGCACGCCGCAGGTCTCGGCGGTCGAGGCATAGAGCATGTATTCGTCCATGCGTTCATCGCATTGCGCCATGCGCAGATTGCCGACCACGGCGAACCCGGCGTTGAGCCCGGTTTCCTCTTCCAGCGTCTTGTAGAAGCGGATCGAGTAATCGTGGATATGGGTGGTCGCGTAGGACATGTTGAAATAGGGCAGCAGCCCCGCCGCATGCCAGGTCGAGCCGCTGGTCAGCTCGTCGCGTTCCAGCAGCATGACATCTTCCCAACCGGCGCGGGCCAGATGATAGGCAATCGAGGTGCCCACCGCCCCGCCGCCGACGACCAATGCTTTTACTTGCGTCTTCATGTCTCGAATCCTTTGCGCCAACTTGAGCCATTTCTACTGCGCCGCCGCACGGCAGGCACAAGGGAGCCGACCCAACAGAGCGGAAAACCGACCTCCCATGTCAAAGAGCCGTGTCAGCCGGGCAATCGACCTGTCTGGACAATGGCTTGCCCCGCTCCCATGGTCCGCGCGAAGCAACATCGACGAGGACAGAAGACTTGCGCCCCACCGACCATCTCCGCGCCCTGAGCGGCCCCGACTGGCAGCACGCCACCGATCATCCCTTCTGCCGCGAGCTCGCCGCGGGCACGTTGCCCCTGGAAAAGATGCGCTGGTATCTGGTGCAGGATTACAAGTTCATTGACGCCTTCACCCGGCTCCTTGCCACGGCGCTGGCCCATGCCCCGACGCTGGCCGATGCCGTGCCCGCCGCGCAATTCCTCGCGGTGATCACCGGGCCGGAGAACACCTATTTCCTGCGCGCCTTCGAGGCGCTGGAGATCAGCGAGGACGCGCGTGATACCCCCGCCGCCGCGCCGACAAGGGCGTTTCAGGAGCTGATGATCGCGGCGCGCCACTCCGGCAGCTATGCAGAGATGCTGGCGGTGCTGACGGTGGCGGAATGGAGCTATCTGACCTGGGGCGAGCGCCATGCGCCGCCTGCGCCCGATCTGCCGTTCTGGTTCGCCGAATGGATCACCCTGCATTCCGGTGAAGGCTTCGCCTCGGTCATCGCCTATCTGCGCGAACAGCTCGACCGCGCGTGGGAAGATCTAGATGAAAGTCAACGCGCGCGGGTCGAGCAGATCTTCAAACAGGCGGTCGCCATCGAATGCGCCTTCTTCGACGCGGCCTACGCCGCCTGACCCTCAGCGCCGCGGCAGGAGTGATCCCGCCGCGGCATATCCGTCACTCGTCCATCGTGACTTCGGGATATTTCGGGATGATGTGCTCCTCCCGCGTCATCCGCGGAAACAGCGCCGGGTACATGTAGCTGTAGCCCTCCGCCTGATATTTCGCGATGTCGATGACCGCCGCAGGCACCACGGTGATCAGGTCATAGAAATCCTCCGGCGCATAGCCCCGGCCCCGCGCGGCATTGCGGCAGACATGGATCTCGACCCCCATATCGGTCAGTTCCTTGAGCTTTTCATAGGCGTCGGGAAATGCCTCGCTGTTGAGCCGTGAAAATGCGTGCAGATCATTGCCGTGGGCGACGATGATGAATCTCGAATTCTCCATATCGCCGAATTCCTGCATCGCCTTGATGTGGTTCTTCACATAACCAAGCGCGCGCAAACCGTCCTGCGGTGTGGCAAAGTTCCAGTCATAAAGCGCCTTCTGCGCCTCATATTGCACCGGATCGAATTTTGACGGGTCCTGCGGCCCGGCAAGGGCGGCCCCGGCCAGCGCCAGTGTCGCCACGCCCGCGGCGATTGCTCCGATGATTTTACGGTTTCCGCCTGTCATGTCTGCTCCCCTTTTCCCAAGACATCACGCAGGAGCCTGGGCCCCACCCGCCGCTTTAACAAGAGTTTTTTCGCAGATGCTGCAGAGTGGCGCTGCGGACGTTCTCAGCCCGGCAGGATCTTTCCGGGGTTCATGATGTTGTCCGGATCGAGCGCCGCCTTGATCGCCGCCATCACCCCGGTCGCGACACCCAGCTCTTTCAGCAGATAGGGTTTCTTGCCCTGCCCGATGCCATGCTCGCCGGTGCAGGTCCCTTCCAGCGAGATCGCCAGATCGTTGAGCCAGCCGACGAAGTCATTGGCCTTTTCCTGCTCTTCGGCGCTGTCGGGATCGACCAGCAACAAGGCATGGAAATTGCCATCCCCGGCGTGACCGACGATCGGCGCGATGAAGCCAAGCTCGGCCAGCCGCGCCTGCGCCGCTCCCACCGCCTCGGCCAGTTTCGAGATCGGCACGCAGACATCCGTCGAGATGCCCTTGGCGCCGGGGCGCAGCTGCAACGTCGCCCAATAGGCGTCATGCCGTGCCTGCCAGAGCTTGTTCCGCTCCTCCGCGGTGCTGGTCGCGACAAAGCCGGTGCCGCCATGTTCCTCCGCCAGCATGCCGAACACCTCGGCCTGCTCGGCCACCCCGGCCTCGGTGCCGTGGAATTCGACCAGCAGCATCGGCGTTTCCGGCAGGTCGAGCTTGGAATAGGCGTTCACCGCGCCCACCGTCTGCGCATCCAGCAATTCGATCCGCGCCACGGGAAGCCCGTATTGCACGACATTCATCACCGTCCGGCAGGCCGCATCGACGCTCGGGAAAGAGCAGCGCGCCGAAGAGCTCGCCTCGGGAATGCCCTGCAGTTTCAGGGTGATTTCGGTGATGATCCCGAGGGTGCCCTCGGCGCCCACCATCAGCCGGGTCAGGTCATACCCGGCGGAAGACTTGCGCGCGCGCTGCCCGGTGCGGATCACCGTCCCGTCGGCCATCACCACCTCAAGGCTCAACACATTGTCCTTCATCGTGCCGTAGCGCACCGCGTTGGTGCCCGACGCGCGGGTCGAGGCCATGCCGCCAAGCGAGGCATTGGCGCCCGGATCGATTGGAAAGAACAGACCCTGATCGCGCAGATAGGTATTGAGCGCCTCACGGGTCACCCCGGGCTGCACCCGGCAATCAAGATCCCCGGCATTCACCGCCAACACAGCATCCATCTGACTCAAATCGACCGAAATCCCGCCCGCAGGCGCGTTCACATGCCCCTCGAGCGAAGACCCGGTACCGAAAGCGATTACCGGCACTTTATGCGCAGCGCAGATTTTGACGATCTGCGCGACTTCGTCTGTGGAACGCGCAAAGATCACCGCATCGGGGCTCTGGTTTTTGATCCAGGTCGTGGTGTGGCCGTGCTGCTCACGGATCGCCTGCCCGGTCTGGCACCGATCCCCGAATTGCTGCTGCAGCACCGCCAAAGCCTCGGCAATCCCGTCTTCGTTGCGCGGCAGATCTGTCGCCTGAACCATTGCGGCCTCCCATTTGTCTGCACAAATGATTGCCGCCATTTCCAGGTCGATGCAATGGCCCTTTTGAGCCTTTGCGCCCGCCGATCGCGGCGACAGGGGCGCGGCCCCGTTTCTTCTGACCGAAAATACCTCGGGGAGCTTGAGGGGCAGCGCCCCTCATTCCCAAAAATATCTCCGCAGGCCTCAGAGCATCGCGGGGACCACCTGGTCGGGCGGGCGGTGGCCGTCATCGAAGGTCTTGATGTTGATCAGCACCTTCTCGCCCATCTCGAGCCGCCCCTCCAGGGTCGCCGACCCCATATGCGGCAGCAGAACGACGTTCTCCAGCTCTTTCAACCGCGGATTGATGCTGGTGGCATTCTCGTAGACGTCGAGCCCGGCGCCCTTGATCTCTCCGGCGCGCAGCATGCGGGTCAGCGCATTCTCGTCAATCACCTCGCCCCGCGAGGTATTGATGATCACCGCATCCGGCTTCATCAGCTTCAGGCGCCGGGCGTTCATCAGGTGGAAGGTGCTCGGCGTATGCGGGCAATTGATGCTGATCACGTCCATCCGGGCGACCATCTGGTCGAGACTTTCCCAATAGGTCGCGTCGAGCGATTTCTCGATATCGCCATGTAACCGGCGCCGATTGTGATAATGTACCTGCATGCCGAACGCCTGGGCCCGGCGCGCCACGGCCTGGCCGATCCGTCCCATGCCGAGAATCCCGAGACGCCGCCCGCCGACCCGCCCGCCGAGCAGGGCGGTCGGGGCCCAGCCCTGCCAATTGCCCGATTGCATCACCGCCATGCCCTCGGACATGCGCCGCGTCACCGCCAGGATCAGCGCCATCGTCATGTCCGCGGTATCCTCGGTCAGTACGCCGGGCGTGTTGCTGACCAGCACGCCGCGCTGACGTGCCGTGGCGACATCGATATGATCGACCCCGGCGCCGTAATTGGCGATCAGCTTCAAACGGTCCCCGGCCTGGCTGATCAGCGCCGCGTCGATCTCGTCGGTGACCGTCGGCACCAGCACGTCGGCGGATTTCATCGCCGTGGCAAGCTCGCTGCGGCTCATCGGTTTGTCGTCATCGCGCAGGGTGACGTGGAACAATTCCGACAGCCGGGTCTCCACCGCATCGGGCAACCGTCGCGTGACTACAACACTCAGCCGCTTCTTTGACATCTCTGCTCTCCCGCACTTGGCCTGCAACCTGTTGACGTGCATCGTGGGCCAAGCGGCGACGAGGCACAAGAACCCTTGCTGCAAAATGCGCAAAACAATAGAACGTCCCGAGCAACGTCAGTGCAGGCAGCGTCATGAAAACCCGCAGACATTTCGGCATCGCCCTGGGCATCGCGGCGGGGCTCGCCGCAACGCTCATCTTCGCCGGATCGCCCGCGGCGGCGGAGAGCAGCGCGCGCATCGGCGCGGTTACCAACCTGCCGGTACCGCGTTTCGTCTCGATGAAGGCCTCGGAGGGCAATGTGCGCCGCGGCCCGTCGCTCAGCCACCGCATCGACTGGGTGTTCAAGCGCCGTGACATGCCGCTGCGGATCACCGCCGAGCACGGCCACTGGCGCCGTGTCGAGGATCGCGACGGCATGGGCGGCTGGGTGCATTATTCGCTGCTGTCCGGCACCCGCACGGTGCTGGTGGAACAGGACATGCTGCCGTTGCTCGCCCGCCCCGATCCGCGCGCCCCGGTGATGGCCGCACTCGAGGCCGGGGTGGTGGCGCGGCTCGGCGAATGCGAGCCGGAATGGTGCCTGCTGCGCTCCGGCGGTTTCAAGGGCTGGGCGCCAAAGGCGCGGCTCTGGGGCGTGGCGCCCGACGAGCTGCGCGACTGACGCCTTCCGCGCCTGGACGCCAGGTTCTTCATGGTTGCATCGGTCGGTTCTTGAGTATTTTTGGCATAAAGAAGCCCTTTGCATCCCGGAGCGCTTTGTCCGAGATTGGCGCGCGCAGGCGAAACGGCTCAAGGGGGAAGAAGAATGCAGGCCATCAGCTATCAAGATTTCGGCGCGGCACGGGATGTGCTGACCCTGGGTGAGATCGAAACGCCGGAGCCGCAGGCCGGTGAGGTGCGTGTGCGGCTGGTTTATTCAGGGGTCAACCCTTCCGACGTCAAGGCCCGCGCCGGGGGGCGTCCCGGTGTCAGCAAGCCGCCCTATCCCAGAATCGTTCCGCATAGCGATGGCGCGGGAGAGATCGACGCGGTTGGCGCCGGGGTCGATCCCGCCCGGATCGGTCAGCGCGTCTGGATCTGGAACGGACAATGGCAGCGTGCCTTCGGCAGTGCCGCGCAATATATCACGCTGCCTGCCGTACAGGCGGTCCGACTGCCCGATCAGGTCGGTTTCGAGACCGGGGCCAGCCTGGGAATTCCCGGCCTGACCGCCTGCCACGCGGTTTTCGGCGGCGGCGACGTCGGTGGACAGACCGTGCTCGTGCAGGGCGGCGGCGGGACCGTCGGCTATCTGGCGGTGCAACTCGCCAAATGGGGCGGCGCGCGGGTCATCGCGTCCTGCAGCCCCCGCGATCATGAAAGGGTCCTGTCAGCGGGTGCCGACGCGGTCTGCGATCATGGCGCTCCGGATCTTGTGGATCGGGTTCTGGCAGCGAGCGGCGGGCGGCCGGTGGATCAGATCGTCGAGGTCGAGTTCGGCCGTAACGTCGAGAGCGATACGGCGCTCATCGCGCCGAACGGCCGGATCGCGGCCTATGGTTCAGCGCGGGAGATGCAGCCCGTATTGCCGTTCTATCCGCTGATGTTCAAAGCCGTTACGCTGGATTTGCTACTGATCTATCTGCTGGCGGAAGCGCCGCGGAACGCGGCGATCGACCGCTTGCATGACGCCTTGTCGGCAGGTGCGCTGACCTGCCCCGTGCAGGCACGCTATGCGCTTGCCGACACGGCCATGGCCCATGAGGCGGTCGAAGCCGGGAGCCGCAGCGGCGCCATTCTGGTGGCTTGTCAGGACTGACGGCGTCGTAGCCGGTGCGGTGCGGTTTGCGCCGCATTCCGGCGAGCGGAAAGGGGTGCACGGTCACCTGAGGGCGAGGCGGTCCGGCTACCTTCGGACCGCCCTGCTTGTTTTACGCTCACGCTGGAGCGCGCCGGAATTTTTTAGCAAAACAGGTCTTGCACCCGCCGCGCCATCCGACTAATTAGCGGCTCAAGTTGGGGTGTAGCCAAGCGGTAAGGCATCGGTTTTTGGTACCGTGTATCGTAGGTTCGAATCCTACCACCCCAGCCAGTTTTTCCCGCCATACATTTACGCACCGTACGGAATCGCGCCCGGTTGGCGATACGCGCGGCTTCCTGCGACCCTGTCCCAGGTCGGGCCGGAGTTTCCCCCGGCACGGTCGCATTGAGGTCTGGCTTCAATGCAGCGTCGCTTCGTCCGGTTTGGGACGGTTGCTGGCTGCCAGATGGTCACCGATGATCAGCCCGTCGGCCCCGGCGGTGACAGTCACGGTCTCGCCGTCCTTCACATCGCCCGCGAGCAGCATCTCAGCCAGCGGGTTCTGCAGGCTGCGCTGGATTACCCGCTTGAGCGGCCGGGCGCCGAAGACCGGGTCGTAACCTTCGTCGGCGAGCCATTTCCTTGCTCCCTCGTCAAGCTCGAGCGCGATCTTGCGGGTCGCGAGGCGCTTGAGCAGCCGCGACAGCTGGATTTCGACGATGCCATCCATATCCGCCCGGTCGAGCCTGTCGAAGATGATGGTCTCGTCCAGACGGTTGAGGAATTCGGGGCGGAAATGGGCCCGCACCGCATCCATCACGTCGCGGCGCGCCGCGGCCATGTCGCCGCCGTCGGGCAGCTGGCTGAGCGCCTGCGCCCCGAGGTTCGAGGTCAGCACGATCAGCGTCTGCTTGAAGTCCACGGTGCGGCCCTGACCATCGGTCAGCACGCCGTCATCGAGCACCTGCAACAGGACGTTGAACACATCCGGATGGGCCTTTTCGACTTCGTCGAACAGGATCACCTGATAGGGCCGACGGCGCACCGCCTCGGTCAGCACCCCGCCCTCATCATAGCCGACATAACCCGGAGGCGCACCGATCAGTCGCGCGACGCTGTGTTTCTCCATGAATTCGCTCATGTCGATCCGCACCATCGCGTGTTCGTCATCGAACAGGAACTCCGCCACCGCCTTGGTCAGCTCGGTCTTGCCGACGCCGGTCGGGCCGAGGAACAGGAACGAGCCGAGCGGACGGTTCTCGTCGTTGAGCCCGGCACGCGCGCGGCGTACCGCGTTGGCGACGGCCCGCACCGCGGTTTCCTGACCGATCACCCGGTTGTGCAGCTGATCTTCCATGCGCAGCAGCTTGTCGCGCTCGCCCTCCAGCATCCGGCCCGCCGGGATCCCGGTCCAGCGCTCGACAACGCTGGCGATCTGGTCGGGGCGCACCGCTTCCTCGACCATCATTTCGGTCTCGCTCTCCTCGACTTCACCGAGCTCGCGCTCAAGCTGCGGTATGACGCCATAGGAAAGCTCCCCGGCCTTGGCCAGATCGCCCTCGCGCTTCGCGATGTCGAGCTCGGCACGCGCATGGTCGAGCTTGGCCTTGAGGTTGCGCGCGCCTTCCAGCTTGTCGCGCTCGCCCTGCCATTGCGCCGACATGCTGTCCGCCTTCTCCTGCAGGTCCGCCAGTTCTTTTTCAAGCCTGTCGAGCCGGTCCTTGCTGGCCGCGTCGTCCTCTTTCTTCAGAGCCTCGGCCTCGATCTGCAATTGCAGGATCTGGCGGTCGAGCGCGTCGAGCTCCTCGGGCTTGCTGTCGACCTCCATGCGCAGACGGCTCGCGGCCTCGTCAACGAGGTCGATTGCCTTGTCGGGCAGGAACCGGTCGGTGATATAGCGATGCGAAAGAGTCGCCGCCGCTACGAGCGCGGAATCGCTGATCCGCACGCCGTGGTGCAGCTCGTATTTCTCCTTGATGCCGCGCAGGATCGAAACGGTATCCTCCACCGTCGGCTCCAGCACCATGACCGGCTGGAAACGCCGTGCCAATGCCGCGTCCTTTTCGACATATTTGCGGTATTCGTCGAGCGTCGTGGCCCCGACGCAATGCAGCTCACCGCGCGCCAGAGCCGGTTTGATCAGGTTGGCCGCATCCATCGCGCCATCGGCCTTGCCCGCACCGACCAGCGTGTGCATCTCGTCGATGAACAGGATCACCTCACCGGCGGCCTCGGTCACTTCGGTCAGCACCGCCTTCAGCCGCTCTTCGAATTCGCCGCGATATTTCGCCCCGGCGATCAGCGCGCCCATGTCGAGCGCCAGCAATTGCTTGTTGCGCAGGGATTCCGGCACATCGCCATCGACGATGCGCAGGGCCAGCCCCTCCGCGATCGCGGTCTTGCCGACGCCCGGCTCACCGATCAGCACGGGGTTGTTCTTGGTGCGGCGGCTCAGCACCTGCATGGCGCGGCGGATTTCCTCGTCCCGGCCGATGATCGGGTCGATCTTGCCCTCGCGGGCACGTTCGGTCAGGTCGAGCGCGTATTTCTTCAGCGCATCATAACCGTCCTCGGCATTGGCCGTGTCGGCCGTGCGGCCCTTGCGCACGTCATTGATGGCACCGTTCAGCCCCTGCGCGGTGACATTGCCCGCCTCGAGCGCGGTCTTGGCGGCGGATTTGACCATGCAGAGCGCCATGAGGATGCGCTCCACCGGGACGAAGCTGTCACCGGCCTTCTTGGCCAGAGCTTCGGCCTCGGCCAGCACCTTGGTGGTGTTATTGTCGAGATAGACCTGGGCCGCGTCGCCGCTCACCTTCGGCATCTTGCCGAGGGCCAGCGTCAGTGCTTCCACGACCCGCTCGGGCTGTCCGCCCGACGCCGCGATCAGGTTGCTCGCCAACCCCTGATCATCGTCCATCAATGCTTTCAGAATATGCTCGGGAGCGAGCCTCTGATGGCTCGCCCGTGCTGCGATGGTCTGCGCCGCCTGAATGAAGCCGCGCGATCTTTCCGTGAACTTGCTCAAGTCCATGGTTCTCTCCTTTTACAAAAGCGCCCCTCTGTGCTGCGCCCGTCATGCGGCACGTCAGCTTGTGGGCCTCGGGTTCAATTTGGGCAGGGCGGCGGGCGATTCAAGTCTTCCAACCATTGAAAAGGCACCGGTTTTCGAGATGGCTCCCTGCATATCTTCTCCGGCCGCACGAGGCTTCTCCACAATGTCGGGAGTCCTATTCATGCTGTCGGACCGGGATCTGCATTTAATGTAAGTATATGGTAATGTTTATTAAAAATATTTCATCCACAGGTGACTGATTGCGATTGAAACTTTTCCGTCACACCTGGCGTTTATTATTCAGAACGACGCAGAAATCGTAAATTGCCGATCCTGGATCGCGCTTTGTCACGAGGTGGAATTGATGCATACACGTCCCGTCCAGATGACCGATGTCACTTATAACGCGGCCAATCAATGTTTCGAATCTCTGGTCACGCTGCACCATGGCGACAGGCCGCGCAGATATGCCTGCGCGATTGATGCTCCGATCACCATGTCTTTCGAAGATGCCGCCGCAGGGCTGCACCGGCAGGCGCTGCGTAGCGCTGCCGCCGAGACGGGGCTGCAATCGCGGATTGCCCGCCCTGCCCCTGCCCAGCGTGCCGGTCGGCAGCTTTTCGATCCGATCCGCTGGCTTGAAAAGCTGGTAGAGCTGCCCGGCAACCGCGCAGCCTAGAGTTTCCGGCGCGGTGCCTGCCTGCCGCGCGGAATGAGGCGGAACCCAGTTTCGTGCCGACTGTCCCGGCGCGGCGTTCCGCATCCCCAGAGATGTTTGCCTGCCTGCATGTCTCTGTTACTTGCCCGGATCGCGCCAAGGCGCTTTCCGGGCTTTTTTCGCAAATTTTCGGGGAGCGCGCTGATATCCCGCTCGACAATGCAAGTGGACAGGCCGCGCGGGGCGGCGTAAGGCGGTGCCGTCTCGAAACCCACCGGAGCCCCACCCATGTCAGCTGCCCCTGCCAAGACCCTGTCCGATGACCGACTGATCGTCGCTCTCGATGTTCCCAACGCGCTCGCCGGGCTCGAACTCGCCAAGCAGCTCGGCGATACCGTCGGGTTCTACAAGATCGGGCTCGGCATGTTGACCGGGGGCGGGCTGGCTTTGGCCAACGAGCTCAAGCAGGAACAGGGCAAGCGCATCTTCCTTGACATGAAGCTCTTTGACATCAGCGCCACGATAGAGGCCGCCGTGCGCGGACTGGCCCAATTCGATCTCGATTTCCTCACGGTACATGGCGACCCGCATGTGGTGCGCGCCGCCAAGGAAGGCGCGGCCGGAAGCGGACTGAAGATCCTTGCCGTGACCATCCTTACCTCGCTCGACCGGGCCGATCTCGACGCGGCCCTGATCCGGGAAGGCGCGCTTGACGAGCTGGTGATGAGCCGCGCCGCCCGCGCTTTCGAGGCCGGAGCCGACGGGGTGATTTCCTCGCCCCGCGAGGCGGCGGCGATCCGCGGGCTCAGCGAGGCGAAGGGGCGGCTGATCGTGACGCCGGGCGTACGCCCCGCGGGTACCGCACCGGGCGATCAGAAGCGCATCGCGACGCCGGGTCAGGCGATCGGCGACGGGGCCGATCATATCGTCGTCGGACGGCCGATCTGGCAGGCCACCGATCCGGCCGCCGCCGCGCAGGCCGTTCTGGCAGAGATCGCCGGAAGCTGAGTGCGCGGCGCGACGGCGCTGCCTCCGGCGGGAGTATTTTCGCAAGGGTGAAGCAGGGGCGCTGGACGGCCACAGGTGTGATGCATCGGCAACAGGTGCCCCGCCGGGGCGGGCTGTCGCAATCCGTCCTATCGGCGGAGCCGCTTTTTTGCTAGTCTGGAAGCAGGTGATACTCCCCGACGAGCTGGTCTTCCTGAGGTTCGTCACCTCCCCCCGCTCACGCAGGCGGGGGGGCATTTCCTTGACATTTCCGCCGCATCACGCTCCGCCAGATAGGTTCTGAGCCGGGATTGAAACGCCGGTACCGCCCGGGGATGGGAAAGGAATGCGGTCTCGTCCATCAGCGCCCAGCGCTGCCCCTCGTTGCCGAAGACGACCTGCTCGGCCGCATCGGCGGCCAGATGGGCGACGTAGAAATACTTGCCCTGACCGTTCTCGTCGAACCGGCGCCCCCAGATCACCGCTTCCGGCGGCACGTCCAGGCCGAGTTCCTCGCGACATTCCCGCAGCGCGCAGGTCAGCGGCGCCTCCTCACCCTCGCGGCCGCCGCCGGGCAGGTCCCAATGGTCCGGAAAGGGCAGCGCAGGGTCCGTATCCCGCAGGATCACCGCCAGCTTCGGCCCGAGGTAAAGCGCCAGCTTGGCCCCTTCGTAATCCATGTTCAATCGCTCCTGACTGCATTAGACTGGCATACCATCGCAAGAGTGTACAACCATGCCCGCCCTGTGCCGTGACTGCCTATCCGAGACCCCCGCGGCGCGGCGCTGCCCGGCTTGCGGGTCGCCGCGACTCCTCGATCATCCGGAATTGTTCGATCTAACCATTGCCCATATGGATTGCGATGCCTTTTACGCCTCGGTGGAAAAACGCGACAATCCCGAGCTTGAGGGCAAGCCGTTGATCATCGGCGGCGGGCGGCGCGGGGTGGTGGCCACCGCCTGCTACATCGCGCGGATTCGCGGCGTCCGCTCGGCGATGCCGATGTTCCAGGCGCTGAAGCTCTGCCCCGAAGCGGTGATCATCAAGCCGCGCATGGAGGCCTATGTCGAAGCGTCGCGCGCCATCCGCGCGATGATGGAGGAGCTGACCCCGGCGCTGCAACCCCTGTCGCTGGATGAGGCCTTTCTCGACATGACCGGCACCACGCGGCTGCACGGCCATCCGCCCGCGGTGATGCTGGCCCGGCTGGTCCGGCGGATGAAGCGCGAGCTTGGGCTTACCGGCTCGATCGGGCTCAGCCACAACAAGTTCCTCGCCAAACTTGCCTCGGATCTCGACAAGCCGCATGGGTTCTCGGTGATCGGGAAAGCGGAGACCGTGGATTTCCTGCGCGAGCGGCCGGTCGGGCTGATCTGGGGGGTCGGGGCGAGCACGCAAAGGGCGCTGGAGAGGGCCGGGATCCGTACCTTTGCGGATCTGCTGCGCTGGGAGAAGATCGACCTGATCGCCCGGTTCGGCGGCATGGGCGAGCGGCTCTGGCATCTGGCGCGGGGGCAGGACCACCGCAGGGTCAGCGCCCATGAGCCGATCAAGTCGATCTCCAACGAGACGACCTTCCATGACGACACCAGCGATCCCGAAATCCTCGACGGGCATCTCTGGCGCATGGCCGAGAAAGTCGCCGACCGGGCCAAGGCCAAGGGGCTGGCCGGGCGGATCGTCACGCTGAAACTGAAGCGCGGTGATTTCAGACTGCTGACCCGGCGGATTTCGCTACATGACCCGACCCAGCTCGCCGACCGGATCTATCGCAGCGCCCGGGCACTCTTCGATCAGCTCGAAGATCCCGGCCCCTACCGGCTGCTTGGCTGCGGGATTTCGGATCTGAGTGCCGGTGACGGTGCCGATCTGGTAGGCGATCTGCTGGATCCGGAGGCCGTGCAGCGCAGCCGCGCCGAGCGTGCCACTGACTTGATCCGCGCGCGTTTCGGCAGCGATGCCATCCGCAAGGGCCGCGCGCTGCGCTAGCCTATTCCGCGGCCAGTTTCACCCGGTCCTCGCCGATCCGGGCAAGCTGGGCCACGACTCCGCGCAGCGCCTCCTGCACCGCTTCGAAATCGCCGTTCGGACGCACCAGCGCCTCGTTCATGTAAAGCGCGCGGTCGATCTCGATCTGCACCGCATGCTGATCGCGCGAGGGGCGTCCGTAGGCCTGGGTGATATAGGCCCCGGCGAAGGGCGCGTTGCGGGCCACGACGAATCCCGCGCCCCTGAACGCGTCCTCGATCCGGTCCATCACATCGGCGCTCGCCGCGGTGCCGAAACGATCGCCGAGCACCACGTCGGGACGGCGCATCCCCGTGCGCATCACCCCGTCCATCGCCTCATGCGGCATCGAATGGCAATCGAGCAGCACCGCCTGGCCGTGCCGACGATAGGCCGCGCTCAGCAGCCGCTGCACCATCTCATGATAGGGGCGCCAATAGGTGGCGATCCGGTGCTGCGCCTCGTGCAGCGACATCTTGCCGCGATAGATCGCCCGACCGTTGGCCACCACCCGGGGAATCACGCCGAGCCCGGAAGCGACGCGCGGATTGTGACCCTGACGCCGAACCCCTTCGATCAAAGCCGGGTCGAGTTCGTCGCTTGCACGGTTGAGATCCACATAGGCGCGCGGCGCGCCGGCCTTGATAAAGGTCGCTCCGAATTTCGGCGCGCAATCGAAGAGCAGATCGACAAAAGCATCCTCGGACGAGCGTATCGTATGTTCATCCAGCACCGAGGCGCGCAGGAAGGACCAGGGATAATCGCGCCCCGAATGCGGCGAGGCAAACACCACACAGGACCGGCTCCGGTCCGGATGCAGTACTTCAAACGCCGTCTTGGGCATATGTGTCCCCCTACCTTTCGGGTCACTGTCGACATAACTTACATAGCGCATGTTCAAAGAAAGCCAAAAGCCCTTGATCATGCCGGCGACTCCTTTTATAGCACCCAAACCGGCGCGGATTTCGCGCCTCGTTTTCTGAATGAGGCAAAGAGAATCGCGTTACATAGGGGGTGATTAGCTCAGCGGTAGAGCACTTCGTTGACATCGAAGGGGTCACTGGTTCGATCCCAGTATCGCCCACCACCTGTTTCACTGGCCCGGCTCCTGCCGGGTCGCCCGCAACCCCGGCGCTGGTCCGCGCGCCGAACTGAGAAGACTTAGGAGACGACCATGAAGGTTCGCAATTCGCTCCGCTCGCTCAAGAATCGGCACCGCGACTGCCGTGTTGTGCGTCGCAAGGGCCGCGTCTATGTAATCAACAAGACGCAGCGTCGGTTCAAGGCTCGCCAGGGCTGAACCGCATTACAAATTGATGTCAAAGGCTGTCCATCCGGGCAGCCTTTTGCATTTGGGAGAAGGACATGCGCCGTGCAGACGCATCCGCGCCGTTCCCCTTCACCTCACGGAATCGCGACAAGGCAGTTTTTGCGCTGGTCCTTGCCTGCGCAGGCGGCCACCTTACCTGCAGACCCGACCGGCCTCGCGCCGATGGCCCGCAAAGTGAGGATATCGCATGAGTGACAATATCGACTATACGCCGCCAAAAGTCTGGCGCTGGGATGCCGAAAGCGGCGGAAAGTTCGCCAGCATCAACCGACCCATTGCCGGGCCGACCCATGACAAGGAACTTCCGGTCGGCAAGCACCCGCTGCAGCTCTATTCGCTGGCCACCCCGAACGGGGTCAAGGCGACGGTGATGCTCGAGGAGCTGCTCGCCGCTGGCCATGAGGGCGCGGAATATGATGCCTGGCTGATCGATATTTCGGAGGGGGACCAGTTTTCTTCCGGTTTCGTCGAGGTGAACCCGAATTCCAAGATCCCCGCGCTGATGGACCGCTCCGGCGACACGCCACAGCGGGTTTTCGAATCCGGCGCGATCCTGCTCTATCTGGCGGAGAAATTCGACGCCTTCCTGCCGAAGGAAGCCGCTGCACGGACCGAAGCGCTCTCCTGGCTGTTCTGGCAGATGGGCAGCGCCCCCTATCTCGGCGGCGGTTTCGGCCATTTCTACGCCTATGCGCCGGAAAAATATGAATACCCGATCAACCGTTTCGCGATGGAGACCAAGCGCCAGCTCGACGTGCTCGACCGCCGCTTGGCACAGGACGAGTACCTCGCCGGAGAATATTCCATCGCCGATATCGCGAGCTGGGCATGGTATGGCCAGCTGGCACTCGGACGGCTCTATAATGCTGCGGAATTCCTCGATGTGACGACCTATGAACACGTCACGCGATGGGCCAAGGTGATCGATGCGCGCGACGCCGTGACCCGCGGTCGTATGGTCAACCGGAACTTCGGCGACGATCTTTCGATGCAACTGCACGAGCGGCATGACGCCTCGGATTTTGAGAACAAGACCCAGGACAAGCTGGAATCGCAGGGCTGACCTGCCTGCTCCGCCGCCGGGCGCGCGGCGGGGCGCCAATCCTAACAAAGTTACTCAGGATGCCTTGCGAAGGCAGGTCGAATCTGTTTCTTACGGTTTTAGTCAGATAACACTGCAACCAAATCGGGATTAGATTATGACCCTTTTCAAGACTTCCACCGCCGCGATCGCCCTGCTTGCGTCCGGCCTTCCGGCGCTCGCCGAGGGTGAGCTGAACCTCTATTCATCGCGCCATTACGACACCGACGAGCGGCTCTATTCCGATTTCACCGAACAGACCGGCATCACCATCAACCGCATCGAAGGCAAGGCCGACGAGCTGCTGGCCCGGATGCAGGCCGAGGGCGCCAATTCCCCCGCCGACGTGCTGCTGACCGTGGACACCAGCCGCCTCAAGCGTGCCGAGGATATGGAACTGCTGCAGAGCATCGACAGCGAGCTGCTCGAAGAGCGCATCCCCGCCAACCTGCAGGACGACGACAACCAGTGGTTCGGCTTCTCCCAGCGCTCGCGGATCATCTTCTACAACAAGGACGCGGTCGACACACCGCCGCAGACCTATCTCGAGCTCGCCGATCCAGCCTACAAGGGTCAGGTCTGCATCCGCTCCTCCTCCAACGAATACAATCAGACCCTGCTCGCCGCCATCGTGACCCATGAGGGCGAGGAAAAGGCCACCGAATGGGCCAAGGGCGTGGTTGCCAACATGGCGCGCGATCCGCAGGGCGGCGACACCGACCAGCTGCGCGGCATCGTCTCGGGTGAGTGCGACATCGCCGTGTCGAATTCCTATTACTTTGCCCGCGCCAATCGCATCGACGTTGACGGCGTCAGCAAGGACATCGACAAGATCGGCTGGGTCTGGCCCGACCAGGACGGCAACGGCGCGCATATGAACCTCTCCGGCGGCGGCGTCGCGGCGCATGCACCGAACAAGGAAAACGCGGTCAAGTTCCTGGAATATCTCGCCTCGGATTCGGCACAGAAATATTTCTCCGCCGGCAATGACGAATTCCCCACCGTAGAGGGTGCGGAACTGGCCGAGTCGGTGAAGAACCTCGGTGAATTCAAGGCCGACAGCGTCAATCTTGCAGAGGTTGCCGAGAACATTCCCACCGCGCAGAAGATCTTCGACAGCGTCGGCTGGAAGTGATCCTATCGGCCGTCGCCCCGGCGTCGGCCCCACCTGAGCGAAAGGCGGGCCAGACGGTCCGCCTTTTTCATGCCCGCTCACCATTTTCGCAAATCGCCTAGCGCTGCCGCCCGACCTGACGGCAGATCAGGATCACCGGCAGCAGGCCCATCGCCACGATCACCAGGCTCGGCACCGCTGCCCCGTCCAGCCGCTCATCGCTGGCCAGACGGTAAGCCTGCACCGCGAGCGTGTCATAATTGAAGGGCCGCATGATCAGCGTCGCGGGCAGCTCCTTCATCACATCCACGAAGACGATCAGCAGCGCCGTCAAGAGGCTCGGCGCGAGGATCGGCAGATGCACCCGCCGCAGGGTGCCGATCGGCGTCTGCCCGAGCGAGCGCGCGGCGGCGTCCATATTGGCATGAACCATGGACTGCCCGCCTTCATAGGCGCCGAGCGCCGCGGCGAGGAAACGCACCAGATAGGCCAGTACCAGCAGCCAGATCGACCCGGTGATCAGCAACCCGGTCGAGATATCGAATGTCGCGCGCATCCAGGCGTCGAGCGCGTTGTCAAAGGCGGCGAAAGGCACCAGTAGCCCGACCGCGATCACCCCGCCCGGCACCGCATAGCCGAGCCGCGCCACATAGGCCGCACCGCTCGACAGGCGCCCGGGCTTCAGCCGCCGGAAGAACCCGACGCTGATCGCCGCCAGCACCGTCAGCGCCGCCGCCACCCCTGCCAGGGTGACCGAATTGCGGATGAAGCCGAGGTAGCGCGGCGACAGCAGGTCCTGATCCGAGCCGATGCCCATGAACAGAAGCACGATCACCGGCAGCACGGCGCCGAACAGCACCGGGATGCCGCAGAGCGTCATCGCTGCGGCGGCCTTCCAGCCCCGGAGTTCGGCGGGCGGCAGGCGCTGCGCGCGCCGTGTCGGATCGTGGTATTTCGCCCGGCCCCGCTGCACCCGTTCGAGCATCGCCAGCAGCAGCGCGAAGCTCAGCAGGCAAAGCGCCAACTGCGCCGCCCCGGCCCGGTCGAAGAGGGTGAACCAGCTCGTATAGATGCCGGTGGCAAAGGTCTGGACGCTGAAATAGGCGACCGTGCCGAAATCGGCGATGGTCTCCATCACCGCCAGGAGCACACCCCCGGCGATGGCAGGCCGCGCCAGCGGCAGGCTGACCTTGAGAAACGCCCCCCAGGCGCTGGAGCCGAGCGCCCGTGCCGCCAGGAACGTCGTGCCGCTCTGCTGCAGGAAGGCCGCTCGCGCCAGCAGGTAGACATAAGGATAGAGCACCAGAACCAGCATCGCGGCGGCGCCGCTGACCGAGCGGATCTCCGGAAACCAGTAGTCGCGCGGCCCCCAGCCGGTCACATCGCGCAGTGTGGCCTGCACGATACCGGGATGATCCAGCACATGGGTATAGGCATAGGCCAGCACATAGGCCGGAAAGGCCAGCGGCAGCACCAGCGCGATCTCCAGCATCCGGGCGCCGGGAAACCGGGTCATCGTGACCAGCCAAGCGGCGCCGACGCCGATCATGAAAGTCCCGGTCGAAACCAGCGCTACCAGCAACAGCGTCGTGCCGGTATAGCGCAGCAGCACCGTGTCGAGCAGATGCTGTACGGTATCGGTGCCGCCGCTGATCGCCGCGAGCAGCACCGCCAGCATCGGGAGGGCACAGAAGCAGGCCACAAGGATCGCGGCGATGGCAAGCAGGCGCAGCCCGTCACGGCTGCGCGGTCTCGCGGTTTCGGGCATGTCTGAAATATTCGCGCTCATGGCTCTATTTCGACCATTTCACTCGGGATTGCCAGCCCCTGCGCTGCCCGCGGACGTTCGTGATTGCCGCATCTGGCGGGAGCCTCCGGCGGAGGTATTTATCACCCGAAGAAGCGCATGCGTGCGAACAGGGAAGCGACGTCAGTCGTAGCTTCGCTGATCCTCGATGACCAGCCCGTCATTGGGCAGGCTGCCCGGCGCGACGATCTCGACCTCGCCCTTGAGTTTCAGCAGCTGCGCCACCGATTGCGCATAGGCCTGCGCATCGCCGCCGGGGCTTTCGATCCGTACCAGCATGCTGTCCTGCTCGCCGCTGCGCCGGGCGATCACCCGGGCGCGGCGGATCTCCGTGTGCTGGGCGACCAGCGCCGCCACCTGCTCGGGCCGCACGAACATGCCCTTGATCTTGGCGGTCTGATCAGCGCGGCCCATCCAGCCCTTGATGCGCATGTTGCTGCGCCCGCAAGGGCTTTTCCCCGGCATCTCCGCGGAAAGGTCGCCGGTGGCGAAGCGGATCAGCGGATAATCCATGTTGAGCGTGGTCACAACCACCTCGCCGACCTCGCCCGGCGCCACCGGATCACCGGTGCCCGGCGTGACGATCTCGACGATCACCCCTTCATCGACGATCATTCCCTCCATCGCCGCACTCTCATAGGCGATATTGCCGAGATCGGCAGTGGCATAGCATTGCCTACAGGTAATGCCGCGCTCCGCGTAATACTCCCGCAGGGAGGGGAACAGCGCACCGCCTCCCACCGCGGCCTTGTCAATCTTCAGGGTGATGCCCATCTCCTCGGCCTTCTCCAGAATGACCTTCAGGTAATCCGGCGTGCCCGCATAGGCGGTACAGCCGACATCGCGCGCCGCCAGCACCTGCAGTTCGGTCTGTCCGGTCCCGGCGGGCAATACCGTCGCACCGACCGCCTGCGCGCCGGATTCGAAGATCATGCCCGCAGGGGTCAGGTGATAGCCGAAACAATTCTGCACGATATCGCCGGACCCGATGCCGACGGCATGCAGGAACCGCCCCATCCGCCACCAATCCGGCGCATTGCTCGAAGGCTCATAGATCGGACCGGGGGACTGGAAGACATGGCTGAACCCGTCAACGGGCCGCGTGGTGAAACCACCGAAAGGCGGTCGCGCCGCCTGGGCATTGCCGATCTCCGATTTGCGCAGCACCGGCAGTGCCGCCAGATCCCCTGCCCCCGTCACCCGCGCCGCATCCACCCCGGCCAGCAGATCGCCATAGCCGGGCAGGCTCTGAGCGCGGGCGATCTGCGTCGGCAGCGCCTCTGCCAAAGCCTCGGCGCGCGCCGCATCGCTGCGGATTTCCAGATCGTCGAAATAACTCTGCTCGGACATGGCGTTCACTCTCGTTTCTTGGTTTTGGGGCTCAGCTCAACCAACGCTTGCGGCGTCGGTAGGAGCGCACGTCGCGAAAGCTCTTGCGCCCCTCATCGGACATGCCGAGATAGAATTCCTTCACATCCTGGTTCTCGCGCAGATCCTTTGCAGGGCCGTCCATCACCACGCGGCCGGATTCCAGGATATAGCCGTAATGAGCAAAGCGCAGGGCCACGTTGGTATTCTGCTCGGCCAGCAGGAAGGTCACCCCCTCCTGTTCGTTCACCGATTTCACGATCTCGAAGATCTGCTCCACCAATTGCGGCGCCAGGCCCATGCTCGGCTCATCCAGCAGGATCATCTCGGGCCGCGACATCAGGGCTCGCCCGATCGCGCACATCTGCTGCTCTCCACCCGAGGTATAGCCCGCCTGGCTGCGCCGCCGCTCACGCAGGCGCGGGAAATATTCATAGACCATCTCGAGATCACGCTGCACCGCCGCATTGCCGTCTTTGCGCGTATAGGCCCCGGTCAGCAGGTTTTCCTCGATGGTCAGATGCTCGAAGCAATGCCGCCCCTCCATCACCTGCACGACGCCGCGTTTCACGGTATCGGCCGGATCAGCATGCTGGATCGGCTCGGCGCGATACTTGATCGACCCCTTGGTCACCTCGCCGCGTTCCGAGGCCAGCAAGCCGGAAATCGCCTTCAGCGTCGTGGTCTTGCCTGCGCCATTGCCGCCGAGCAGGGCGGTAATCCCGCCCTTTGGCACGTTCAGGCTCACCCCCTTCAGCACCAGGATCACATGGTTGTAGATCACCTCGATATTATTGACCTCAAGCAGGTTGTCGAGCGCGGCATCATTGGTGTTGGCGGCATCCAGCATCGGGCTTCACCCTTTCATAAATACTCAGATCCCCGGCCGCCACAGGCGCGGCGGCCGGAGGGTGTCGGCTCAGCCGCAATTCTTCTCGATGTTGTTCTCGCTGGCATAGGCCTGCGAATCCTCATCGATCAGCGGCTGGATCACCTCCATGTCGGTCTCGGCGAAATCCGAGATCAGCTTCCATTCCTCGGCCTCCGCATCCCATTGCGTGACCCCGACAAGACCGGTGCCGCCATGGTTCTCGCAGGACACCTTGAAGGAGGGGCCGAAGCCGGGCAGGCCGAGCGCGGCCATCTTCTCCTCGGTGATCTCCAGCGCCTCCATGCCGTCGCGCATCATCGTCGGCGTGATGTCCTTGGTGCCGTGGATCTCCTGCGCGGTCTTGGCCGCCTCGGCCGCCAGCATCGCCGCATAGAGACCGCGGTTATAGAGCACGCTGCCGATCTGATCGCCCGCACCGGCGGCCTTGCCGGTCTCGACCACGTATTTCTGGATATCATCGAACACCGGGAAATCGTCGCCCACACCATGGAAGGTCAAGGCTTTGTAGCCGTCCGCCGCCTTGCCCGCCGCGAGCACGTCATTCTCCGAACCGGACCACCAGATGCCGATGAAATTCTCCATCGGGAAACGGATGTTGGCCGCCTCCTGGATCGCCACCTGGTTCATCACGCCCCAGCCATACATGATCACGTAATCGGGTTTGTCGCGGCGGATCTGCAGCCATTGCGACTTCTGCTCCTGACCGGGATGATCGACCGGCACCTCGGCCAGCTCGAAACCATGTTTCTCGCTCAGCTCCTGCAGGGTGCGGATCGGCTCCTTGCCATAGGCCGAATTGTGATAGACCAGCGCGATCTTCTTGCCGCTGATATCGCCGTCGTTCTGCGCGAGGATGTAGTTCACCGCCCCCGAGGCACCGTTCCAGTAATTGGCGGGGTAATTGAACACATGGCTGAACACTTCACCATTCGCCGCCGATGTGCGCCCATATCCCATCGTATGCAGCGGGATATCATCCGCCGTCATCTTGGGAATGAGCTGATAAGTGATCCCGGTGGAAAGCGGCTGATAGACAATCCCGCCGCTGTCCTTCAGCGATTCATAGCATTCGACACCCTTCTCGGTGTTATAGGCAGTCTCGCATTCCGGCACCTGCGTCATCACACCGCCGATGCCGCCATCCCGCTCGTTGAGCAGGGTGAAATAATCCGCATAACCGTCAGCGAAAGGGATGCCGCCCGCCGCATAGGGACCGGTGCGATAGCTCAGCGACGGAAAGACCAGATCCGCCATCACCGGACTCGCGGCCATCAGTCCGGCCACGGCCAAGGTACCCAATTTGTATTTCATCATCATATCCTCCCTTTATGTTTCTCTTTACTGCCGGGTAGCACCCCTGGTCTGTCTCACTCCGGGCGGGGGTTCCGCCCCTTGCTCGTGACGCTCCCCAATCCGCGAAGGGCCACAATCTCAACGACGCCTCGGCCGCCCTCACGTAGGATGGGTGCTCGCACCCATCGCCCCCCGCACCCGCTAATGCGGGAACGGCCACAATCTCAGTTTCTCCTTGGCCACCCGCCAGAGCTGCGCCAGCCCATGCGGTTCGGCGATCAGGAAGACAATGATCAGCCCGCCGACGATCACCAGCTGCAGATGCGCGACGATGTCCGTGGGCCAGCCCAGCCAATCCACCCCGATGATCTTCAGCGCCACCGGCAGCAACACCAGAAACGCCGCGCCGGCAAACGAGCCGAAGATCGAACCGAGCCCGCCGATGATCACCATGAACAGCACCAGGAACGACTTGCTGATCCCGAAGGCCTCGCCGACCTCGACTGCGCCGAGATAGATCGCAAAGAACAGCGCTCCCGAAATCCCGATGAAGAAGGAGGAGACCGCAAAGGCGGTGAGCTTGGCACGCAGCGGATTGACCCCGATGATCTCCGCGGCGATGTCCATGTCGCGGATCGCCATCCACTTGCGCCCCACGGAGCCACGGGTCAGGTTGCGCGCCACCAGGGCCGAGCCGATGGTGAAGATCAGGCAGAACAGATAGGTCGCCCAGGCCTCGGTATTGGGGCCCGTGATCAGGATGCCGAACGTGTCCCGCTCCGGCGCGCTGATCTGCCCGGAGGCGGAGTAGTTATAGAACCAAGGTACCCGGTTGAACAGCCAGACAAGGAAGAACTGCGCGGCCAACGTCGCCACCGCCAGGTAGAACCCCTTGATGCGCAGCGACGGCAGGCCGAAGAGCACGCCGACCGCGGCGGTGATGAGGCCGGCCAGCAGCACATGGATGAACATGCTCACATCCGGCATCGCGGTCATCAGCTTGTAGCAGGCATAGGCCCCCACCGCCATGAAACCGCCGGTGCCGAGGCTGACCTGCCCGCAATAGCCGACGAGGATGTTGAGCCCGATCGCCGCGATCGCATAGATCAGGAACGGCAGGAACAGCGAGTTCACCCAGTAATCGTTGATGATGAAGGGCACCACCAGTATCGCGATGAACAGCACCGCGTAATAACGATAGCGGTCGAACCGGATCGGAAAGGTCTGCTGGTCCTGCGCATAGGACGTGTTGAAATCGCCCGCCTCACGATAAAACATGTTCAATCTCCCCTATCGTCTTCCGCCCCGCAGGGTGGGTGCTACCCACGCACCCCGATGATCGTATGCGCCCGCGTTCCATCTCAAACCCGTTCAATGATCTTCTCCCCGAACAGACCCTGTGGACGGAACACCAGGAACAGCAGCGCCAGCATATAGGCGAACCAGTTCTCGGTGGCCCCGCCGAGATAGGGCGCGCCGATCAGGAATTCGAAAAGCTTCTCGCCGACCCCGATGATCAACCCGCCGACGATCGCGCCCGGGATCGAGGTGAAACCGCCCAGCATCAGCACCGGCAGCGCCTTCAGCGCAATCAGGCTCAGCGAAAACTGGACGCCCGACTTGGCGCCCCACATGATCCCGGCGACCAGCGCAACGAAACCCGCCAGCGACCAGACCAGGATCCAGATGAAGTTGAGCGACACCCCGACAGACAGGGCCGCCTGATGGTCATCCGCCACCGCACGCATGGCGCGGCCCTGCTTGGTATATTGCGCGAACAGCACCAGCACGATCACCAGCACCGCCGCCACCAGCGAGGCGATGATGTCGAGATTGTCGATGAAGAAACCGTAGCCGGTCAGGTTGAACGTGGTCTCGTCGATATAGGAATTGATCCCCTGCGGCAGCCCGACATCGAGCGTCTTGATCTCCGACCCCCACATCAGGTCGCCGACCCCTTCGAGGAAATAGGCCAGTCCAATCGTCGCCATGAACAGGATGATCGGCTCCTGTCCGACCAGATACCGGAACACGAAACGCTGCACGCAATAGGCCAGCACGATCATCACCAGCATGGTCAGCAGGATCGCCACGAAGGCGTTCACATGCCAGCCGAAGTGATGCACATCGGTGCCGAAGATCGCGTTGATCAGATGGCTGAACGGCACCTGCCCGTCGATGATTCCGACCAGAGTCAGCGCCGCGAACAGCGCCATCACGCCCTGCGCGTAGTTGAAGATCCCCGAGGCCTTGTAGATCAGCACGAAACCCAGCGCCACCAGTGCATAAAGCACCCCGGCCATCAGCCCGTTCAGAAACACCTCGATGGTAAAGGCCAGTTGTTCAGGCATCACATTTCTCCCCTGCCAGATACCGACGCGATACCGACGTCAAGGCGACGTCAAACAGCTCACTCATGGGCCACCCCCAGATAGGCATCGATCACATCCTGGTTGTTGCGCACCTCGTCGGGTGTCCCGTCGCCGATCTTCTTGCCGTAATCCATCACCACGACCCGGTCGGAGAGGTCCATGACCACCCCCATGTCATGCTCGATGAGCGCGATCGTGGTGCTGAATTCGTCATTCACATCGAGGATGAAGCGGGACATGTCCTCCTTCTCCTCGACATTCATCCCGGCCATGGGCTCATCCAGCAGCAGGATCGATGGCTCGGCCGCCAGCGCCCGCGCCAGCTCCACCCGCTTTTTCAACCCATAGGAAAGCCGTGACACCGGGGTCTTGCGGATCGCCTGGATCTCCAGAAAATCGATGATCCTCTCGGCGACTTCCCGGTTCGCAACCTCCTCGTGCTCGGCCTTGCCCTTCCATAGGGACTGCCAGAACAATCCGGTCTTCATTTGCGTCAGCCGCCCGGTCATCACATTGTCGAGCACCGACATGCCCTCGAACAAGGCGATGTTCTGAAAGGTCCGGGCGATCCCCTGTTCGGCGACCTGATACGGCTTCATCGCCGGACGGCGGCTGCCCTTGTACCAGACTTCGCCCTCCTGGGGCACGTAAAAGCCGCTGATCACGTTCAGCATCGAAGATTTCCCGGCCCCGTTCGGCCCGATGATCGCCCGGATCTCGCCCTCGCGGATATCAAAGGAGATATCCTTGATCGCCTCGACCCCGCCAAAACGCAGGGTGATATTCTTCATCTCCATCACCACCGGACCGATCTGGCGACCGTCTTCCGTGGTGTAGCCCTCGGCAAGATCCTTCATGCCAGGCCTCCCTTCTTTGGGTCAAAAATACCTCCGCCGGAGGCTCCCGAATGCGCCGCGCGCGCCATCGTCGCGCTCATTGTGCCGCCATCTTCGCAGCACTCGGCCAGACCTTGGCGGCGCGCACTTCCAGGGTCGCCCTGATGCTGCCCTTGCGCCCGTCCTCATAGGTCACCTCGGTCTCGGTGCTGATCTTGTCGGAGCCGTCATAGAGCGCGGTGATGATATCGTGGTATTTCTCCTCGATGATCTTGCGGCGCACCTTGCGGGTGCGGGTGAGTTCGCCGTCATCGGCGTCGAGCTCCTTGTGAAGCACCACGAAACGATGCACCTGACAGCCCGACAGCATCTCGTCCTGGGCCACCGATTCATTGACCGCCTCGACATGGTCTTGGATCGTGTCCATCACCTGCGGATGGCGCGCCAGTTCCTGATAGGAGGCATAGCCGATGTTGTTGCGCTCCGCCCAGTTGCCGACCGCGGTGAGGTCGATATTGATGAAGGCGGTGCATTCGTTCCGCCCATTACCGAAGACCACCGCCTCGAGAATATTGGGGAAGAATTTCAGCTTGTTCTCGACGTATTTCGGCGCGAAGAGCCGACCGTCGGCCATCTGCCCGACATCCTTGGCGCGGTCGATGATGCGCAGATGTCCCGAGCCCTCCTCGATGAAACCGGCATCGCCCGTCGCGACCCAGCCTTCGGCATCCTTGGTATCGGCGGTGCTCTCGGGGTTCTTGTAATATTCCACGAAAACCCCCGGCGAGCGGTAGAACACCTCGCCATTCTCGGCGATCTTGAGCTCGACGCCCGGGCAGGTCACCCCGACCGTGTCGCTGCGCACCTCGCCGTCGGGCTGCGCGGTGATGAACACCGTCGCCTCGGTCTGTCCGTAGAGCTGCTTGAGGTTGATCCCGAGCGAGCGATAGAAATCGAAGATCTCCGGCCCGATCGCCTCCCCCGCAGTATAGCCCACGCGCACTCGGCTGAAACCCAGCGTGTTTTTCAGCGGCCCGTAGATGAACGCCTCGCCGAGCTTGTACTTGAACCGGTCCCACTGACCCACCGGGTGGCCGTCGAGAATGTCGGGGCCGACCTTGCGGGCATGGGCCATGCAGGTGTCAAACAGCCATTTCTTGATCCGTCCGGCATCCTCCATGCGGATCATCACATTGGTCAGCTGGGTCTCGAAGACCCGGGGCGGGGCGAAGTAATAGGTCGGCCCGATCTCGCGCAGATCGACCTGCATCGTGTCGGCGCTTTCGGGACAATTGGTGCAAAAGCCGGTCCACATCGCCTGCCCGACCGAGAAGATGAAATCGCCGACCCAAGCCATCGGCAGATAGGCGAGGATGTCATCGCTGCGGCGCAGATTGTCGAATTCCGACGAGGATTTCGCGGTCTCGATCACGTTGCGGTTGGACAGGACCACGCCCTTGGGCTTGCCGGTCGTGCCCGAGGTGTAGAGCATCACGCAGCGGCTGTCGTAATCGAGCCTGGCCTGGCGGCGTTCGAGTTCGGCGATATGGCTCTCGCGCTTCTCCCGTCCCAGCGCCTGCAATGCCTGGTATTGATCGAGCCTGCCATGATCGTATTTACGCAGGCCGCGCGGATCGAGATAGATGATCCGCTCGAATTGCGGCAGCTGGTCCTGCACCTCGATGACCTTGTCGACCTGTTCCTGATCGCCCGCAATCACGAAACGCGCGCCGCAATGTTCGAGCACATAGGCCATTTCTTCGGCATTGGCGTCCTGGTAGAGCGGTACCGGCACTGCTCCGGCCATCTCCGCGGCGATCATCGACCAGTAAAGATAGGGACGGTTGCGGCCGATCACGGCAACGAAATCGCCTTCGTTCAACCCGCGCTCGAGAAGCCCGATCGCCAATGCCTCGACCTCGTCACGGGTTTGGGACCAGGTCCAGCTCTGCCAGATCCCGTATTCCTTCTCACGATAGGCAGGGGCATTCGCGAATTGAGTCGCGTTTCGGTGCAGCAGCGCCGGAATGGATTCCACCCGGTCGGCACGCGTCATCTTGTCGGCCAAATTGTCTTCCTCCCATGCCCGTCGGCACCCGACGGGTCGATCGCTTGTGCGATTCTGATTTCCCATTAGGATGTGGGGACAGGAGTGGACGTCAACTTTTTCCTGATGTTTGCGTGAATCTAACGAATTGTAACAAGGGGCGGCGGCGGGCATGACGTGACGGCAGGACCTACCGGCGCAGCGCCGCTGTTGGCGCGTGCCCCGGTGGGATGCTATCCGCGCTGCGGGGAGGACAAGGTGCAGCACAAAGAGGAGCAGACCAAGGCGCTGACCACGGCAGGGCTCAACCTGATCGCGCAGGCATTGTCGATCTATGACCAGAACCTGCGGCTGGCGGTCTGCAACGCGCCGTTCCAGCAGATGTTCAACCTGCCCGATGAATTGATCACCCCCGGTGCGCGTTTCAAGGACACTTTGCTGCACCTTGTGCGCTCCGGCGAATATGGCGCCGTCGATGATGTCGAGAGTTTCGTCGCCGAACGGGTCGAGCAGGCCCGGGCCTTCCGGCCCCATTACATGGAGCGCACCCGCGCCAATGGCCGCACCATCAGCGTCGAGGGCTCGCCGCTGCCCCAGGGCGGCTGGGTGACGGTCTATACCGACATCACCCGGGTCAAGAAACAGGAGGCGCTGCTCAGGGCGCGTTCCGATGCGCTCTCCGATCAGCTGCTGGCCCATGCCGAGGAACTCGCCGCTACCAACCGCGAGCTGGCGGCGATGATCACCACGCTCGAAGAGACCAAGCGCCAGCTCACCGAAAGCGAGGCCCGCACGCGGCTCACGACCGAGATGATGCCCGCGCATATCGCCCATGTTGATGCCAGCGGCCATTACATCTATTCCAACCGTCGGCTGGCCGGGGTGATGCCGGGTCGGCCGAGCAACATCATCGGGATGCATATTGCCGAGGCGCTCGGAGTCGGGGCCTATGCGCGGATCGCGGCGGCACTGCAGCGGGCCTTCGAGGGCAATGCCGCCGTCTGCGAATTCACTGATGACGAATCCGCCCGGCGCATCCGCGGGGCCTTCACCCCGGACGGGCGCGGCGGGGTCTATATCATGTCGATGGATGTCACCGAGGAGACCCAGACGCGGGTCGCGCTGCAACAGACCCGCAAACGGGAGATTGCGGCGCAGATGATTTCCGGCCTCGCGCATGATTTCTCCAACCTGCTGACGATCATCCTCGGCATGCAATCCAAGCTCGCCCGGCTGCCGGACCTGCCCGGCGCGGCGGCCCCGCTGATCGACGGCACCCGTGCGGCCGCGCGGCGCGGCGGCGCGCTGCTGAGTTCGATCGCCGACATGACCGGCCCGCGCGCGATCCGCCCGGCGATGGTCGATCTCGATGCGCTGCTCGGCGATCTCTGCACCCTCGCGATGCCGACCCTGCCCCCGGCGGTCAGCCTTGCGCCGCGCAACGAGGCCACCGGGATGCAGGCGCTGCTCGACAAGGGGATGGTGCAGGACAGCCTGCTGAACCTGATCCTCAACGCCCGAGATGCCTGCGGCGCGGCGGGACGGATCAGCGTGACCTGTCGCCTGCTGCATGACACCTGGGTCGAATGGATCGTGCAGGATGACGGACCGGGATTTTCCGAAGCGGCGCTGCAGCGCGGCTTTGATCCGTTCTTCACCACCAAGGGCAGCGAGGGCTCGGGTCTCGGCCTGTCGATGGTCTATGACATGACCAAGTCGCTCGGCGGCGATCTGCGGCTCGGCAATGTGGTCACGGGCGGCGCGCTGGTGTCGCTGCGCCTGCCCTATCGCGCCCCGGTCACGGGCGCCACCGGGCTGGTGCTGCTGGTGGAGGATCGCGACGATCTGCGCGCGCTGCTGCGCGACATGCTGATGGATCTCGGCCATTCGGTGATCGAGGCGGCGAGCGCCGACGAGGCGAGCGCGCTGATCGCCGACCTGCCCGACATCGCGCTGATCCTCTCGGATATCCAGCTCGCGGGCGAGGCCACCGGGCTCGATCTGGCACGCCGGGTCGGGAGCGGCCTGCCGCTGCTGCTGATGACGTCGCTGCCGCCCGACGATCCGCTGTTCGGCGAGGCACAGCAGTTGGCGCCGGTGCTGCGCAAACCCTTTACGGCGCAGGATCTCGCGGCGTTGATCGCCCCTGCCGGGGGAGCAGCCGCATGAGCCGCCCGCTGATCACCATACTGGATGACGAGCCGGAGATCCGTACCATGCTCGCGGACGCGCTGGAGGATGCCGGGTTCGACACGCTCAGCTTCGGACGCGCCCGCAGTTTCGAAGCGGCGCTGGCCAAACATACGCCGGATGTCTGCCTCGTCGACCTCAGCCTGCCCGACAGCGACGGGCTGGCGCTGGTGCATCGCCTCGCGCTCGAACAGGGCGCCATCGTGATCATCATTTCCGGGCGCGCCGAGGTTCAGGACCGGGTGACCGGACTGGAGCTGGGGGCGGATGACTACATCATCAAACCCTTCGAACCCGCCGAGGTCGTCGCCCGTATCCGCGCCCGGCTGCGTGGTTCGAAACAGGCGAAGACCCCGGGCGACACCGCGCATTTCAACGGCTGGACCGCGCATTTCGACCGCTACATGCTGGAGGATGCGACCGGCAGCGAGACGCCCTTCTCCCATGCCGAAGGCGAGGTGCTGCGGCTGTTCCTCGATGCGCCGAAGCGGCTGATCAGCCGGGTGCAGATGCAGGAGAGCCTCGGCGGCGCGGCATCCGAGAGCTTCGACCGGGCGATGGACGTGCGGATCTCGCGGCTGCGGACCAAGCTGCGCGAGGACCCCAAGAACCCGCAGCTGATCAAGACGATCTACGGGGCGGGCTACATCTTTCTCGGGGATGTGAGCTGGAGCTGAGCGATGACGCTTGTCCGGTGCGCGGAATTGGCGATAATCGGCCTATGCTCGAATGTCTGCTCTATCGCCGCTGCCCTGCCCGCCGCCCGGCCTTCTACCGGGTCGAAATCACGCAGAACCTGTTCTCGGAAGTGTCGGTGCTGCGCGAATGGGGCCATTGCGGGACGCAACCGCGGGTGCTGGTCAATTGCTTCAGCAACCTGCGCGACGCGTCGAAAGCAGCCGATGGCTTCCGCGACCGGGCGCTGAGACGCGGCTATCTGCGCGCGGAGGTCTAGGCACCAAGCGTAGTCACCGCCCGCGCCAGCACCTCGACCCCGGCGACCAGATCGGCCTCGTCGGTATCTTCCGCGAAATCATGGCTGATGCCGTTGATCGAAGGCACGAAGAGCATCGCGACCGGCAATTGCCGTGCCACGTTGGTCGCATCATGCAGCGCACCGGACGACATCAGGCGCCACTTGCCCGGCGCCACGTCTTCTGCCGCCATTTCCAAGGCCTCCCGCAGACGCCTGTCCATCGCCACCGGCTCGAGCCCGCGCATCTCACCGAAGGTCAGCGTGAGGCCGCGCTCCTGCGCCACCGCCTGCGCCGTCTGCCGGATCTCCGCCTCCATGCGCGCCAGCCGCTCCGTGTCACCGTCGCGCCATTGCAGCGTCAGTCTGGCCTTGCCGGGCACAATAGATGTCGCGTTCGGATGCAGCTCCAGATGGCCGATGGTCCAGACGCTCTGCGGCGTCACGATGTTGCGCAGGGCGTCCTCAAGTTGGGTAGTGAAAGCCGCGACCCCCTGGAACGCATCCCGGCGCAGCGCCATCGGCGTGGTTCCCGCGTGGTTCTGTTGCCCCCCAAAGGTGATCTGCATGTCGCGGATACCGACGATATCACTGACCACGCCGATCTGCTCTCCGGCAGCATCGAGGCTCGGTCCCTGTTCGATATGCAGCTCGATATAGCCACTGAACTGAGCTAAGGCGACCGGACCTGTGACCATGTCGGCCAGCCCCCGACGCGCCTCTTCGAGGCTGACCCCGGCATGATCCCGAAGCGGATCCACAGCCTTCTGTGTCAGGTTGCCGGACCAGACATCGGACCCCGTGGTGATGCCGAACCGCCCTTCCTCGTCCTGGAACGCCACAACGGAGACCGCGGGGCCGCCCGCCTCGCGGCTGGCGCGGGCCACTTCGAGTGCCGCCACCACGCCCAGCGCTCCGTCGAGCCAACCGCCCTCGGGCTGGCTGTCGGCATGCGAGCCAAGCAGCAGCGACGGCGCCTCCGCCAGGCCGAAAAGATTGCCCATCGCGTCCATCGCGACCCGCAGCCCCGCCTCTTCCATACGCCCGGCGAGCCAGCGCCGCGCGGCGATATCAGCCTCGGAAAAAGCCGGGCGCATGACGCCTTTGCCAACGCCGGAGGCTCCGAAACTGCGCAGCTCGTGCAGGTCTGCAAGGAAACGGGCGCTGTCGATCTTCATCATTCCATCCTTCTGTCGCGAGGCGCCTCCGAGGGAGGACTTGCGGCCATAGGCCGAAAAAGCGCGACCCATGTCAAGGCGCCGCCCCCTGCCCCGACGCATCGATCCGCGAGAGGGCAGAATGACCCGCCGTCAACGAAGCAACCGCCCTTTCCACCCGTCGCGGCCTCGCCTATCAATAAGCCGATAGCGAAAGGCGACCATGTCCCACATCACACTCATCCGCCACGGTCAGGCCAATTCCACCGCCAAGGACGAGCGCAGCTACGACCGGCTCAGCGCGCTCGGTCACGAACAGGCGGCATGGCTCGGCGCACATCTGCGCGATACGCAGGCGGAGCATGTGCGGCTTTATACCGGCACCTTGCGCCGTCACGTGGAGACCGCAGAGGCGATGCAGACCGGGTTGACCCCGATCCGCGATGCGCGGCTCAACGAGCTGGAGTATTTCACGCTCGCAAGCCTGCTCGAGGAGCAGCATGGCATCCCCTTCCCGAGCGAGCCGACCGGCTTCACCCACCATCTGCCGCAGGTCTTCGATTACTGGAAATCGGACCGTTTCGAGCGGCCGCCGGAAAGCTATCTCGCCTTCGAGACGCGGGTGCAGGAGGTGCTGCACGAGATCGCCGAAGGCGACGGACCGGCGCTGGTGGTCACCTCGGGCGGACTGATCTCCATGGCGATGGCGCAGGCCATGGGGCTCGGCACGCCCGCCATGGCGCGTATCGCGCTGGCCATCATGCATACGTCGATCCACCGGCTGTTCCCGATCGGCGGCCATTGGGCGCCGGTTCTGTTCAACGCCGTGCCGCATCTCGACCGGCCCGACCGGCGCGCCGCGCAGACCCATATCTGAGAGGGGCGCGCCATTGCCATGTGATGCGCCGTTGCACATCCACAGATCCACGCGCCGCAGACCCCCACGGCGCCCGGGCAATCCGCAGCAGGAGAATGAACCGAGATGACACATCTATGGCTGCGCGCCGAGCAGCGCGACAATGAAACCCGCGTCGGACTGACCCCGGAAGGCGCCGCGGCGCTGATCGACGCCGGAATGCGTATCACCGTCGAGGAGTCACAGACGCGGGTGATCCCGACGAAGGCCTATGCCGATACCGGATGTGACATCGCACCGACGTTTTCCTGGCCCGACGCGCCGCGGGACGCGATCATCTTCGGGCTCAAGGAACTGCCAGAGGATGGCCGCCCGCTGGCCCATCGCCACATCATGTTCGGCCATGCCTACAAGGGCCAGAGCGCGGGGCGGAACCTGCTGGAACGGTTCCGCGCCGGGGGCGGTACGCTGCTCGATCTGGAATATCTCACCGATGCGCAGGGCCGTCGCGTCGCCGCGTTCGGATATTGGGCGGGTTTCGCCGGGGCGGCGGTGACCCTGCAATGCTGGGCGGCGCAGCACCAGGGCGGCATTGCCGGGCCGGTCACGCCCTGTGCCGATGCCGATGCGTTGAAGACCGAGCTTGCGCAGACGCTTGCCGACACCGGGACAGCCCTGCCGGATGCGCTGATCATCGGCGCGCTCGGGCGCGTCGGGCGGGGTGCGTCGGATCTCTGCGCCGCCATGGGGGTTAAGGTCACCGGCTGGGACATGGCCGAAACCGCCAATGGTGGTCCGTTCCCGGAAATACTCACGCATCAGCTTTTCATCAATTGCATCCTCGCGGGACCGCAGACGCCGGTCTTCGTGCCGCGCGAGGCGCTCACGACGCCGCGTGCCCTGCGGGTGATCGGCGATATCGCCTGTGATCCGGACAGCGACTTCAACCCGGTGCCGGTCTATGACCGCGCTACCTGTTGGGCCGCCCCGGCCCTGCGGGTGCATGGGACGCCGCCGCTCGACGTCATGGCGATCGACAATCTGCCCTCGATGCTGCCGCTGGAAAGCTCAGAGGATTTCGCCGCGCAATTGCTGCCGACGCTGCTGGCGCTGCGCGATACGCAGGACGAGACCTGGCAGCGTGCCGAGAGGCTCTTTCACCGCCATCTCGACAGCATCTGACCCGTTTCGGTCAGGAGAAGAGGCGGAAATAGAGCCAGTCGGGCAGGACTTGCGCGCCCCTGAACAGCAGCGAGAAGGCGCCCGGAAAGCTGCACTTGAACCGGTCGCTGCCCATATGGTCGAACATGTACCGCGCCGCTGTCTCGGGGCTCATCAGCTGCGGCATGTGAAAATCGTTCCTGTCGGTCAGCCGCGTCTTGATGAATCCGGGCAGCACGACCTGCACCTCCACCCCGGTCTTGCGCAGATCGGCGCGCATGCATTCAGCCAGCGACAGGCTGCCGGCCTTCGATGCGGTATAGCCGATCGAACCGGGCAGGCCACGGAAAGCAGTGAGACTCGAGGTGATGACGATATGACCGCGATCGCGGGCAACCATTTGCGGCACGACCGCGCCCATGACCCGCACCAACCCGGTGAAGTTGACATCCGCCATCTGCACCGCCTGCTCGGCGTTCCAGTCCCGCGCGCCGAATGGCCAATAAACCCCGGCGAGGAATACCACCCCATCGACCGGTCCGACGGCAGCGGCCGCTTGCGCGACGCTGTCGGCATCCGCCACGTCGATCACCTGCACGCTGGCCCGCCCCGGCAAGCGCGCCGCCAGTGCCTCGAGCCTGTCCGCGCTGCGTGCCGACAGCACCAGTTCGACCCCGGCACGGCTCATTCTTTCGGCCAGCGCCGCGCCGAGCCCGTCGCTGGCGCCGATCAGCCAATAGCGTTTTGCGATCCAATGTCTCATATGTCATCCTTCGGTCTGATCGTGGCCACCAGCTCTGCGACCTTGATGCCGTATTTGCGGAACTGGCTGCGGTTCACCAGCGTTCCAGCAGGTGTCAGGTACAGCCAATCGACAGTGTGCAGCACATGCCCGCCCTGTTCGGGCGGCAGGCGAATGGCGTAGCACAGGCGCAGCGCCGGGCCGCATTGCTCGCCCCGTGCCTTGCCGAGCACGTCGGGCGCCGTTGCGGTGAAATGCCCGGAATCGCCGAGCTCGATCGCCCATTCGCGGTTCTGACGCGAGCGATCATCATAGAGGAAATCCTCCCGCAGCACGCCCCGCCGCCCCTGCCAACGCATGTCGAAATCGGCGGTAAAGGAGCTGGTCATGCGTCCGAACGGGCCGAAGATCACGCCCTCGCAGATCATCTTGCCATCGAGCGTGCGGCGGATGTCGAGCTCGTCGAACCCTTCTGCATAGTCGCTCGGTCGCTGCCCGGAAAAGGAACCATAGCGGCAGCGCAACCAGATCACGCCGCTCGCCAGGACCAGGCCGGTAGCGAAAAACAACAGCGGTTCCATCGAAACGTCCCTCTCTCCAAGCACATGGGCCACTCGAAGCGAGCGTTTCGCATCCGCAGGTCAGTGCCGCGTCGCGGTTCCGCTCGCCGGTCGCTGGCGTCCGGCAGGCTCCAATGCCGGACCTAGAGCGGGGTCGGCGAAAGCCAATGTGATCCCGGCAAATTGTTACCGTCGCGCCGCCGGGCTGACGCAAACGCGCGGCCGGGACCTCACCCGCGCGTGACCTCGCGCTCCGGCGGTGTCGGGCGGGGACGAAAGCGCGCGCGTTTGAACCAGAGCTTAAGCGCCTGCCAATGGATCAGCGCCAGCACCCGGCGCGCCCCGAAGGGACGCCGCCAGAGCGCGCGCAGGATCGCGGCATTATCGAGCGGCGCCCGCGCGCCGGTCAGCGTGGCGACTAGCCCGCCATCCTGCCGCTCATAGTCGATCCGGATTGCGATCCGCTCGGCCCCTATGTCGAAGCGAAACCGATAGGTGCCCGCGACCGGCTGGAAGGGGGAGACATGCAGCACCTTGCCTGCCTGCAGACAATCCTCCGGGCGGATCGGCGACAGGTCAGCGTGATGGCAGAGATAGCTGTGACGGTCGCCATAGGTATTGGTGACCTCGGCAATCGCCGCGATCAGCGCCCCGTCGTGGCGGCGGCAGAGCCAGAAACTTACCGGGTTGAAAACATGGCCGAGAACCCGGGGTTGGGCCAGCAATTCGATCCGCGTGACAGCACCGATCCCGTTCTCCGACAGGACGTCGCGCACCCAGGCCGCGCCGCGCCCTGCCCCCGGGGTTCCGCCGTGATCTATATCCCATAGCGAGCTTGGCCCGCGCCGGTTGCGCGCGAAGAGAAGTGGCGTGTCGAGCTCGGCCTCGGCGTCAATCAGGATGTAGTCAACGGAATAGCGAAACGCGTTTGCGACTGCGCCCTTGCGCCCGTGAAAGGTCTGCCCGGCGATATGATCGGGCCGGGCTTTCATTCCGCTGCCAGCGGCCGCGTTGCCGCGCTCTTGAGTGCACGTGCGACGTCGAGCGCGCTGCCGAGCCCGTCCTCGTGAAAGCCGTGCCGCATCCAGGCGCCGCAGAACCAGGTGTCCCGCTGACCGTTCAGCGCCCTGATCTCCTCCTGGGCCGCGAATGCCTGGAGGTCATAGACCGGATGTCGCAGGGTAACCTGATCATAGATCAGGTCCTGGCGGATCTCGCGCCGGGTGTTGAGGGTGACGAAATGCGGGTCATCCTGCGGGATCGGCTGCAGCGAATTCATCCAGTAGGTCAGGTCGATCCGCTCCGAACGGGCTGCGCTGTCCTCGGTATAGACCCAGCTCGCCCAGGTCGCCTTGCGCTTGGGCATCACGGAAGCGTCGGCATGAAGGATGATGTCATTGGGCTGATAGCGGATCGCCGAGAGAGCATTGCGTTCCCGGGGCGTGGCGTCGGACAAGAGCGCCAGGGTATCGTCGGAATGGGTGGCGAAGATCACCTGGTCGAAACCTTCCCATTCGCCGCCCGCGCCTTTGATCTCGACCCCGGCAGCCCGGCGCCGCACCCCCTGCACCGGCGCATCGAGCCGGATCGTGACGCCCGCCTGACGCAACCGCGTTTCCAGCCGCATCACATATTGCTGCGAACCGCCCGCGACCGTGTACCATTGATGCTGGCCGGAATAATTGAGCAACGCGTGGTTCTCGAAGAAATTGACCATTGCATGGGCGGGGAAATCCATGATCTTTTCGGTCGGCGTCGACCAGATCGCGCCGGAAAGCGGCGAGAGGTAGTAATCCCGAAAATAGCTGCCGGTACCGAGCACCTTGAGGAATTCGGCAATGCTGAGCGAGCGGTCCTGCGCCACGCTGAGGGCCGTCTTGTTGAACCGGAAGATGTCGCGCAACATGCCGATGAAGGCCGGGTTCAACATGTTGCGGCGCTGCGCGAAGACCGCGTTGAGACTGGTCAGCGCGTATTCGAGCCGTCCGCCGTCGATCGAGGCGCCAAAGCTCATGTTGGAGGGCACGATGGGCACGTCGAGCTCGTCAAAGAGCGCCGAGAGATGCGGGTAATTGGCGTGGTTGAAAACGATGAAGCCGGTATCAACCGGCTGATCGCCCCGCTTACCGGCGGTCACCGTGCGGGCATGGCCGCCGAGCCGCGATCCGGCCTCGATCAGGGTCACGTCATGCTCGGCGCAAAGGTAATGGGCTGCGCCCATCCCCGATATTCCGGCGCCGATCACCGCGATTTTTTGGCGGAGGGAATGGTCCCGTGCTGGCGCGAGGTCCAGAGCTTCGAATGGCATTGGCGGTGGTGTTCCCGTGATAAGCGGCGTTTGTTGGGCCTATACGGTGGAGCCACGATCCAATTAGTAAACAAGTTGCACGAAATATTGAGGAGGCAAGCGAGTGACGTCACGTCTGCAAAGTTGCTTGCGCGCGCACCCGCTGAGCGCTTCAGCTCTCGGGCCGTTGCAGAGGCATCACCGCCGCCGATTTATCCTCGGTCAGTTCCTCGAAATCGAAATTATGCAGTCGTCCGGCCCGTTTGGCCGCCTTCTCGCTGGAGATCTTGATCTCGTCCACATCCTTGCGGGCCTGACCGAAGTGCCGGTCGAGATTGGCCACCCGCGTGACCAGCCGCTCGACATCGCCATGCAGCTTGCCGAGCTCGCCCCGGATCGCACCGGCCTGTTCGCGCATCCGCGCATCCTTTAGAATGGCGCGCATCGTGTTCAGCGTCGCCATGCAGGTTGTCGGCGATACGATCCAGACCCTTGCCGCAAAACCCTCGCGCACCAGTTCGGGGAAGTTGGCGTGCAGCTCGGCATAGACGGCCTCGGAGGGCAGAAACATCAAAGCGCCATCGGCGGTCTCGCCCTCCAGAATGTATTTCTGGCTGATCGCGTTGATATGGGTCTTCACCGCCACGCGCATCGCCCGGGCGGCCTCCTTTACCTCGTGATCGCTGCCGGCGCGGCGCAGGGCCTCATAGGCCTCAAGCGGGAATTTGCTGTCGATCACGATCGGCCCCGGCGGGTTGGGCAGGTGGATCAGGCAATCCGGCCGCTTGCCGTTCGAAAGCGTCGCCTGCAGCGAATAGCTGTCCGTCGGCAGCGCCTTGGAGACGATGTCATGCAGCTGTATCTCCCCGAAGGAACCGCGGGTCTGCTTGTTGCTGAGGATGTCCTGCAGCGACAGCACGTCGCCGCTGAGCTTGGTGATGTTGTCCTGCGCCTTGTCGATCGCGGCGAGACGTTCCTGCAGCTGCGTCAGGCTCGTGGTGGTCTGTTTGGAAGAGCCATGCAGCGTCGCGTTCATCCGTTCCTGCATCTCGTTGAGCGAGCGTTGCGAGCGCGCGGCATTGTCCGCCAGCCGCTCCTGCATGGCGAGCTGTACGTTGTTGAGCCGCGTTTCCATGGTCTGGATCATCTGCGACTGCGCGCGTGCCTGTGTGTCCGAGACCGTCTGCAACCCGCCGCGCAGCTGCTCTTGCCCCGCGTTGAGTTGCTGCACATGGCTGCCGAGGATCTGCATCTGCTGGCCCAGCGGTGCCGCGATGCGCGCCGATCGCCCTGCGGCGCGCACTGCCATGATGAGCAGGGTGAGCACCAGCAGCATCAGCGCCAGCCCGGCGATCAGCCCGATCACGAGCGGATCACCAAGCGCGTAATTCTGTCCCGCAATCTCGATCATGTCCGTCCAAACAGCCTTTCAATATCGCTGAGCTTCAGCTCCACATAGGTGGGCCGCCCGTGGTTGCACTGGCCGGAATGGGGCGTCGCCTCCATCTCGCGCAGCAATGCGTTCATCTCCTCGGCGCGCATCCAGCGGCCCGAGCGGATCGAGCTGTGACAGGCAATGCGGCTCAGGATCGCCTCGATCCGGGCCTGCAGGCTGTTGCTGTCGTTCCGATCGGCCAGCTCGTCAAGGATGTCGAGCACCATGGCGCGGGCATTGACCGTGCCGAGGATCGCGGGGGTCTCGCGCACCGCCACGGCGCTGCCGCCGAAAGCTTCGATGCCGAGGCCCAAACGCGCGAGGTCTTCGGCGATCTCCAGCAACCGCGCGCAATCACCCGCCGACAGCTCGACGATCTCGGGGATCAGCAGCGCCTGCGCAGCGACGCCGTTCTCGGCCATCTGGCGTTTCAGCTTCTCATAGACGAGCCGCTCATGGGCAGCGTGCTGATCGACGATCACCATGCCTGTCGCGGTCTGCGCGATGATGTAATTCTCATGGACCTGCCCGCGCGCTGTGCCAAGCGGATACTCGGCCGGGGCGGGCCCGGGATCGGCCTGCGCCGCCGCTTCCTGACCGGCAATGCCTTCGCCCGGCCGCGTCGGGGGCGGGTCCGACGCCTCGACGCGGCCCCAGACCCCCGCGGTCTCCGTAAAGCCCGGCGCCTGCGCCTGATACGCGGCAGTGCGCCCGGCGAGGCTGGGGCGGTCCATCTGGTAGATGCGCGCGCCGGTCGGCTCGGGACGCATCGCGCCCAGCGTCGCGCTGGCCACCGTGCTCGAGGCGCGGTGCCCGGCCTTGGCGAGCGCGTGGCGCAGCGCCGAGACGATCAACCCGCGCGCCAGACCGGGATCGCGGAAACGCACCTCTGATTTCGCCGGATGCACGTTCACATCCACCAACGTCGGGTCGCAATCGAGGAACAGCGCCGCCGCCGGGTGCCGGTCGCGGCTGAGAAAGTCGAAATAGGCGCCGCGCAACGCGCCGACCAGCAGCTTGTCGCGTACCGGACGGCCGTTGACAAAAAGATACTGCGCCACCGCCGAACCGCGCGAATAGGTGGGCAGCGCCGCGAAACCGGTCAGGTGAAGCCCTTCCCGCTCGGCATCGATGGGCAGGGAGTTCTCGGCGAACTCGCGGCCGAGCACCTGTGCCAGGCGGCCATGCAGCGCCGCGAAGAGATCGCCCTGTTCGGCCTCCGCGCGAAAGACCTCGCGGCCCGGCCCGTCGCCGGAGACATCGCGCAGCACGAAGCGTACGAAAGGCTCGGCCATGGCCAGCCGCTTGACCACATCGCCGATTGCCTGTGCCTCGGCCCGATCGGTGCGCAGAAACTTGAGCCGCGCCGGGGTGGCATAGAACAGGTCGCGCAACGTGACGATGGTGCCGCCGTTCAGGGCCGCCGGCCGGGTCTCGCCCATGCGCCCGCCCTGTACCGTGATCTCTGCACCCGCCTGCCCCGCCACGCGGCTGGTGATGCAGAGCCGACCGACCGCGCCGAGCGAGGGCAACGCCTCGCCACGGAAGCCGAAGGTATGAATGTTAAGCAGATCCGAGCCGTCGATCTTCGACGTGGCATGGCGCGCGAGCGCCAACGGCAGATCCGACGCGACAATGCCGCGGCCGTCATCGGTGACGCGGATAAGGGTCTTGCCGCCATCGGCATATTCGACAGTGATCTGCCGCGCACCGGCGTCAATGGCGTTTTCGAGCAGTTCCTTGACAGCGGCCGCCGGACGCTCCACCACTTCGCCCGCTGCGATCCGGTTGATCGCAGCATCATCCAGTTGCCGAATGATCGGTGCTTTTTCGCTTATATTGGGGTTCGCCTGCGTCATGCCGCTAGACCTAGCATGTGCCCGCGCGATTCTGCCAGCCGTCTTTGATCGGCAATCGAGAGCAAACGCGACCCTCGCGGCATATCAGCAAAGCGCGCCGGGAAGTTGAGGCCGTCGGAGATGAGAAAAAGCCAACGGACCGCCCGCTTAGAGACGGCCCGCTGCCAGATCGGTCACTTTGCGCTGTTCTCTTGTCTTCGAAAACTTGTCGACGCCGGCCGAACTGCACCCGCTCGAAAGGTTCGCCCCGGTTTCCCCCGGGATCACTCGTTACCCGTACCGAACAATCTGTTCGGCTTATTCACACAATATCTTGATACTCAGACTTACAAGCCTGGCTCTTCTAGGAAGGTGATCTAGATATAGACTAAGCTGGTTCGCCCGGTCAAAGAAAAATCGAATCGATATCGGAAAAAATTTGAGCGACCTTGCGTCAGGTCCGAACCCGCCTAGTTTCGCCGCGTCATTGATCTTGCACGACCTGCCTCTATTCTCTGATCTGAACCCGAAAGGCAAGGAACCGCCATGGCAAACGGATATCTCACGACCCATGTTCTCGACACGGCCCGCGGGCGACCGGCGGGCGGCATGGCGGTCACGCTCTACCGGATCGAGGGCAGCAACCGGCTGAAGCTGGCACGGATGCAGACCAATGCCGACGGGCGCACCGATGCGCCGATCCTGCCCAAGGGCCAGCTCAGCGCGGGGACCTACGAGCTGGTCTTCGAAGCGGGCGCCTATTTCAATCAGGCCAATATTCCGGGGGAATCGCCGCGGTTCCTCGACGAGATTCCGCTGCGCTTCGGGATTTCCGATGCGGATATGCATTATCACGTGCCGCTGCTGCTCTCCCCCTTCGGCTATTCGACCTATCGCGGCAGTTGATCGCTTAGAGGTGGGCAGGGTGACGCCACGGCGGCCGCGCTTGCCAAATCGCGTCGCGCCATGCGACCCTGCCGCCCTGATCGATCCGGAGAGACGACCCCGATGCCCAGTTCCCTGTCCCGACCCGATGCCGACCCGCTGGATGACACGCAGGACGACGAGCGCATCCTTCCCGCGGGCGGCCTGCCATTAGTGACCGAACCGCGCAACGAACCGGTACCGCTCGACATGGACTGGCTGCGGTCGCTTCAGGCCAACACCTCGGCGATCGAGCGGCGCGCCGCGTCGCTGCCTGCGCGGCGTTCGGTCAAGAAGGCGCATCAGGCAGCCTGGCTGCTGCGCGCCATCACCTGTATCGATCTCACCACGCTTTCTGGAGATGACACCGAAAGACGGGTGGAACGGCTCTGCGCCAAGGCCCGCCAGCCGGTGGACAGGTCCCTGCTCGATGCGCTCGGCATGGGGCCGATCACCACCGGGGCGGTCTGTGTCTATCACGAGATGATTCCGGCGGCACGCGCGGCGCTGCAGGGCAGCGGCATTCCGATCGCCGCCGTCTCGACCGGTTTCCCGGCCGGGCTGTCGCCGCTCGACCTGCGCATCGCCGAGATCGAGCGCAGCGTCGCCGCCGGGGCCAGCGAGATCGACATCGTGATCTCCCGACGTCACGTGCTGTCGGGCGACTGGCAGGCGCTTTACGACGAAATGCGCGCTTTCCGCGCGGCCTGCGGCAAAGCGCATGTGAAGGCGATCCTGGCCACCGGCGAGCTCGGTTCGCTGCGCAATGTCGCGCGCGCCTCGCTGGTCTGCATGATGGCCGGGGCGGATTTCATCAAGACCTCGACCGGCAAGGAGAGCGTCAACGCGACCTTGCCGGTGTCCCTGACGATGATCCGGGCGATCCGCGACTATCACGAGCGCACCGGTATAAGGGTCGGCTACAAGCCCGCCGGGGGGATCTCCAAGGCCAAGGATGCGATCACCTACCTGGCGATGATGAAGGAAGAGCTCGGCGAGCGCTGGACCCGGCCCGAACTGTTCCGCTTCGGCGCCTCCTCGCTGCTGAACGACATCGAACGGCAGCTCGAGCATCATGTCACCGGCAGCTATTCGGCCGGGTATCGTCACGCCAGCAGCTGAGGCACGGCGGTGCGGCCGTGGCAGTGAGTATTTTTGAAAGGGTGAAGCGATGAGCGTTTCCGAGATCTTCGAGAGCCTCGACTACGGGGCGGCGCCGGAATGCGTCGACGAGGCACAGGCCTGGCTCGAAGCACGCGGCAGGCGGTTTGGGCATTTCATCGACGGCTGCTTTACCGCGCCGGGCGAAGGTTTCGAGAGCCGCAATCCGGCCAATGGGCAAGTATTGGCCGAGTTGAGCCAGGCCAGCGCGGCGGATGTCGATGCGGCGGTGCGGGCCGCGCGGCGGGCGCAGGGCAAATGGGCCGGGCTCGGCGGACATGGCCGGGCACGCTATCTCTATGCGCTGGCGCGGTTGCTGCAGAAATACAGTCGACTTTTCGCGGTGCTGGAGGTGCTCGACAACGGCAAACCGATCCGCGAGGCGCGGGATATCGACGTGCCACTGGCGCAGCGGCATTTTTATTATCACGCGGGCATGGCGCAGTTGATGGAGAGCGAGCTGCCCGATGCCGAGGCGCTTGGGGTTTGCGGGCAGATCATCCCGTGGAATTTTCCGCTGCTGATGCTCGCCTGGAAGATCGCCCCGGCGCTGGCGATGGGCAATTGCGTGGTGCTGAAGCCGGCGGAATATACATCGCTCACCGCGCTGCTATTTGCCGAAATCTGTCGGGAGGCCGGGCTGCCCAAGGGCGTGGTCAACATCGTTACCGGCGACGGGGCGGTGGGCGAGATGATCGTGCAGTCGGATGTCGACAGGATCGCCTTCACCGGCTCCACCGAGGTGGGGCGCAAGATCCGTGCCGCGACCGCTGGCTCCGGCAAGGCGCTGAGCCTCGAGCTGGGCGGCAAGTCGCCCTATATCGTGTTTGACGACGCCGACCTCGACTCGGCGGTCGAGGGGCTGGTGGATGCGATCTGGTTCAATCAGGGACAGGTCTGCTGCGCCGGGTCGCGACTCCTGGTGCATGAGCCGGTGGCGGAGCGGTTCTATGCCAAGCTGCGCGCCCGGATGGACCGGCTGCGTATCGGCGATCCGATGGACAAGAGCATCGATGTCGGCGCGTTGGTCGATCCGATGCAGCTGACGCGGGTCAGCGAGATGGTCGCGGCGAACGCGGCGGGCGAGCGCTATGTCGCTGATACCGAGTTGCCGCAGGGGGGATGCTTTTATCCCCCGACGCTGATCACCGGACTCAACCCGGCGGATGCGCTGATGCAGGAGGAGATCTTCGGGCCCGTTCTGGTTTCGACCACCTTCCGCACCCCGGCAGAGGCCGTGCAGCTGGCCAATAACAGCCGCTACGGGCTGGCCGCCACAATCTGGTCGGAGAATATCAACCTCGCGCTAGATGTCGCGCCGCAACTGGCTGCCGGGATCGTCTGGGTCAACGGCACCAATCTTATGGATGCCGCTGCCGGTTTCGGTGGTGTGCGCGAGAGCGGGTTCGGGCGCGAAGGCGGCTGGGAGGGGTTGGCGGGCTATACTCGGCTTAGGGGCAGTCGCAAGCGGCTCAAGGAGATCGTTCCGTTCAGCGGCGACGGTAGCCCGGAAACGTCGATTGATCGGACCGCCAAGCTCTATATCGGCGGCAAGCAGGCGCGGCCTGACAGCGGTTATTCGGCGCCGGTCTGGGGCAAGTCCGGGGCGCTGCTCGGTCAGGTGAGCCTCGCCAACCGCAAGGACCTGCGCAATGCGGTGGAGGCAGCTCAGGCCGCAAAGAGCTGGAGCCGCAGCACCGGGCATCTGCGCGCACAGATCCTATATTACATCGCCGAGAACCTCGCCGCGCGCAGCGATGAATTCGCCCGGCGGCTCGATGCGCTGCAGGGCGGAAAAGCTGGCGCCAAGGAGGTCGAGGTCGGCGTGCGGCGACTGTTCACCTATGCCGCGTGGGCCGACAAATACGATGGTCAGGTGCATGGCGTGCCGATCCGCGGTGTGGCGCTGGCGATGAAGGAGCCGGTCGGGGTGATCGGGGCGCTCTGCCCGGCCGAGGCGCCGCTGTTGGGTCTGATCTCCTGCATGGCTCCGGCCATTGCCATGGGCAACCGGGTGATCCTGGCGGCGAGCGAGCCCTTCCCGCTGGCGGCGAGCGACTTCATTCAAGTGTTGGAAACCTCTGACGTGCCGGCCGGGGTCATCAATATTCTGACCGGCAGGCAGGAGGAACTGGCCGAACCGATGGCGCGGCACATGGATATCGACGCGGTCTGGTGTTTCGGTGCAGAAGCGCTGTCCTGCGTGGTCGAGCGCGGCGCGGCGAGCAATATCAAACGCAGCTGGGTCAACAACGGTTTTGCGCGCGATTGGCTCGGGGCCGAGGGCGAAGGGCGGGAATTTCTACAGGCGGCAACCGAGGTGAAGAACATCTGGGTGCCCTACGGCGAATGAGCCAGGACGGCAGCCACGAGGGCTTGTCGAGCCGGGCCGAAATCCTTAAGGAGCAATATTCCCGCGGCCCCTGACCTGTGGAGGCAGATATGATGCAGACCCCCTATTATCTCATCGACAAGTCCCGGCTGCTGCCGAACCTCGAGAAAATTGCCCATCTGCGGGAAAAATCCGGCGCTAGGGCGCTATTGGCGCTGAAATGCTTCGCCGGTTGGTCGGTCTTTGACCTGATGAGCGAATATATGGACGGGACGACCTCGAGCTCGCTGTTCGAGGTCAAACTCGGGCGCGAGAAATTCCCCGGCGAGACCCATGCCTATTCGGTGGCCTGGGCGGAGGATGAGATCGACGAGGTGCTGGCAAGCTCCGACAAGGTGATTTTCAACTCGGTCGGACAGCTCTCACGGTTCGAGGAGATCTCCCGAAATCATGTACGCGGGCTGCGGGTCAATCCGGGAATTTCGACCTCGGAATTCGATCTGGCTGATCCGGCGCGCCGGTTCAGCCGCCTCGGGGAGCATGATCCGGCGCGGATCGAGCCGGTGATGGCGCAGATCACCGGACTGATGTTCCACAACAATTGCGAGAATGCCGATTTCGTGCGGTTCGATGCGATGCTCGGCCAGATCGAGTCGCGGTTCGGCCATATCATCGACCAGATGCGCTGGATCAGCCTGGGCGGTGGCATTCACTTTACCGGCGAGGGCTATCCGCTGGACCGGCTTGCCGAACGGCTCAAACGCTTTGCCGGTGAACATGAGGTGCAGGTCTATCTCGAGCCCGGCGAGGCGGCGATCACCAACTCTACGACGCTCGAAGTCTCGGTGCTCGACACGCTTTACAACGGCAAGAACCTCGCCATCGTCGACAGCTCGATCGAGGCGCATATGCTGGATCTGCTGATCTACCGCGAAAGCGCCAAGATCGCGCCGAATGCCGGGCCGGAAGAATGGATGATCTGCGGCAAATCCTGCCTTGCGGGGGATGTGTTCGGCGAGTTCCGCTTTCCGGCGCCGCTGAAGGCCGGGGACCGGCTGAGCATTCAGGATGCCGCCGGCTATACGATGGTGAAGAAGAACTGGTTCAACGGGGTGCGCATGCCCGGTATTGCGATCCGGGAGCTGGACGGGACCGAAAGGCTGGTCCGGGAGTTCACCTATGAGGATTTCGCGGCAGCCCTGTCGTGAATCGAGTGCCCGCGGGCAAAATGTAACTGCAAAGGGAGTTCTTGCTTTGAAAAAGAACGTTCTCATCATCGGCGCGGGCGGCGTCGCTCAGGTTGTTGCGCATAAATGCGCCCAGAACAATGACGTGCTGGGCGATATCCATATCGCCAGCCGGACACTTTCGAAATGCGAGACGATCCTTGATTCCGTCCGCGAGAAACAGTCGATGAAGACCGAGGGCGTTCTGCAGGCCCATCAGGTCGATGCGACCGACAGCGCCGCAGTGGCGCGGCTGATCAACGAGACCGGCGCGCAGATCGTCATCAACGTCGGCTCACCCTTCGTCAACATGAGCGTGCTTGATGCCTGTATCGAGACCGGCGCCGCCTATATCGACACGGCGATCCACGAAGAGCCCGACAAGATCTGCGAGACCCCGCCCTGGTATGCCAATTACGAATGGAAGAAGCGTGACCTTTGCGCCGAGAAGGAGGTCACGGCGATCCTCGGTGCCGGGTTCGACCCGGGCGTGGTCAATGCCTTCGCACGTTTCGCCATCGACGAGTTCATGGACGAGGTGAAGAGCATCGACATCGTCGACATCAATGCCGGCAGCCATGGCAAGTATTTCGCCACCAATTTCGATCCTGAAATCAACTTTCGCGAGTTTACCGGCACGGTCTATTCCTGGCAGGAAGGCGCCTGGCAGGAGAATGCGATGTTCGAGGTGGGCCGCGAATGGGACCTGCCGGTGGTCGGCAAGCAGACAGCCTATATGTCGGGCCATGACGAGGTGCATTCGCTGGCGGCGAATTACCCCCATGCCGACGTGCGCTTCTGGATGGGATTTGGCGAGCATTACATCAACGTCTTCACGGTCTTGAAAAGCATCGGCCTGCTGTCCGAACAGCCGGTGATCACTGCCGAGGGGCAGGAGGTGGTGCCGCTGAAAGTGGTCAAGGCCTGCCTGCCCGATCCGGCGTCGCTGGCGCCGAACTACACCGGCAAGACCTGCATCGGCGATCTGGTAAAAGGCGTGAAGGACGGCAAGGAGGTCGAGGTCTTCGTCTATAACGTCGCGGATCACAAGGACGCCTATGAGGAAGTCGGCTCTCAGGGGATCTCCTATACCGCCGGCGTGCCGCCGGTGGCCGCGGCGATGCTGATCGCCATGGGCGAATGGGATGCCAAGGCGATGAAGAATGTCGAGGAACTCGATCCCAAGCCGTTCTTCACCGTGCTCGACCGGATCGGCCTGCCCACACGGGTCAGGGACGAGAGCGGCGACCGGGCCTGGAACGCCTGACAAAGAAAAGCCCGGCGCAGATTGCCTGCGCCGGGCCCTTTGCCTCTGCAAGAACTGCGGGGCCTACTCGCCGAGTGTCTCCAGCCCTTCCGGCTGCCCCACGACGACGAATTGCAACCTCTCGGGGTCCAGAAGCTCCCCCGCCACGCGTTTTACATCTTCCAGCGTGACCGCCTCGACCTTCTCATTGCGCGTGGCGATATAGTCGATCGGCAGGCCAAGCATCTGCATCCCGACGAGGATCTTGGCGATCGGCCCATTGCCGTCAAAGCGCAATGGATAGGCTCCGGTGATATAGGTCTTCGCGTCCTCCAGCTCCTTGACACTCACGCCGTCGGCCGCGGCGCGCGCCCATTCGGCACGGATCACCTCGATGGCCTCGGCGATCCGGTCGTTGGCCGAAGAGACCGAGCCCTGATAGGTCTCCGCCAGATCACGCGGCGCCAGGTAGGAATAGACCCCATAGGTCAGCCCGCGTTTCTCCCGCACTTCCTGCATCAACCGGCTTTCGAAGGAACCACCGCCGAGCACCTGGTTGAGCAGGGTCGCGGCGAAGAAATCGTCGTCGCTCTGTTTGATTCCCTTCTGCCCGAAGACCGCCACCGATTGCGGCGTCGGAAAATCCACCACTTCGACACCGCCGGGAAAGTGCACTTCGGCGCGTTCCGGCATCCCGGCGCCGGTTTCGGGAAGGCCGCCGAGCAGGTCATCGAGCAGCGCGCCCAGCTCTGCGGGGGCGATGTCGCCAACGGCACCGACATAGATCCGATCGCGCGCCAGCACCGCATCCTGCGCGGTGAGCAGATCGTCACGGGTCAGCGCCGCGACGGACTCGAGCGTACCGTTGAGCGAACTGCCATAGGGATGGCCACCGAAAACGATCTCATCGAACTTCGCCCGCGCGATATCGTCCGGGTCTTTCAGATCGGAACGGATGATCGACAGCACCTGCCCGCGCACCCGCTCGATCGCCTCCGCATCGAACCGCGGCTCCTGCAGCGCCGCTTTCAGCAGCGCCACCGAAGCGTCGCGGTTCTCGCTGAGGAACCGGGCCGAGACGCTCAACGCGTCGTCGCCCACGTCAAAGCCGAAGGAAGTGGCCAGCGATTCCTGCGCCCGGGCAAATTCCCGCGCATCCATGTCGCCTGCGCCTTCCTCGAGCAGCCCGGTCATCAGGTTGATCGCCCCGCGCTTGCCCGGCGCATCCAGAGACGCCCCGCCGCGAAAGCGGATTTCGAGCGCGGTGAAGGGGATCGAATGCTCCTCGACCAGCCAAGCCTTGATGCCACCGGGGCTGATCACCTCCTGGATCTCGACCTCGGCAGCGGCGGGCAGCACCGCCACTAGCCAGAACATTACCGCATAGATCATTCTCATTGCGCAGCTTCCTCTTTCATCAGCCAGCCGGTCACCGATGCGCGCCGGTCGAATACCTTTTCGGCCATCGCCATGATGTCCCCTGCCGTGATCGCGTCGAGTATCCCGGGCCATGCCTGCACATCCGCCACGGTCAGCCCCGAGGTCAGCGCGCTGCCATAGCGGTTGGCAACGGCATCCGCATCGTCGCGGGCATAGATCTGCTGGGCGCGGATCTGCAGCTTGATCCGGTCGAGCTGCTCGGCGTCCACCCCCTCTTCCATGAAGCTCGCCAGGGCCGCGTCCATCGCCGTCTCGGCCTGTTCGAGGCTCACCCCCTCGGCCGGAACCACCACGAAATTGAATGTCGTGTCATCCAGCGACGTGCCGCGATAGAAAGCGCCGGTATAGGTGGCCACCTGGCTGTCGAACTGAAGCTTCTCGGCGAGATAGGAGGTCGTGCCGCCGCCGAGGATTTCCGCGAGGATGGTCAGCGCCGCCGCCGCTTCCTGCGCGCCCGGGTCGCGTTCCGGTGCCAGGTAGGACCGGCTGACATAGGGCTGGGCCACCCGCTCGTCGTGATAGGTCAGACGCCGCTCGGCGCGCTGCGGCGGCTCCTCGGTGCGCAGCCGCTCGGGCAGGTCGGGATTGGCCGGGATCGCGCCGTAATGTGTCTCGGCCAGCGCCCTGACCGCCTCCGGCTCGACATCGCCTGACACGACCAGAACCGCGTTGTTGGGCGAATAATAGAGCTGGTAGAAGTTCAGCGCATCCTCAAGGTCGAGCTCCTGCATCTCGTGCATCCAGCCGATCACCGGCGTGCCGTAGCGGTGATTGAGATATTGCGCCGCGTTGAGCTGCTCGTTGAACAGCGCGCCGGGGCTGTTCTCGGTGCGCTGGTTGCGTTCCTCGATAATCACGTCGCGCTCGGTCTCGATGTTCTCCGGGGTCAGACGGATGTTCTTCATCCGGTCGGCCTCCATCTTCATCATCAGCTCCAGCCGATCCGCGGCGACGCGCTGGAAATAGGCGGTGTAATCATAGCTGGTGAAGGCATTGTCCCGACCGCCATTGGCCGCCACCACCGCAGAGAACTCCCCCGCTTCCAGCTTGTCGGTGGCCTTGAAAAGCAAATGCTCGAGAAAATGCGCGACCCCGGAAGAGCCCTTGGGCTCGTCGGCGGAGCCTGCACGATACCAGAGCATCTGCTGCACCACCGGCGCACGGTGATCCTCGATCACCACGACCTCCATGCCGTTGTCGAGGGTAAAATGGCTGACCGCCTCGTTGGCCTCGGCCTCGGCGCTGCGCCCTGGACCGGGAAGGGCCAGAGCGAGCAACGCCGCGATAACCGGCATTCGAAACATGGGGATTCCTTTGAACAGACAATTCCAGTCGCAACCTACGCCACCCGGCCGCCTGTTCAAGGCATCTAACGGATTTGTAACCGTGCTGCCCTATTCCGCAGGCGGCGCGGAAGGGGTCCGCGCCCCGGCCCGGCGCCAGCGGTCGGCTTCACGCTCGGCATCGAGCGCCTGTCTGCGATAGACCTGGTTGTAGCGATCCACCGGTACGATCCGGAACTGCGTGAGCCGCGCCCGCCCGCGGCGGAAATCGGCATCGCGCTGCGCCAGATCCCCACGGATCGCCGGATCCACGCCCAGACGCCCGGCATGGCGCACCAGCGCAGTGTCCTGCGCCGGAACCGGCCCGGCTCCCGATTGCGGCGTCCCGCCAAAGGCAATGACCCCTTCCTGCAGGGCCGAGCGATCGGTGAGATTGCCCTGACCCGGCGTCGGAACCGGCAGGCTGCCGTAATCCGCGGGAGCTTCCAGCGCCTTGACCGGAGAGACCATGAATTCATCCGGCCCTGCGGCGGGGTTGTTCAGGGTCCGCAGACCCTGGTTGCTGCAGCCAGCAAGCAGGACCGGGATCAGGGCGATTGCAGCAAGGCGGCGCATGGCATGTCTCCTCAAACTCAGGCTCTCAATATCGCAGGCGGGCAGACAATGTCACTGACCTTTTTCGCAAGCCGGGGATCACGGCTCCGACTTATTGTCGCGTGCCGCGCGCTTCGCAGCGCCGGTCTTGGCCCTGTCCTTGTCGCCGGTGAACAGGATCAACCCCATCGCCCCGGCGAAGATGAACACATCCGCCACGTTGAAAACGAACGGGTTGACGATACCGCAACAGGACATGTTGAGGAAATCCAGCACATATCCGTAGATCAGCCGATCCGCCACGTTGGCCAGCGCCCCGCCAACCAGCAGACCGGCGCTGATCCGCGCCCAGACCGAGACCTTTGTCCGCGCCAGCCAGATCGTCACCGCCGCACAGATCACCAACGCCAGCACGATCAACACCCATTGGCTCATGTCGCCGCCGAGGCCGAAATTGATGCCACGGTTCTCACCGTAGCGAAAGTTCAGCAGCGGTGGCCAGACGTCGATGGCGCGGACCCGCGCCAGCTCCATGCTGTGGATCACCAGATACTTGCTGAGCTGATCGACGAAGAAGGCCGCGATCCCGGAGAGGATGAAGATCCGCATGACTGGCCTGCTCAATGCCGGAAGTGGCGCATGCCGGTGAAGACCATGGCCAGCCCTGCCGCGTCGGCCGCGGCGATGACCTCGTCATCCCGCATCGAGCCGCCCGGCTGGATCAGCGCCGTCGCCCCGGCCTCGGCGGCGGTGATCAACCCGTCGGCAAACGGGAAGAAGGCATCCGACGCCACCACGGAACCCTGCGTCAACGGCGCGGAAAGCCCGGTCGCCTCGGCCATGTCCTGTGCCTTGCGCGCCGCGATCCTAGTGCTGTCGACCCGGCTCATCTGTCCGGCCCCGACCCCCACGGTGGCGCCGTCCTTCACATAGATGATCGCGTTCGACTTCACATGTTTCGCCACGACCCAGGCAAAGAGCAGATCCTCGAGCTCCTGCGCAGAGGGCGCCCGCTTGGTCACCACCTTCAGATCATCGCGGCTGATGCGTCCGACATCCCTGTCCTGCACAAGGTAGCCGCCCGACACCTGCCGCAACGCCAGCGCTGCAGCGTCGGGAGCGGCAAGGCTCTCGGTGGTGAGCAGGCGCAGGTTCTTCTTCTGACTGAAAATACCTAAAGCGTCTTCATCGGCCCCGGGGGCGATGACAACTTCGGTGAAGATCCCGCTGATCGCCTCCGCCGTCGGCCCGTCGAGCTTCCGGTTGAGCGCGATGATCCCGCCGAACGCGCTGGTCCGGTCGCAATCGAAGGCGCGGGTATAGGCCTCGAGCAGGCTGCCGCCTTTCGCCACGCCGCAGGGGTTGGCATGTTTGATGATCGCGCAGGCCGGGCCGTCGGCGGGATCGAACTCGCTGACCAGTTCGAAGGCGGCATCGGTATCGTTGATATTGTTATAGGAGAGCGCCTTGCCCTGATGCTGGACCGCCGTGGCGATACCCGGACGCTCGGACCCGTCGCTGTAGAACGCCGCCTGCTGATGCGGGTTTTCGCCGTAGCGCAGCTCCTGCGCCAGGGTGCCGCCGAAACTGCGCCGCCGCGGGGTACCGCCGACCTCGCCCGCCATCCAGTTGCTGACCGCCGTGTCATAGGCCGCGGTGCGCGCATAGGCGGTCTGTGCCAGGCGCTGGCGCAGCGCATAGCTGGTCTTGCCGTCATTGGCCTCCAGCTCGGCGAGCACCGCGTCGTAATCTTGCACATCCACGACGACGTTGACGTAACCGTGGTTCTTCGCCGCCGAGCGGATCATCGCCGGGCCGCCGATGTCGATATTCTCGATCACCTCGTCATAACCGGCGCCCTTCGCCACGGTCGCCTCGAAAGGATAGAGATTGACCACCACCAGATCGATCGCGCCGATCCCGTGTTCCTGCATCGAAGCGACGTGATCGTCACTGTCGCGTAGCGCCAGTAGCCCGCCGTGCACCACCGGATGCAGCGTCTTGACCCGTCCGTCCATCATCTCGGGAAAGCCGGTCACCTCTGAAACATCTCTGACCGTCAGCCCGGCATCGCGCAGCGCCTTGGCGGTGCCGCCGGTGCTCAGCAATTCGACACCGCGTGCCGCCAGTGCCGCGGCGAAATCGGTCAGGCCGGTCTTGTCGGAGACGGAGATGAGGGCGCGGGAGACGGGGTAGAGATCGGGCATCGGCAGGTCCTTTTGTCAATCGTCGGCTGGAAAGGGGTCGTCGCGGAAGAGATCCCGCACGCCAATCGCAGTTTCCTGCGCCTTGGACAAGGACCACCTGACACGCGACGCATAAGTCAGCGCCTCTCCGAAGAGCACGATTTGCTGCGTCGCCCGCGGTTCCGGCCGCGTGGAATCCAGGTAAACGCTCGGTTCGAGGGCCAAATTCCGGGTGCCGTCGTGGCGAAACATCCAGATCTCGCCGCTCCTCAGCATCAGCGAGACCGCGTCGTCGTCAGGATCGAGCGTCACCGCGACTTCCGGATGCAGGTGAAAGCGGATCTCGAAACTCGTCCCGGCGGGATCCGCCGAGTCGCGCGCCGCGTCAAAGCGGCGCTTCTGCGCATCGGTCAGGGCCAGCAGCATGTCCTCGCCGAATAGCCCGCGCCCGTCGAGGGTCAGGTCCAGCGTGCGCGCATGGGTCAGCCCATGGCTCGGCACATACCCGTCGTGGCCGCCCTGGAAACGCCTGCCGCCTCTCTCCGGGGAGAGCTCGACCGGCACGTGACGCGGCCCCTCGACAAGGGCTTCGATGCCGGTCTTCGGATCCGGATCGGCGAGCCGGGCGCTGGACCTTTGGCCGAGTATCAGTGTCGAATGGGAGGGGGTCGCACGCCCGGCCCTGCGCCAGGCCGCTCCGAAGGACGCGCCGGATCCGCAACTGACCACCAGCGACCGGCGCCCGGAGGTCAGCTCGAAAGCCAGGGTCGAGGCATGGGCATTGCCGGAACCCACGCCGATGGGCGGTGTGGCGGCGTCGACGATCACGCTGCTGCGCCCCGCCGAGAGCCTGGCATAGCCCATCGCCAGCCCGTCGGGCCGCCCCTTTCGGACCCGGGCGGCGGCAAGCGCCTGATCGAGCCAGCCTTCGGCTCCCCGGCCACCGCCATGAAACCGCGCCAGCCCGCCATCGGCATGACGCAGGCTGCGCAAGGTCGGCGCGATTCGTTCGATCGCGTCGAGCAGTGCCGCGGGCGTGCCGCGCCCGGCATCGCTCAGCGCCGCGGCAGCCGAGGTCAGCAGGGTGAGGACGGACAGCAATTCTTCCGGATTGCGCGTCGGCAATCCGCCCTCATCGTCAATCAGACGGTCGCATTCCTGAGCCAGCGCCCGTATGGCCGGATCGGCCAGAGCCCCCCGCCCTTCCAGCGAGAGACCCGCACAGATCAGCCCTCCGAGCGCCTCGAAACGGGCCAGACCGGGGGCTGCGCCGTGCCAGCGCCGCGCCAGGAACCGCGTCTGCTGCTGCAACGATCGGTAGAATGCCTCTCGCGCGGTGTCCCCACGGCCGCGCAAGAGGAAGGCCGCATGGTTGATCCAGCGCATCAGTCGCCGCCCGGTGAGGTCCGGCGTCCAGCCGGGCCCCTCGCCGCGGCCATAGGTCTCGGTCCATTCCCAGAGCCAGCGCTGAGCGCGCTTGCGCGACGCCGCACTGCCCAGCGCGGCGAGATCGTCGAGCCAGGCAAATCCATGCAGCTCTGCGGCATAGGCGGGGCTCGGCGGTGTCAGGGCCCAAAGGCTGGTGTCCGGGGTCTCGATCCGCAGCCCGGCGAACCGGTAATCTCCGGCCAGCAATTGCGCGCCGCGTGCGGGGGAGCCGATGGTGCGGGGCTCGGGCATGGAGACGAAACCGGTCGGCGGCGCGGCCCCGCAGGTCGCGGCCCGTGCATGCCACAGGTTGAGAAAACGCGCCCTGCGCGCCTTCAGGCTGGTGCTCGTGAACATATCGCTGCCCTGACGCTCTGTCGGCGTTTGTCGGGAGCATAACCGCGCGGCACCGGCAAGTCACCGCAATTCCGTTCCAGGCGCGCGCCGACACTTGCGTTGCGGATCGCGGAGGCGCGGCTAGACTGCGGGTCCGAAAGGACGGTCGCGATGATTGCCAGTCTGATGATGTATCGCCATTCCGCCACCAGTGGCGCCGAGGCACGCTATTGGTCGGCGATCCGCGGCGCGCTGGCCGTGCGAGGCATCGACAGCCCAGCCGCGCTGTCCAACGATGCGCCGCCCCTGTCGGTCTGGCGCGCGCCGGACCTTCTGCTCAGCCAGACCTGCGGGCTGCCGCTGCGGCTCTGGCTGCGCGCGCATGTGACCCTGATCGGCACGCCGGACTATGGGCTGGAGGGCTGTCCGCCGGGATATTACCGCAGCGCCTTCGTGGTGCGTCGCAATGATCCACGTGAAACCCTGAGCCGGTTTCGCGACGCGCGCTTTGTCTATAATGATAGGTTTTCGCAATCGGGCTTCGCCGCCGCTCACGCCCATGCCGCGCGACTGGGCATCTGGTTCCGGCATTGTCGGCAAAGCCATGGCCATCTGCAATCGGCCAGGGCCGTGGCCGAGGGTCGGGCCGATATCGCCGCGCTCGATGCGATGAGCTGGCGGTTGATCCGGCGCCATGAGCCTTTCGCCGACAGGCTAAGAGTGCTCGACTGGAGCGCGCCGAGCCCCGGTCTGCCCTATATCTCCGCCCGTGGCGCCGACCGCGCCGTTCTCTTCGAGGCGATCAGCGTGGCGATTGATGCGCTGGCGGCGGAAGACCGAGCGGCGCTGGGGCTGTGCGGGCTGGTGGATATTCCGCTTTCGGCCTATCTGCGCCAGCCCGTGCCGCCCGACAACGTCTGATCAGCCGGTCTTTTGCAGACAGGCGATATAGAATCCGTCCATCCCGCCGCGGTCAGGCCAGTAATCCGGACGCAGACGCAGCCCGCCTTCTTCGGTGATCCAGCCCGGCTCGACCCCGGGCAGGTCCAGCGCCGCCCGGTCGACGCGCATGTCGCCGTGGCGTTCGAGCGCTTCGTCGACCTGCACCTCGCCCTCGTCGGGCAACAGAGAACAGGTGCAGAAGACCAGCCGCCCGCCGGGGTTCAGAAGGCTCCAGGCATGATCGATCAACGTCTCCTGCAGATCGATGAGGGCAGCGAATTCCGCGCCGTCCTTGGCATGGGGCAGGTCGGGGTGGCGGCGGATCGTGCCGGTGGCCGAACAGGGCGCGTCGAGCAGGATCGCGTCGTAGTGACCGCTCATCTCGCGGGCATCCGCCACACGGGTCTTCGCGGGGAGGTGCACCCGGGCGAGATTTTCCTTCAGCCGGGCCATGCGCGGGGCGGAACTGTCTACCGCCGTGACCTGCGCCCCGGCAGCAGCCAGTTGCAGCGTCTTGCCGCCCGGCGCCGCGCAGAGGTCGAGCACCGTCTCCCCCTTCTGCGGCGCCAGCACCTTGACAGGCAGGGCGGCTGCGGCGTCCTGCACCCACCAATGCCCCTCGGCAAATCCCGGCATGCTGGAGACCTGCCCGCCCGTGGCGAGCCGGACCGATCCGGTTGGCAGCAGCTCGCCGCCCACCAGCTCGGCCAGCGCCGCGGCATCTCCGCGTGCGCTCAGATCGAGCGGCGCACCGGCGAAATGGGCGATCTCCATGGCCGCGATGGAGTCAGCGCCCCAGGCCTCGATCAGAGGATTGCGCAACCATTTAGGCAGACGCGGCGCCCGCAGGACGGCCCAGGCTTCCGGTCCGTCGGCGGCGATCTTGCGCAGCACCGCGTTTGTCAGCCCCTTGAGATGGCTCAGCTCGCGGTGTTTCGAGACCAGCCCGACCATCGCATTGACCACGCCATGTGCGGCCCCGCCGTTGCACAATTCGACCGTACCGAGGCGCAGCACGTTGCGGACGGTCAGCGGCGGGTTCTTGGACAGATGTTTCTGCAGCAGCCGGTCGGCCCGCTCCAGGCCCCGCAAGGTCTCGCTGGCCAGGCGCTGAGCGCGGGCGCGGTCCTCGGGGGGAAGCCGCTCGAGCGCGCCGCCGCTGAGCAATTCCGAAAGCAGGCGTCCCTCTCCGAGAACCTGATCGAGCAGATATACCGCAGATCTGCGTGCCTGAATCCCGGTGTCTGACATGGATCTCTCCCGCGTTGGGTTGCTTCGGCTTGTCTGGGCCATGGGGCGACGTATATCAAGGATGGACCCGCCTCAAGAGGATAGACATGCCCGATCCGCGCCCTGCCCCGTCTCCCGCTCCCGACCTGCCGCCGCAACCGGCACCGCAACCCAATCCGGATCGGCCGGACCCGACCCGGCCGTCCCCGTCGCCGGACCTGCCGAACAATCCCCAGCCACAAGGCGCTGCCGAGCTGCCCCCGGCGGCGCAGCGTGCGCTGGCCGAAGCGCGGGAGCGCCGGGAGAGAGCCGAAGCGCAGGCCTTGCCGCCGGAGCTCGGCGGGCGGGACGGCCCCGAGCCGGTGCGCTATGGCGATTGGGAGAAAAAGGGCATCGCCGTCGATTTCTGACGGTGACCGGAATTTTCGCGAAATTCCGGTCGTTCTCTTTCAAAGAGAACGCGCCGGGCCTGCCGCCGTTTACGCTCAGTCCTTGAGCCCCAGCACGTCGATCATGTCATATTCCCCGGGTGCCTTGCCCTGCCCCCAGAGCGCCGCCTTCAGCGCCCCGCGGGCAAACACCGCCCGGTCGCTCGCCAGATGCCGCAGCACGATCCGCTCGCCCGCCGCCGCGAACAACACGTCATGTTCCCCGACGATGTCTCCGCCGCGGATCGCGGTAAAGCCGATGTCGCCCCGTCGGCGCGCCCCGGTGATCCCGTCCCGGCCCCGATCCGCTACCTGCGAAAGGGAGACGCCGCGCCCCTCTGCCGCTGCCTCTCCGAGCATCAGCGCCGTGCCGGAGGGGGCATCGACCTTCTGGTTGTGATGCGCCTCGATGATTTCGATGTCGAAGTCCTCATCGAGCGCCGCCGCGACCCTGCGGGTCAGCTGGGTCAGCAGGTTGACCCCGAGACTCATGTTGCCCGCCCGGATGATCGCGGTCTTCTGCGCCGCGGATCCGAGCGCGGCGATCTGATCATCGCTCATGCCGGTGGTGCCGATCACATGGACCACCCCGGTCTCGGCGGCGATTTCGGCGAAATGCAGCGTTGCTTCCGGGGCGGTGAAGTCGATGACCGCGTCGGCCCCGGCGATCGTTTCGCGCGCTGCGTCGCTGACGATGACACCGAGCGCACTGCCGCCCATGGCGGTGCCGACATCCTGACCGACCCAAGGATGTCCGGGCTGATCGATCGCGCCACTCAGATGCAGCCTGTCGCTTTCGCTCACCTGCCTGATCAACATCTGGCCCATACGGCCCGACGCGCCAGTGATGGCGATCCCCGGTGTCTGCGTCATATCTCATGTTCCTCGCGCTGTCTGAAGCCAGTTTAGCCTGTGCCGTCCGGCTTGGCAAAGCCTTGGCGAAGGCTTAGATGGGGCGAATGGCAAAGAACAAATTTCATGAGGGCGCAGGCCCGTCGCAACGACAGCTTCGTGTGGGCGAAACCATCCGCCGGGCGCTGTCCGAGGTTCTGGCACGCGGCGACGTGCATGACCCAGAACTCAACCGCATGTCCATCACCGTCGGCGAAGTCCGCGCCTCCCCCGATCTGAAAATCGCCACCGCCTATGTATTGCCGCTCGGCGGTCAGGGGCAGGACGAGGTTCTGAAGCTCCTGGCCCGCAACAAGGGCGAGCTGCGGCGCATGGTCTCCAAGAAGCTGACGTTGAAGTTCGCGCCGGATCTGCGGTTTCAGCTCGATGAGACCTTCGACCGGATGGACGAAACCCGGCGGATGCTGGCACAGGACGTCGTGCGCCGCGATGCCGAGGCCCCCGACGATGCGCCGGATGGCGATCCGCAGGAGGATTCCGGGGAGTGATCAGGAACGGCCTCATCGCAGCGCTACTGCTGACAATGCTGCCGGGGATCGGCGCGGCGGCGGAATGTGCGCAGATGCAGCATGAGACCGCGGGCTACGTGGTTTGCGAGGTCGATGTGACGCGCGAGAGACTGCGGCTCTTTCTCTATGACGAGACGGAACGTCCCTATGGTTTCTTCGGCACGCTGGAAGCCGCGCTCGAGAAGGACGGGCTGCAGCTCGGCTTCGCGATGAACGCGGGCATGTATCACGAGGACCGCAGCCCGGTCGGTCACTATATCGAAGATGGCGAGCAGCGCCGCGGCGTGATCAGCAACGCCGGACCGGGGAATTTCGGCTTGCTGCCGAACGGCGTGTTCTGCCTGCGCGAGGACCGTGCCGACGTGATCGAGACGCTGCGCTATCTGCGCGAGAAGCCGGATTGTCGCGACGCCACGCAATCCGGACCGATGCTGGTCATCGATGGCGAGCTGCATCCGAAGTTTCTCGAAGACAGCGAGTCGCGCTATGTCCGCAACGGGGTGGGCACCAGTGCCGATAGTAGCAGGGCGTTCTTCGTGATTTCTGATGCGCCGGTGACCTTCCATCAGTTCGGCAGTTTTTTTCGCGACAGGCTGAAGTTGCGCAACGCGCTCTACTTCGACGGCAATGTCTCGCGGCTGCGGGCGCCGGACCTTGGCCGCAATGACCTCGGGTTCAGCTCCCTGGGGCCGATCATCGGTGTCGTCGTGCCCGCGCAATAGCACCGCGCGACGCGCCATTGCCTGCCGCAACAGGCTGAATTGCCCGCGGTGCGATTTCTTGGCTAAATTGCCCCTGGGGGTCTGGGCAGCGCTGTCGTCACGGGATAGAGACCGCCGCGCAGCAAGCATAAGGGTGTAATCATGGGGCGCAAACGCAAGGGGCGGGATATTTCGGGGTGGCTGGTGGTGGATAAACCCGCCGGGCCGACCTCGACCAGTGTGGTCAACAAGGTCCGCTGGGCGCTCGATGCGAAGAAGGCCGGTCACGCCGGCACGCTTGACCCGGATGCGACAGGGGTTCTGGCCGTAGCGCTCGGCGAGGCGACAAAGACCGTGCCCTATATCACCGACGCGCTGAAAGCCTATGTCTTTACCGTCCGGCTCGGGATTTCGACCAATACCGACGATGCCGAGGGGGAGGTGCTGGAAACCTGCGACCTGCGCCCCGATGACGCGGCGATCAAGGATGCACTGGGCGCGTTTGTCGGCGAGACCGAACAGGTGCCGCCGCAGTTTTCCGCCGTGATGGTGGACGGACAGCGCGCCTACAAGCTGGCCCGCGCCGGTGAGGAAATGGAACTTGCCGCGCGTCCGCTCTGGGTCGAGAGCCTGCTGCTGATCGATCGGCCGGATGCCGATCACGTGACACTGGAAATGGTCTGCGGCAAGGGCGGCTACGTGCGCTCGATCGCCCGCGATCTGGGGCGCAAGCTCGGCTGCCTCGGCCATGTGCGCGAGCTGCGCCGGACCTGGTCGGGACCGTTCGAAGCGGGCGCGGGCCTGAGCCTGGAGCAGATCGACGCGCTCGCCAAAACGCCGGAGCTCGATACCCATCTTTTGCCCCTGGAACAGGGGTTGCAGGATCTGCCCGAGGTGAAGGCGACGCCCGAGGGCGCGACGAAGCTGCGCAACGGCAACCCCGGTATGGTGCTGGCGCAGGATGTCGAATATGGCGAGGAATGCTGGGCCTCCTACGAGGGCCGCGCCGTCGCGGTGGGGCGCTACAAGGCCGGTGAACTGCACCCGAGCCGGGTTTTCAACCTCGCCTGACGTCTGGACCCGCCAATGGCGGACATTGGCTTGAGAACGTCAGGCCGGAATGGCACAAGCAGGGCATGATTACCCGCAGTCATATCAAGGACGACGCGCCCTCGACAGCCGTATATTCGGATTGCGAGCGTTATCGCTACAGCCTGACGCGGATCTGGGACCCTGCCGGGCGCCGTGTGCTCTTCGTCATGCTGAATCCGTCCAAGGCGACCGAAGTGCAGAACGACCCCACGGTCGAGCGCTGCGAAAGACGCGCGCGGGCGCTCGGGTTCGGAGCTTTCCGGGTTACCAATATCTTCGCCTAGCGAGAGACCGATCCGCGCAAGATGCGCGCCGCGGCCGAGCCAGTCGGCGCCGACAATGACGCTTGTCTGCGTGAAGGCGCGGCTTGGGCGGATCAGGTGATCGCCGCCTGGGGTACGCATGGGGCGCATATGGAGCGCGGGGTTCAGGTGACCGAGCTGCTGCATGGATGCGCGCCACAGCTCTATCATCTTGGCCTGACCAAGGCAGGACATCCCAGGCACCCGCTCTACCTGCCCTATCTACAGCAGCCGATACGCTGGCACCCTGATGCCGGATGCCTGACCGGGACCGGGTAAGGCGCTGTTAACCCTCCGATCCGAATGGTTTTGCCTTATCGACAGCGATGGTGTTCCATGGCTTGCGGATGGCTGCGCATCCGCGTTCAAGGGATTGGAAGGCATTTATGCTCTGGCTCGCCGGTTTGATGGGTTTGATGGCGGTCGGATCGGTCGCATTGGTGGAGATCGTACCGCTGACCGAGGTGGATGATGAGGATTCAGCGACTGAAAGCGAGACCGACAATCTGGTGATCGTCGGGACCGGCGAAGCCGACGATCTGCTCGGCGGATTAGGCGATGACCAGATCGGCGGCTATGGGGGCGGCGACCTGATCGCTGCCGGGGCGGGGGATGACATAGCCTTTGGCGGCGGCGATGACGATACGCTCGTCGGCGGGCCGGGTGCGGATGAGCTGCATGGCGAAGCCGGAGAGGATGCTCTTTACGGAAGTGACGGCGCCGACCTGCTGGTCGGACATGAAGCGGACGATCACCTTCAGGGCAATGCGGGCGATGACGCGCTGCAGGGCTCGGGCGGGAATGACCTGCTCGCTGGTGGCGCGGGGAATGACGCGCTGCAGGGCGGGCTCGGCGACGATCTCCTTTCCGGCGGCGCGGGAGCCGACACTATCTTCGGCGGCTGGGGTGATGACACGCTCGATGGCACCGTTGAACGTAGCCTGCCGGGAGCCGGTGAGACCATGACGCAGGACTATCTCAACGGCGGCGGCGGCGATGACGTAATCCTCACCGGCACCGCAGACGTGGTCACCGCCGGGGAGGGCAATGACGCGATCATCCTGGGGGATTGGCTTGATGACACTGCCCCGGTCACGCTGATCGACTATACGGCCGAAGAAGACACCCTGCTTTTTGTCTGGGATGACAGCCGGGGAGCCTCGCAGCCGCCGAATATCTCCATGGAAACCGACCCGGAATCGCCCGGTCAGACCCGAATCCTGATCGATGACAGGCTGATCGCGCAGGTGGCGGGCGAGGCCGGGCTGGCCCCGGCGGATATAGCGATGATTTCGCTAAGCAGCATGGTCACATCCGGCCTTGTTGCCGCCTGATCCGTGTTGCGCGTCACATTTAGGCTTTGCCATCGCGAAGGATCTTTTCTATATGCCAGCTTCGTCCGTCGAATCCGTTCGTCGGGCGTATCCACGGGCCTGTGCTGGACGACATCCCGGCCTGTGCCGTCACCCAAACCCTTGAAAAGGAGATCCCGATGTCGATCACAGCTGAAGAAAAAGCCCGCGTGATGAAGGAATATGGCACCAAGGAAGGCGACACCGGTTCGCCTGAAGTCCAGGTCGCCATCCTGTCCTCGCGCATCGCCACGCTGACCGAGCATTTCAAGACCCACAAGAAGGACAACCACGGCCGCCGTGGTCTCCTGAAAATGGTCGCGACCCGCCGGAAATTGCTGGACTACGTCAAGAACCGCGACGAGGCCCGCTATCAGGACCTGATCAAGCGCCTCGGCCTGCGCCGCTAATCGTCAGCGCCAGCTGCAAGACCTGAACCGCGCCCCTGAAACGAGGCGCGGTTTTCTATCCGGCATCCGGAAAGCTGAAACCGGAATGCGTTGGTCTCCCTAGCTATGTTGCCATGACCTCGACATTGCTGCGGTGCATCACGCCTGTCGTTGACGCAGACGCCGAAATGCCCTCAACGGCTGCGAGAGCCTTTCCGTGAGGCCGCCCCGCATCGTTATCTTCTGTGGCCTGAGAGCATAGGCAGCCAGAATATCGGACACCTCTTCCTCGACCGGAGGTTCATCGGCGCCACCTGGCACGGCGTCGTCGAACGCCTTTTTGCCGCTCAGGAACCTGCGTTCCAGCGCCTCATTGGACGCGGCATATTCTTCAACCATGTCCAGCCGCGTGCGTTGAGGAAGAACGAATTTTCGAGCCGGAACGTCGATGAGCGAAGGGGCGGTCCGGATGAAGTCTTGCACCTGTGCGGCAACATCTTCAATCGAATGCCCTTTCCGCAATGCCTCGCGCTTGATGTAGCGCGCAGGTTCTATCAGGCCGGTCGGCGGACTGACGTTGCTATCACGTCGTCCATCGTCCGGCTCGGAAGCCGCACCCAGCAAAGTAAGGAAGCGCTCGACCGCGTAGCTTCTCGATTGCGACGGGTTGAGGGGGATGACATGGACATTCTCGCTCCCGACGAGGTTCGCCCAGTTCTCCAGCATCCAACAATAATCAAGCGTACGCCGCTCCGCACGCCTTTCGACCAGTTCGTGAATGCTGCCGACCCACGCGCTATGACCTTTCACATGCTGCTTGAAATCTGACTCGATCCAGAAATCCTGGCGTCGTAGATAGCACACCACCTGAGGCACGAAACCTAGTTGCCTTACACGTTCCAACACGCGACCGGTCTCGGCGGTTCGACCCGCTGCAATCAGCATTTCGCTACTGAGCACGACCGTGCCATCTCGATCCAGAAAATGCTCTAACAGGGCCTCGGCGCTTTCCAGCCTCCCGTTGAGGATATCGGCTGCGAGATGTGCCGCGTTGCCCTGATTCTTTGTTTGATCATCTGGATGAAGGTCATAATGGATAGCTTCATGACGCAGACGAGGGGCGTGATTGGCGAGATAGGCCTGCACCGTCGTTGTGGCACATTTCGGCATACCGATGTGCAGGAACAGGGTGTTTTGCATGGGTATATTCCGAGCGAGTAGAAAGTAGAACGCCGCATCGATTATGCAGCTATTCCGCGTCCCCTAAGGCAGGCTCGGGAAAGAAGCAACCTGAGGGCGCCGTGAACGCCCGCAACACTAGTTCCAGATGAACCTCTCGCCGCCCCGTCAGCGACAGTTTGCTCATTTCCGCGATCTCCCGGGTGCTCGCGTGCTTGCTTCGGACGATCTGCCGCTCTTTCAACCTTCGCTTTCCTTCAAGGCCAAACTGCTGTATGCCCGCTCAATCTGAAAGCCGGCGCCCGGACTCCAGCGCCCGACAAAGAAGATACCGGAGTCAGGGGGAATACGCCCCCTATGCAAATGGTCCCGATGGACCAAAACAGGATACGTAGATGTTTAACGTAACGACAAAATCGATGCAGTGGGGCGAAGAGACGCTTACACTGGAAACCGGCAAGGTCGCCCGCCAGGCGGACGGTTCGGTGATTGCCACGCTGGGCGAGACCAGCGTCATGGCCAACGTCACTTTTGCGCGTCAGCAAAAGCCGGGTCAGGATTTCTTCCCCCTGACCGTTCATTACCAAGAGAAATACTATGCCGCCGGTAAAGTACCGGGTGGCTTCTTCAAGCGTGAGGCCCGCCCCACCGAGAAGGAAACTCTGACCGCGCGCCTGATCGACCGTCCGATCCGTCCGCTGTTCGTCCCGGGCTTCAAGAACGAAGTTCTGGTGATGTGCACCGTGCTCAGCCACGATCTGGTCAATGATCCCGACATGGTCGCGATGATCGCCGCTTCGGCCGCGCTGACCATTTCCGGCGCGCCGTTCCGTGGCCCGATCGCCGGGTGCCGCGTCGGCTTCGAGGATGGTGAATACATCCTGAACCCGACCGTGGATGACATGCAGGACCTGCGCCTGAACCCCGAACAGCGTCTTGATCTCGTCGTCGCCGGTACCAAGGACGCCGTGATGATGGTCGAATCCGAGGCCTATGAGCTTTCCGAAGCCGAGATGCTTGGCGCGGTGAAATTCGCTCATGAAAGCATCCAGCCGGTGATCGACCTGATCATCGACCTTGCCGAAGATGCCGCGAAAGAGCCCTTCGATTTCCAGCCCGAGGATTATTCGGAGCTTTCCGCTGCTGTCAAAGCCGCCGGTGAGACCGAGATGCGGGCCGCCTTTGCGATCGCGGACAAGCAGGAACGCACCGCCGCTGTAGCCGCGGCGCGCGAGACGATCAAAGCCGCGCTGAGCGAAGAGCAGCTGGAAGACGCAAACCTCGGTTCCGCGCTGAAAGGGCTCGAAGCCTCGATCCTGCGCGGTGACGTGGTGAAGACCGGCAAGCGTATCGACGGCCGCAAGACCGATGAGATCCGCGACATCGTCGCAGAGACCGGGATCCTGCCGCGGACCCACGGCTCGGCGCTGTTCACCCGGGGTGAGACGCAGGGTCTGGTCGTGACCACGCTCGGCACCGGTGATGACGAGCAGTTCATCGATGCGCTGCACGGTAATTTCAAATCCAACTTCCTGCTGCATTACAACTTCCCGCCCTATTCGGTCGGTGAAGTGGGTCGTGTGGGCGGTCCGGGCCGTCGCGAAATCGGCCATGGCAAGCTGGCATGGCGTGCGTTGCAGGCGGTTCTGCCCGCAAGCACCGACTTCCCCTACACGATCCGTGTGGTTTCCGAGATCACCGAGTCCAACGGCTCGTCCTCGATGGCGTCGGTCTGCGGCGGTTCGCTGTCGATGATGGATGCGGGCGTGCCGCTGAAAGCGCCGGTCGCCGGAGTGGCGATGGGTCTGATCCTCGAGGATGACGGCTCCTACGCGATCCTGAGCGACATTCTCGGCGACGAGGATCACCTCGGCGACATGGACTTCAAGGTTGCGGGTACCGAGAACGGCATCACCTCGCTGCAGATGGACATCAAGGTTGCAGGCATCACGCCCGAGATCATGGAAAACGCCCTGGCCCAGGCCAAGGACGGCCGTCTGCACATTCTCGGAGAGATGAACAAGGCCATCTCCGGTGCGGCGGAATTCTCCGTCCATGCGCCGCGCATCGAGACCATGCAGATCCCGACCGACAAGATCCGTGAAGTGATCGGCTCTGGCGGCAAGGTGATCCGCGAGATCGTCGAAGTGTCAGGTGCCAAGGTCGATATCAACGACGAAGGCATCATCAAGATCGCATCGCCGAACGGCGAGGCCATCAAGAAGGCCTATGACATGATCTGGTCGATCGTGGCCGAGCCCGAAGAAGGCGCGGTTTACACCGGCACGGTCGTGAAGATCGTCGATTTCGGCGCTTTCGTGAACTTCTTCGGCAAGCGCGACGGTCTGGTCCATGTGTCGCAGATCGAGAACCGCCGCCTGAACCATCCGTCAGACGTGCTGAAGGAAGGCCAGGAAGTGAAGGTCAAGCTGCTCGGCTTCGATGATCGCGGCAAGGTGCGTCTGTCGATGAAAGTCGTCGATCAGGAGACCGGCGAAGAGATCAAGAAAGAGGAAAAGGCAGAGGGCTGATCCGGCTCTCCGTGACCTGAACCAACCAAGGCCTCCGCGCAATCGCGGGGGCCCTTTTTTATAGCAGATCCGGCAGGCCGCAGGTCGTTTTCGCGTCTGGCGACCCATTTGGACCGGTCGCGGCACATCCATTCTGAGGCACTCCGGGCATTGCTGGAGGATGACACCGATTTCAGTTGTATGCAGAGCCTTGATGAGATCGCGGCGATCAAGACCGCCCGTCTGTTCGACGGTCTTGCTCGCCGCGAAGTTATCGCCCTATCTCACGGCCGAAATACTGGCCTGAACTAGATCTTCGTCTTGCGAAGATAGGGGAAAATCGTCTCGAACTCGCCGAACTTCTCCTTGGCATCCGCGTCTGACACGGTCGGCGGGATGATCACGTCCTCGCCGGGGCGCCAGTCGGCCGGTGTGGCGACGCCGCGCGCCGACATCTGCAGCCCGTCGAGCGCGCGCAGGATCTCGGCAAAGTTGCGGCCCACGGTCATCGGATAGGTCATCGTCAGCTTGAGTTGCTTGTCAGGCCCGAAGATGAAGACCGAACGGACCGTGGCGCTGTCGGCGGCGGTGCGGCCGTCGGGCAGATAGGCGTCCGCGGGCAGCATGTCGAAAGCCTTGGCCACCTCAAGATCGTCATCGGCGATAATCGGGAAACCGGCCTTGGCGCCCGCAAGCTTCTCGATGTCGCCCTTCCATTTCTTGTGATCCTCCACCCCGTCGACGGAGATCCCCATGACCTTGGTGCCGCGCTTCTCCCATTCATCGGAAAGCTGCGCCACGGCGCCGAATTCGGTGGTGCAGACCGGGGTAAAATCCTTCGGATGCGAGAACAGGATCGCCCAGCCGTCACCGACCCATTCTTGCAGGTTGATGGAGCCCTGATCTGTCTCGACCGTCATGTCGGGTATCGTGTCATTGATGCGCAAACCCATTTCATCCTCCAGTGCCATGTTATGAATTCGATGCGGGCAGGATAGTCTTTATGGGGCCGGGTTGCATCCCCTCTCTTGCGGGCACATCTGCTGAATGACAGAGTGGCGCGGAAGCAGGCCCTGCGACAATGGCCGGGCGCGCCCGAACCCCCGAGGAGAACAGCGATGCTGGAAAAACGCGACTTTTACATCAATGGCAAGTGGGTCGCCCCTGCCGAGGCGAATGACCTGGCAGTGATCGATCCCTCCACCGAAGAGCAATGCGCGGTCATCTCGCTTGGTGGACAGGCCGATACCGATGCGGCGGTTGCCGCCGCCCGGGCCGCTTTCGAAATCTGGTCGCAGACCTCCAAGGCGGAGCGCAAGGCGCTGATCGAGAGGCTGCTCGAAATCTACAACGCCCGCTCCGAGGAGATGGCGCAGGCGATGTCGATGGAAATGGGCGCGCCGATCGAGCTCAGCCGCAACCAGCAGGTCGGCGCCGGCAGCTGGCACATGGAAGGTTTTCTCAAAGCCTTCGAGGATTTCAGCTTCGAGAGCGACTTCACGGAGAGCGAAAAGACCCTGCGCGAGCCGATCGGGGTCTGCGCCCTGATCACCCCCTGGAACTGGCCGATGAACCAGATCGTGCTGAAAGCGATCCCGGCGTTGGCCACCGGTTGCACCATGGTGTTGAAACCCTCCGAAATCTCGCCGCTTTCGGCCCTGCTCTTTGCTGAATTCATCGATGAATCGGGCTTCCCCGCCGGGGTGTTCAACCTCGTCAACGGCGACGGGCCGGGCGTCGGCAGCCAATTGTCTGCCCATCCGGAGGTCGACATGGTTTCCTTCACCGGCTCGACCCGCGCCGGGATCGCGATTTCCAAGGCCGCGGCGGATACGCTGAAGCGGGTGAGTCTCGAGCTTGGCGGCAAGGGCGCCAATATCATCTTCGAGGACGCCCATCCGAAAGCCGCGAAACAGGGGGCGATCCGCTGTTTCCGCAACTCCGGCCAGTCCTGCAACGCCCCGACCCGGATGCTGGTGCACAAGTCGCGCTATGACGAAGCGGTGGAGACCGCGGCAGAAGTCGCGCGCAACACCCATGTCGGCCCGGCTTCGGAAGAGGGCAAGCATATCGGTCCCGTGGTGTCCGAAGCGCAGTTCGACAAGATCCAGGGGTTGATCGCCAAGGGCATGGAAGAGGCACGGCTCGTGGCCGGGGGGCTGGGCCGTCCGGACGGGCTGAACCGCGGCTATTACGTCAAGCCGACGGTATTTGCCGATGTGACCAACGACATGACGATCGCCCGCGAAGAGGTCTTCGGGCCGGTCTTGTCCATCATCCCCTTCGACAGCGAGGATGAGGCGGTTCGCATCGCCAATGACACGGTCTACGGACTGACCAATTACGTGCAGACCGAAGATGCCGAGAAACGCCGCCGGGTGGCGCGCCGCCTGCGCTCGGGCATGGTCGAGACCAACGGTCAGGGTTTCGCCCAGGGCTCGCCCTTCGGCGGTTACAAGCAATCCGGCAACGGGCGCGAGGGCGGTATCTACGGGCTGGAGGAGTTCCTCGAGGTCAAGGCGGTCTCGGGCTGGGCCGCGGAGTAACCTCAAGAGGTTGCACGGTGTTGAAGGGCTGCCTGCGGGCGGCCCTTCTTCGTTACCAGGGGTCGGCTCGGGTGGTGGAGCGCGGACGCCTCCGGCGGGAGTATTTCAGGGCATAAAGAAGCCGGAAGCTTTCAGAACGGAGCCTTGGCACGGATCTTGGTGGAATGGCCGCCTTCGGGATGATTGAAGCGCAGTTCTTCGGAATGGAGCATGAGTCGCGGGAAGTCGCGGGCCGGGCCAGTCGCATAGAAGGGATCGCCGAGGATCGGGTGGCCGAGGCTCAGCATATGCACGCGAAGCTGGTGACTGCGTCCGGTGCGCGGCATGAGACGGAGGCGGGCCGTCTCGCCCTCGTTCTTGAGCAGGCGGTATTCGGTCTGGGCCGGTTTGCCGGTCTCGTGGCAGATCATCTGGCGCGGGCGGTTCGGCCAGTCGACGATCAGCGGCGCGTCGATCGTGCCGGTCTTTTCCTTCGGCACGCCCCAGACCCTTGCGACATAGGTCTTCCGGGTCATGCGTTTCTCGAATTGCAGCCCGAGATGCCGCTGCGCATGGGCGGTCAGCGCGAAGATCATCACGCCGGAGGTATCGCGGTCGAGCCGATGGACCAGCAGCGCATCGGGAAAGGCCGCCTGCACCCGCGCGATCAGGCAATCGGCCAGATGGGCGCCCTTGCCGGGCACCGAGAGCAGCCCGGCGGGCTTGTCGACCAGCAGCACATGCGCGTCTTCGTGCAGGATCACCAGCGGATCGTCGGGCGGCGTGTAATCTTTTTCCATCGCCTTCCCGTTGCAGAAACGACGGCGCTTATCAAGTCGTCCGGCGGGTTTCAGGCCGGGGTGGCCTTGCGGCGCTGCCGCAGCATCGAGCCGGTATAGACGATCAGCGCCAGCCAGATCATCGGGAATGCGATCAGCCTGGCGGTGCCGAAGGGTTCATCAAAGACGAGGACCGCCACCATAAATATGATCGTCGGCGCGATATATTGCAGGATGCCGATGGTCGAGAGGCGCAGCAGCTTGGCACCGTTGGCATAGATCAGCAGCGGCACGGCGGTGACGATACCGCAGCCGACCAGCAGCAGCAGATCACGCGGATGCGTGGGCAGGAAATGGCTTTGGCCGTTTGCGGCGAGATAGGACAGATAGGCCAGGGCCGGAACCAGCAATATCAGGACTTCGAGCAGAAAACCCTGGTTGGGTCCGACCGGCAGGCTCTTCTTGGCCAGCGCATAGAACCCCCAGGTCAACATCAGGCCAAGCGCGACCCAAGGCATCCTGCCCGCTTCGAGCGTCAGCACCAGCACCGCCCCCGCGGCCAGCGCGAGCGCCACGATCTGCGCGCCAGACAGCCGTTCGCCGAGGATCACCGCGCCGAGAAAGACGCTGAACAAGGGGTTGATATAATAGCCGAGCGCCGCGTCGAGTGTATGTCCCGCGGCAATGGCCCAGACATAGATCCCCCAGTTCAGCGAGATCAGCGCCGCGGTGACGCAGTCCATCAGCAGGGTGCGGGGCGATCGCAATGCCTCGCGCAGATCCCCGGTGCGCCGCATGAGGATCAGCACCAGCGCCGCCACCGGAACCGACCAGATCACCCGGTGAACCACGATCTCCGCCGCCGGGATATGGGCGAGCAGCTTCATGTAGAGCGGCAGGAAGCCCCAGAGCACATAGGCGGTGACCGCAAAGGCCAGCCCCTGCGGCGTGTCTTCGTTCGGCTTTACGGTCAGGCTGTCGGGATTGCGCATCGGATCTCCTCCAATATCCGTCCTATCCCCTGCCGATCCGCCCCGCCAGCCTCAAACCTTCGCCCTTTCGCCGCCCGGGTCATACATCGGCCTGAGCGCGGCTTCCGCGTTGATCCTGCGGCCTGCCACGTCGATCTCATAGCGGGAGGCCAGAAGATCGGCCGTCGTCTCGCCGCGGCAGGGGACATAACCCATCCCCATGGCACCGCCGAGATAATGGCCATAGGCGCCGGAACTCAGGAAGCCGACGATCCGGCCGTCCCGCAGGATCGGCTCGTTGTGATAGAGCAGCGGCTCGGGATCGGTCAGGCGGAACTGCATAAGGCGCCGGTCGAGCCCGGTTTCCTTCTTGCGCAGCACCGCGTCGCGGCCGATGAAGTCCGCCTTGTCGGTTTTGACCGCGAAGCCGAGACCGGCCTCAAGCACGTGATCCTCAGAGGTGATGTCATGGCCGAAATGGCGGAAGCCCTTCTCGATCCGGGCGCAATCCATCATGTGCATGCCGCAGAGCTTCAGGTCCATTGCCTCACCGGCTGCTTGCAGGGTCTCGAAGACATGGGCTGCCATATCGGTGCTGACGTAGATCTCCCAACCGAGCTCACCCACATAGGTAACGCGGTGTACCCGCGCGAGGCCCATGCCGAGCTCGATCTGCTGTGCCGTGCCGAAAGGGTTCGTCTCGTTGGAGAAATCGGCGGGCGAGACCGCCTGCATCAGGTTGCGGGCATTGGGTCCCATCACCGCCAGCACGCCCTCTCCCGCCGTCACATCGGTGATCACCACGTTGAAGTCGCCGGTATTCCGGCGCAGCCAGGTCTCGTCGGCAAGTCGCGTCGCAGCCGGGGTCACGACGAGATAGGCGATTTCGGAGAGCCGCGTGACGGTCACATCGGCCTCGATCCCGCCGCGTGCGTTGAGGAACTGGGTATAGACGATCTTGCCGGTGGCGACGTCGAACTGCCCGCCGCCGACATGGTTGAGAAAGGCGCAGGCGTCGCGCCCCTCGACACGGATCTTGCCGAAGGAGGACATGTCGTACATGCCGACATTGTCGCGCACCGCCGCGAGCTCCGCGCCGACGTTGTCGAAGAAATTCTGCCGTTTCCAGGAATATTCATATGCGGGCTTCTGGCCCGTTACGGCGAACCAATTGGCGCGTTCCCAGCCCACCAGCTCGCCCATCACCGCCCCCTGCGCCAGCAGTTGTTCGTGAAACGGTGTGCGGCGGATACCGCGGGCGGTGGCTTTCTGGCGGTAAGGGTAGTGATCGGCATAGAGCAGGCCCAGCGTCTCCTTGCTGCGCTCGAAGAGGTAGGTCTTGTTGCCCTGAAAGGGCTGCATTCGGGAGATATCGACATCGCCGAGATCAAAGGGTTTCTGACCCTCGTCCATCCATTGCGCCAGCGCCATCCCGGCGCCGCCTGCCGACTGGATGCCGATCGAGTTGAACCCGGCGGCGACCCAGACATTGTCCATCTCGGGCGCGAGGCCGAGATGGTATGCGTCATCCGGGGTGAAGCTCTCCGGCCCGTTGAAGAAAGTGTGAATCCCCGCTTCGGCGAGCATCGGCATGCGGTTGCAGGCGGCTTCGAGGATCGGCTCGAAATGGTCGAAATCCTCGGGCAACTGGTCGAACTCGAAATCCGCAGGTATGCCCTGCATCGCCCAAGGCTTTGCATCGGGCTCGAAGGCGCCAAGCAGGATCTTGCCCGCGTCCTCCTTGTAATAGGCACATTCGTCGGGCACGCGCAGTACTGGCATCTGGGTCAGGCCCGCGATTGCTTCGGTGACTACGTAAAAATGTTCGCAGGCATGGAGCGGCACGTTGACCCCGGCCATACGCCCGACCTCATGCCCCCACATGCCCGCGCAGTTCACGACCATGTCACAGGCGATATGACCGCTTTCGCCGCCGCTTTCCCAATCGACACCGGTGACCCTGCGCCCCTCGCGCAGGATGCGGCTGACGCGGGTGCGTTCGAGCACTTTGGCGCCGCGCTGGCGGGCGCCCTTGGCCAGGGCCAAGGCTATATTGGCCGGATCGCCCTGCCCGTCCTTGTCGAGATAGACGCCGCCCGTGACACCCTCGATGTTGAGGTGGCGGTATCTGGCCTTCACCTCTTCGGGGCTGATTTCCTCGACATCGACGCCGAAGGCGCGGGCCATGGCGGCCTGACGGAAAATCTCTTCGCGGCGCTCCTCGGTCAACGCCACCGTGATCGATCCGCAGCGTTTGAAACCGGTAGAGACCCCGGTTTCCGCTTCGAGATTGCCGTAGAGCTCCTGTGAATATTTGGCGAGCCGGGTCATGTTGGCGGAAGCACGCAGCTGCGCGATCAGCCCGGCGGCGTGCCAGGTGGTGCCGGAGGTGAGCTGTTTGCGCTCCAGCAGCACCACGTCCTGCCAGCCGAGCTTGCTGAGGTGATAGGCCACGGAGCAGCCGATGACACCGCCGCCGATGATGACGACGCGGGCGTGGGTCGGGATATTGGACATCCGGTTTCCTCAGACGATCTTATGGCCAGCCTCGCGCAGACGGCGCGCGATCTCGACGATATGGGCGGGGCCGACTTCGCAGCAGCCGCCGATGATGGTGGCGCCCTGCCCGACCCAGCTCATCGCGTGATCGGCATAGGCCTGCGGCGTCAGGTCACGGCGTTCCTGCAGCACGTCGACGCTCGGCGCATCTTCCAGGAAAGCCTCGGTGATCCGCTCGAACCCGTTGGCATAGGCACCATAGGGCAGATTGCTGCGCGCCAGGACCGGCAATGCCGCACCGATCACCTCGGGGCGGCTGCAATTGATCAGCACCGCGGCCGGGCGATATTGTTCGAGCAGCGGCAGAATCGCATCGAGGTCTTCGCCGGAGCGCAGCTTGCTGCCGTCTTCATCGGAAACGGTGAAGGCGATCCACACCGGCGCCCCCTGCCCGATGCAGCCGCGCAGCGCGCCTTCGGCCTCCCGGGTGGAGGAGACGGTCTCGATCAGCAGCAGATCGACCCTTGGCGCCAGCCGCGCGGCGCGGGCGGTAAATTTTTCCGCCGCCATTGCCGGATCAGGATCGAGATCGGGCCGGTAGGAGGCCAGCAGCGGCCCGAGGCTTCCGGCGATGCGCCCGCCTCCGGCACGGTCGCGTGCCTGCTCTGCCTGATCGAGAGACACGTCGACCAATGCGTCGAGCATGTCCAGCATCCCCTCCCGTTCAAGACGGTTCTCATGCAGACCATAGCTGTTGGTGGTGGCGATCGTGGCACCGGCGGCGAAATATTCGTCATGCACCGCGCCGACCAGTTCGGGCGTGTCGATCATCACCTGCGTGGACCAGAGCCGCGAGGAGGTGGCGTCGCCGCGTTTGGCCAGTTCCTGTCCGATGGAACCGTCCAGCAAGGTAATCTCGGTCATGCGCGTAGCCTTTCGTTTTCGGGATCCCAGAGCGGCTGGTCGGGCTGCACCACGGCGGGGCATTTGCGGCCGAAAATATCGATCTCGACCTCGGTGCCGGGTGCTGCCAGATCGGCGCGGATCATGCCGAGCGCGATGGACTGACCGACCCGGTAGCCCCAGTCGCCGCTGGTGGTCTCGCCAACCACCTGCCCATCATACCAGATCGTCGACATATAGGGGGCATCCTGTTCGCCCGCCTCGACGATCAGCGTCACGAAGCGCTTGGCGACCCCCTGTTCCTTCTCGCGCAGCAGCGCCGCCTTGCCGGGAAAGTCCTGCGGCTTGTCGAGCTTGACGAAACGCCCGAGCCCGGCTTCCAGCGTCGTGTAATCCGTGGAAAGATCGCCCTTCCACGCGCGATAGCCCTTCTCGATGCGCAGGGCGTTCAATGCCCACATGCCGAAGGGCTTGGCCCCCGCACCGGTGATCGCGTCATAGATTGCGGGCATGTCGACATTGCGGACGTGGACTTCCCAGCCGAGCTCTCCCGCGAAGCTGACCCGCGCGAGATGGCAGGGCACCCCGGCGATTTTCGCGGCCTGATGGCTGAGCCAGGGCAGCGACAGATCCGCCTGCGTGCCGATCCGCTCGAACAGCGCGCGCGACTGCGGACCGGTGACGATCAGCGTGTCGAACTCGGTGGTGTGATCGCTTAGGCTCAGCCCCGCGTCCCGCGCCGGGCGCAGCACGTCGAAATCATGCCATTGCGCGCTTGCCGCGGTGATCAGGGTGAAATCATCCTCGCCGTGGCGGATCAGTGACATTTCGGTCAGGATGCGACCGCGGTCATCAGCGAAATAGGCGAGGTTCATCCGCCCGACCTTCGGCAGGCCGCCGGTGATGCGGCCGCGCAGCCAGTCGGCGGCGCCCGGCCCCTCGAGCGCGAAACGCGAGAACCCCGGCAGGTCGAGCACCCCGACATCGTCGCGCACCGCCTCGCATTCCTCCCGGACACGCGGTGCCCAGGGGCCGTTGCGATCCCAGGTCTGGGTGCTTTCCTCGGACAGGTCATCCCCCGGTCGCGCGAAGTAATTGGCGCGTTCCCAGCCGTTATAGGCCCCGAAGACCGCGCCGGCCTCCTTCAGTTGGGCGTGAAGCGGCGACAGCTTGCGGTCGCGCCCGGCAGGCCAGACATGATGGGGAAAGTGCATCGCGTATTCGTGGCCGTAGGTCTCCATCGCCTTGGCGTTGCAATAATCCTGATCGGTGTAGTCGGTATAGCGGCGCGGATCCACCGCCCACATGTCCCATTCGGTCTGGCCTTCGGTGATCCATTCCGCCAGCACCTTGCCAGCCCCGCCGCCCTGGGTGATGCCGAAGGTGAAGACGCAGGCCTCGAAAGCATTTGGCACGCCGGGCATCGGGCCGATCAGCGGCAGGCCGTCGGGGGCATAGGGGATCGGCCCGTTGATCACCCGGCCGACACCGGAACTGCCAAGGATCGGCACCCGCGCCATGGCGTCCTCGATATACCATTCCAGCCGCTCGAGATCATCCGGGTAGAGCTGGAAGGAGAAGTCCTCCGGCATCTGGTCCTGCGGCGTGATCCAATGCGCACGGCAATTGCGTTCATAGGGGCCGAGGTTGAGCCCGTGCTTGTCCTGACGCAGGTAATAGGAGGTATCCACATCGCGCAGCAGCGGCACCTTGCGGCCATTGGCCTCCGACCATTCCTTCAGTTCGGGAATTTCCTCGGTGAGGAAATATTGATGGCTCATGACCGTCATCGGCACCCTGCGTCCGCCGAAGGGCCTGAACCATTCACCGACGCGCTGCGCGTAATAGCCCGCCGCATTGACCACTTTCTCGCAGCGGATGTCGCCCTTGTCGGTATGCACGATCCATTCATCGCCCTCGCGGCTGATCCCGGTGGCCGGGCAGAACCGCTCGATCCGCGCGCCCATCTGCCGCGCGCCCTTGGCCAGCGCCTGGGTGAGCTGGGCAGGGTCGATGTCGCCGTCTGCCGGATCCCACAGCCCGCCTGCGAGGTCATGGGTCTCCATGAAGGGATAGCGGTCCTTCATGTCGGCGGGGCTCATCATTTCCATCTCGAGCCCCTGGTAGCGCCCCATCGAGCGGGCGCGCTCAAATTCCTGCATCCGCTGCTTGCCATGGGCCAGCCGGATCGATCCGGTGACGTGGTAGTTCATCGGGTAATCGACCTCGGCTTCGAGCCGCGCGTAGAGGTCGAGCGAATAACGCTGCATGTTCATGATCGCCCAGGAGGTCGAGAAACTCGGGCAATTCCCGGCCGCATGCCAGGTGGACCCGGCGGTCAGCTCGTTCTTCTCCAGCAGCACGCAATCGTGCCATCCGGCCTTTGCCAGGTGGTAGAGCGAGGAGACACCGACGACGCCGCCTCCGATGATGACCACGCGGGCCGTGCTTGGAAATTCACTCATTCTGTTGCTCCTTCTGCCGAAGCTGTTCGATCCTCGATTAGGGTCATGCGCATCCGGCCGCCCCCATCAATAGACGGGTGGCGCGATCACCCAGATCGCGACGGCTGGTTCATCCGAGGCATTGGCCCAGCGAAAGGTCTCGCCGCGGATCCGGAACGAATCCCCGGGGTCGAGCCGGTGCAGCTTCCCCGCGATCTCGATCTCCAGCGTGCCGGAGATGATATAGCCGACCTCCTGCGTCGGGCGGCAGACCGGTTCCTTCAGGCGACTGTGCGGCGCGAAGGTCGAATGAACGACCTCGAAATCATCCGTCAGATCGGGCGATAGCAACGCCTCGATCAGCCCCTCCGCCGAAGAGCCGATCTGTCGCCGCGCATCGCGGCGCACGACGTAGCCCGCCTCCTCCGCCGGGGCGGCGCCGTGGCGGAAGAGCATCGACACCGGAACGCCGAGACAGGAGGCAATCTGGCGCAGATCGCTGATGCTTGGATCGGACTTGTCGCGCTCCACCTGGCTGAGCCAGCCGACCGAACGCCCGAGCCGCAGCGCCAGGTCGCTCAGGGTCAGTCCCCGCGACTTGCGCAGCGCGCGCAGATCGGCACCGAGGGTCTCCGGCACGATTGGGGTCGTATGACGCATGGCGGATCCGTGAAATTATGCTGTTGTTTTTCACGCTGCCGCAGGTTGATGAAAAAATCCAGAACTATTTCACGGAAGCGAAACTTTCGCGCAGGATGCTTTCGAGCGCTTCGGCGTCCTCACGCCGAAAGGCATCGGGCTGATCGCTGTCGATGTCGAAGACCCCGAGCAACCTGCCTGCCCCGTCCCATACCGGCAGAACCAGTTCGGAACGGGTCGAGCTGGCACAGGCGATATGACCCGGGAACGCATCGACATCGCGCACCAGCTGAACCTGGCCGGTACGGGCCGCCGCGCCGCAGACGCCGCGCGCGAAGGGGATCACCAGACAGCCGTGACCGCCCTGATAGGGACCGATCTTCAGCAGTTCGGGCGCGGTGACGCGGTAGAATCCGGTCCAGTCGAAACGCGCGTCGGCGTGATGTACTTCGCAGGCGATGGTCGCCATGAGCGCCACGACATCGGTTTCCCCCTCGGTGAGGGCGGCGATGGTCTTGGCAAGAGAAGGGTAGTCAACGCGCATGTTCGGCCCCTGGAGCAGCGGCAGGACCGGGGGCTGTCTGCCCCCGGACCCCCGAGAGTGTTGTCAGCATAAAGAAGTCAGTTCCGTTCGATGGCGATGGCCGTGCCTTCGCCGCCGCCGATGCAGATCGCGGCGATGCCGCGTTTGAGATCGCGTTTCTCCAATGCATTGAGGAGGGTGACCATGATCCGCGCGCCCGAAGCGCCGATCGGGTGGCCGAGGGCGCAGGCGCCGCCATTGACATTGACGATCTCCTGGGAGAGCCCTATCTCCCGCATGAAGGCCAGCGGCACCACCGCGAACGCCTCGTTGACCTCCCAGAGATCCACGTCCTCCTTGTTCCAGCCGATGCGCTGTAAAAGTTTCTGCGCCGCCGGGACCGGGGCCGTCGTGAAGAGGCCCGGCGCCTGGGCGTGGCTGGTATGACCGACGATCCGGGCGCGGATGTTGAGCCCATTGGCCCTGGCGCTGGCCTCGTCGGCCAGGACGAGCGCCGCGGCACCGTCGGAGATCGACGAGGAATTGGCTGCCGTCACGCTGCCGTCCTTGCGGAAGGCCGGTTTGAGCTGCGGAATCTTGTCCGGCCGGGCGCTGGCGGGCTGCTCATCGGCGGTCACCGTCGTGCTGCCCTTGCGGGAGGTCAGTTCAACAGGCGTGATCTCTCCGTCGAATGCGCCGCTTTCCTGCGCCCTGAGCGCGCGGGACAGGGAGGTGAGGGCGTAGTCATCCTGAACTTCGCGGGTGAACTGGTAGGTCTCGGCGCAATCCTCCGCGAAGGTCCCCATCAGACGTCCCTTGTCATAGGCATCTTCGAGACCGTCGAGAAACATGTGATCGATCACCGCCCCGTGGCCAAGCCGTGCGCCTCCGCGCATCTTTGGCAGCACATAGGGGGCATTCGTCATGCTCTCCATCCCCCCTGCGACGATCACGTCGTTCTGGCCGAGGGCGATCTGGTCATAGGCGATCATTGCCGCCTTCATGCCCGAGCCGCACATCTTGTTGAGCGTCGTGGCGGGCACTTCCTCGCCGAGACCGGCGTTGAACCCGGCCTGGCGGGCCGGTGCCTGGCCCTGACCTGCGGGCAGGACGCAGCCCATGAGCAGTTCCTCGACCTGCACCGAACCGGCATCGACCAGCGCCGCGCGGATGGCGACGCCGCCGAGCTCGGCCGCGCTCTTGTCGGCGAAGGCGCCCTGGAAACCACCCATCGGCGTCCGTGCCGCCCCTGCTATCACCACCTTGCGCATCTCGTTCTCCCTGTTCCTGCTTACCATCCGGTAAGGTTTGCCGTTTATCACCGATGCCATCCCAAGGGCGACAGGGCAAATCTATGGAACTCTCCAGCGAAACAGAAGGGCGGATCTGCGTGATCAGCGTCGCGGCGCCGCGGATCGACATGGCCGGGGCGCTGGCCTTCAAGGACGACATGCGTCGCCTTACCGTCGCGGCGCCCGAGGTCGTGATCCTCGACCTTGGCGCCGTGAGTTTCATCGATTCCAGCGGGCTGGGCGCGATCGTCGCGATCATGAAACATCTCGCGCCCGAGCGGGAATTGGTGCTCGCCGGGCTGACCCCGCATGTGGAGAAGGTCTTCCGCCTGACCCGGATGGACAGTGTTTTCAGACTGTTCTCCCGGCTCGAGGACGCCAGGGCGGCGGTGCAGACCTCTGTCGCCGGAGGTTGAGAATTGGCCGCGGTTGCCGGGCGGGTGTTGCTCGATATTGCCGTGCGAAGCCACCCGCGCGCCGTGCGGCATGCCGTGGAAACGCTTTCGATCCGCCTGGCGGCCGAAGGATTGCCGGATGCGGCGATCAGCGCCGTCGAACTGGTGCTGGCCGAGGCGATGAACAATATCGTGGAACATGCCTATCCGCGGGGCGGCCGACAGGCGATTCGCCTCCGCTGCCTGGCCGGTTCCGACGCGCTGGAGCTGCGACTGACCGATACCGGGCGACCCTTTCCGGCCGGTCGGATCCCATTGGGCCTCGCCCCCGGCCTCGATGTCGCGACATGCGACCTGCCCGAGGGCGGTTTCGGCTGGTTCCTGATCCACAGCCTGACCAGCGGGTTGCGATACAGCCGGGCGGGAGGCGAGAACCGGCTCGACATGACGTTCGATGTGGCGCTGCCTGCGAAGGCTGATGCGGATCGGACGCCGCGGCCATCCCGCAAAAGCGCCGCCATCGTTCCACAATCTCGCTGCAATCGAATCGCAGACAGGGAGGCGTAGCCGCATGGGCTTCCCTCGGCATCGCGTTTCACGACCCCCACCCGATGCGCGATGCCGAGATGTTCTCCTGCGGAAATGTTTGGCAGCCGCCGCTGCTGCGACTAGGCTCGCCCTGTTTGGCAGTGACGAGGTGCGACATGCGCGATTTCCACTTACCCGGCCGTTCGCCGGTTCTGGCCGGTAACGGGCTCTGCGCCACGTCGCATCCGCTCGCGGCCAAGACCGCGATCGACATCCTGCAGCGGGGCGGCAATGCCATAGATGCCGCAATCGCCGGAGCCGTGCTGCTGGGCATCTGCGAGCCGCATATGACCGGGATCGGCGGCGATTGTTTCGTGCTCTATTCGCCAGGCGGCAGTGACGAGGTACGGGCCCTGAACGGGTCGGGGGGCGCGCCTGCCGCGCTGGATGCCGTCCAGCTGCGCGCGGAGGGGAAAGCGGTGGTGCCGCTGCGCTCTGCGGAGGCGGTGACGATCCCGGTGGCTATGGATGCGTTTTGCCACCTGGCCGAGAATGTCGGGATTCTCGGCATGGACGCGCTGCTCGCTCCGGCGATTTCCTATGCCGAGGAAGGCGTGCCGGTGGCGCCGAGGGTGGCGGCGGACTGGGGGGCGAATGTCTCGGCCCTGCAGGGCGCGGCGCGGGAATTCTACCTCCAGGATGGCAACGCCTTGCCGATCGGCGCGATGTTCCGTGCGCCGGGACAGGCCGAGGTGCTGCGCCGCATCGCCCGCGACGGACGTGACGGTTTCTATACCGGCGAGGTGGCCGAGGACATGGTCGAGACATTGCGCGCCGCAGGCGGGGTCCATGACTCGGAGGATTTCGCGCAGGCCGCCTGTTTCGAAACGACGCCGGTATCGAGCAGCTACAAACAGATCGAGATGGTGCAGCATCCGCCCAACGGTCAGGGCGCCACCGCCCTGTTGCTGCTCAACATCCTCGCGGAATTCGACATCGCGGCGATGGATCCCTGGGGTGCGCAGCGGCTGCATATCGAGTCCGAGGCGGCGAAGCTCGCCTATGATGCGCGCAACCGGTTCCTGGCGGATCCCGACCATTGCGCCCGGCTTGACCATATGCTCGCGCCCGAGACCGCGCGCAAGCTGGCCGCGCTGATCGATCCGCGCAGGGCGATGCCGAGCCCCGCGTCGCTCAGCGAGGCGGTCCACAAGGACACGGTCTATATCACGGTCGTGGATCGGGACGGCATGGCGGTATCGTTGATCTATTCGATCTTCCACCCCTTCGGCTCCGGTATCGCCTCGAACAAGTTCGGGATCCTGATGCAGAACCGCGGTGCCGGTTTCTCGCTCGAAGCCGGGCACCCGAACGAGCTCAAGGGGGGCAAACGGCCGATGCATACAATCATCCCCGGCATGATCCGCGAGGCCGACCGGGTGACTGTGCCCTTCGGCGTGATGGGGGGCGCCTATCAACCCAAGGGCCACGCGCGCTTTGCCTCGAACCTGGTGGACTTCGGACTCGACCTGCAAAGCACCATCGACGGGCCGCGCGCCTTCGCCGATGGCGGGGTGTTGAAGGTCGAACGTGGCTATCCGGACGCGGTGCGACAGCAGCTCGCCGAGATGGGCCATAGAGTCGAGATCCCGGACAGTGCCATCGGCGGTGCCCAGGCGATCCGGATCAGGGCGGATGGGGTTCTGGAAGGCGCGAGCGACCCGCGCAAGGACGGCTGCGCGCTGGGATATTGACCGCGACCTGACCTAGTTCAGCTGGAAATGCAGCGGATAGGCGCCATCGGTGAAAGGGCCGAAGAGGTCCGGGATATCGGGGTGATCGACCGGTTCGCCGGAATAATCGGCAATCAGGTTCTGCTCCGAGACATAGGCCACGTAATAGCTCTGATCATTCTCGGCCAGCAGATGGTAATAGGGCTGATCCTTTACCGGGCGACTCTCTTCCGGGATCGCCTCGTACCATTCCTCGGTATTGGCAAATTCCGGATCGACATCGAAGATCACCCCGCGAAAAGGGTGCTTCTTGTGCCGGACGACCTGGCCCAGATGGTATTTTGCTCTTGATCTCAGCATCGTAATTCTGCCCCTATCCTTCGTTAATACCGGATTCAAGGGTGTTCTGTCCAATCACGGCGCCCGGATACGGGGAAACACTCTGTGATGGCACTGGCGACAGTTGCAGATTGGCAACAGGCCGACCCCGCACCTATCTCATGCAACCTGTTGACACTGCTCGGCAAGATACTGCTGAATTTCTCGTTCCGGCACGAAAATTTCCCATGTGACCGCGCCGCAAAATCGGCTAGTCTGGAGAAAACAAAGAAACGACAAAAAGCGAGAGGCATATGAGCAGAACCCTTCGCGCCCTGATAATCGTGTTGCTGGTGGCCTCCTGCGGCGGCGGACAATCGCCTGCCCCGCGGGAATTGGACAATGCCTGCCTGATTCTCAAGGAGCGCCCGGATTATCGCAGGGCGTTTCGCGCCACTGAACGCAAATGGGGAGTGCCGGTGCATGTGCAGATGGCAACCATCCATCAGGAAAGCAAATTCGTTTCCAACGCGCGAACGCCGTTCAAATACGTGCTCGGCGTGATTCCGATGGGCCGCCAATCCAGTGCTTTCGGCTATTCCCAAGCGCTCGACGGCACATGGAAGGAATATCTCGAGCGCACCAATCGGCGCTCCGCCAAACGCGACCGCATCAAGGACGCCACCGATTTCATGGGCTGGTACATGAATCAGAGCCGCGATCGCAACGGCATCCCGCTCTATGATGCGCGCAACCAGTACCTGGCATATCACGAAGGACATACCGGCTATTCGCGCCAGAGCTACAACAGCAAGGCCTGGCTGGTGGCGGTGGCGGGCAAAGTAGATGCCCGCGCCCGGATGTATGAGGCGCAGATCGCCGGTTGTCGTCTGCGCTGAACCGGTCAGCCCCGGCGGATCGCCGGGGCGCTGATCGGTCTAGCGGCCCGCGGCCTTGCCGACATCGAACAGGCTGTTGGGAAGCGCACCGCCCTTCTGAAGATCGCCGAGCGCCACGGTGGTCTTGCTCCCGTTGCCGTCATTGATCACCCATTGCCGCAATTCGACGGGGTTGCCGGTAAACTTCATCTCGATATTGCCGTATTCCGGATGCGCGGGATCCTGCGCCGTGACGATTGTCGCGGTGCCGTCGTATCTGTGTCCGGTCACCATCCGGGCCCGGCCGAGATTGACCTGACGGTCGAGGATGATCGACAAGGGGGTCTTGGACAGCGGATAGGTTTCCGGCGGTTGGTTGGATTTCTTGTCGTTGATCACCACGGTATTGCTGCCCGCAACCACAAGTGCCGATTCCGGCGGGTTATACTCGAACCGCACGCGACCCGGTCGCTTGATGTAGAGCGTGCCGGTGCTGATCGAACCGTCGTCGTTGATCTGGGTGAACTCGCCTTTCGCGGTAACCATCTCGTTGAGATAATTTGAGATCTCGCCAAGAGACAGTTTCTCGGCCGCTGCGGCCAGCGGGGTCATCACCCCAAGGCCCAGGGCCAGTATCGCGCTAAGATAGGGTCGCATTGATGTCATCCTGTTCTTCGTTACTTCAGTTTCACATAGGGAGCCGGGCGTTGATATGCGATATCACGGCGTGGCTTTTCGCTCAGAAGGCCCAGATCCAGATCACTGCGACCCCGACAGAGGCGGCAATCATTCCGAGCAGCATGAGCACACCGTCGCGCAGGGTGAGCGCGAGGCCGATAAGCGCGACCGCCCCCATCGGCAGGATCGCGGCAAAGGGGATCATCTCCGCGAAGGGCACGAAGACGCAAAGCAGCAGCACGATACAGGCGGCAACAGGCGGCGCGGGCTGACGGGTCAGCACTTCGAGGCGATTGCCGAAATGGCGGTCGATCCAGCGCGCGGCGCCACGCAACTTGTTCACCGATTTCTCGATCTTCCCATCGTCGACGCTGCGCCGTTCGAGCCAATCCGGCAGCCAGAGACGCGAACGCTGCGCCACCACTTGCAGGGCGAAGAGCGCGATCAGAAGGGCCATGAGGCTGGGGACCAGCGGGATGCCTCCGAGCGGCGTCATCACCAGCAGCGCAGGCAGGGTGATCAGCGGTCCGAAGCCGCGTCCGCCAAGTGCCTCCGTCACGTCCCCAATACTGACCTTGCGCTTTTCCTCGGCAATCCGGTCAAGCGTATCAAGCACATCCCTGACGCTGTTTTTGCTGTCTGCCACGCGGGTTACTCCTCATTGAGAAGCTAACACCGCGTCTTTGACTGTGGTTCCCTCAGCCCTGTTCCGGCACGAGGATCTCGCGCTTGCCGACGTGATTGGCGGGGGAGACAAGCCCCTGCTCTTCCATCTGCTCGACCAGCCGGGCCGCCTTGTTATAGCCGATCGCGAGCTTGCGCTGGATGTAGGAGGTGGAGCATTTGCGGTCCTTGATCACCACCTGGACGGCCGTGTCATAGAGCGCGTCTTCGCCGTCGGTATTGCCGCCAAGCCCGAGCACCGCATCGATATTGCTCTCGCTCTCCTCGGAGGGCCCTTCGACCACGCCGGAAACGTAATCCGGTGCGCCGAATGCCTTCAGGTGGTTGACGATCTCCTCGACCTCCTCGTCGCTGACGAACGGTCCGTGACAACGGGTGATCTTCGCGCCACCGGCCATGTACAGCATGTCGCCCATGCCCAGCAGCTGCTCGGCACCCATTTCGCCGAGGATCGTGCGGCTGTCGATCTTCGACGTGACCTGGAAGGAAATCCGGGTCGGGAAGTTCGCCTTGATCGTGCCGGTGATGACATCGACGGAGGGACGCTGCGTGGCCATGATCAGGTGAATGCCGGAAGCCCGCGCCATCTGCGCCAGACGCTGGATACAGGCTTCGATCTCCTTGCCCGCAACCATCATCAAGTCGGCCATCTCGTCCACGATGACGACGATATAGGGGAGCGCCTCGGGCTGGAACTCGTCTGTCTCGAAGATCGGCTCGCCGGTCTCCTCGTCAAAACCGGTCTGCACGGTGCGGGAGAACATCTCGCCCTTGGCCAGCGCTTCCCTCACCCGGCCGTTATAGCCGTCGATGTTGCGCACACCCATCTTGGACATCTTGCGGTAGCGTTCCTCCATCTCGCCGACGGTCCATTTCAGCGCCACGACCGCCTTTTTCGGGTCGGTCACGACCGGCGAAAGGAGATGGGGGATACCGTCATAGACGCTGAGTTCGAGCATCTTCGGGTCGATCATGATCAACCGGCATTCCTGCGGCGTCAGCTTGTAGAGCAGGCTGAGGATCATGGTGTTGATCGCCACCGACTTGCCCGAGCCGGTGGTCCCGGCGATCAGCAGATGCGGCATCTTGGCGAGGTTGGCGATCACCGGTTCGCCGCCGATATCCTTGCCGAGCGCCAACGGCAGGCGCATGTTGCTGTCGCCGAAATCGCGGGCGGCAAGGATCTCGCGCAAGACCACCTTCTCGCGGTTCTCGTTGGGCAATTCGATGCCGATCACCGAACGGCCCGGCACGGTGGAGACCCGCGCCGACAGGGCCGCCATGGAACGCGCGATGTCATCGGCCAGACCGATCACCCGGCTCGCCTTCAACCCCGGCGCCGGTTCGAGCTCGTACATGGTGACCACGGGACCGGGGCGCACCGCCACGATCTCGCCCTTGACGCCGTAATCGTCGAGCACGTTTTCCAGCATCCGCGCATTTTCCTCGAGCGCCTCGTTGCTGAGATGAAGCCGCTCGATCGAATCGGGATTTTCCAGCAGGTTCAGCGGCGGCAGTTCGAAGCCCGGATGGGTCTCGTCGAAGCTCAAAGCCGGTTCGGCCTCGCTCCGCGCCCGGCTGCTCGGCTGCGCCGGATGGCGTTCGGGCTGTTGCACGACCCGGAGGGGCTGGGTCACGGGAATGGCAGGACGCGCCGGTGCTTCCTCGGGAGCATCGAGCGGCAGATGCGCTTCCGCCATGTCCTCTTCCGTCGCGTTCGCAAGATCCTCGATGTCACCGGACTCCCGCAGCGCCGGCTGCGCAGCAGCGCCGAGCGTCCGGCGGCTGTCCGAGGCCGGCGCGTCGCCCGGCTCTGCCGTGGCCCTTGCCGCTCCGGTCAGCGGCGGTTCGGCGCGCAGATGCGGCTGCACCGGCGGTGTCGTGTTGAGCACCAGCGGATCCGGCCCGCGCCCGCGCCCCCTGGTCAGCGGCGCCGTGATCGGCGTGTGCACCGCATTGCCCTTGCGGACCCGGCTGCGGATCACATCGGCGATCTTGTTCTTGATACGCTCATCGCCCGGCATTTCGTTATCGTCGAGCAGCACTTCGCACTCATCCTCGATAAGCTCCGGTTCCGGCAGCGGCTCGGAACGCTTGATCAGCGCAGGCATCCGCGCCAACAATCCGGTCTTGCGGGGCCGTGCGCGCTCCTCCGTCGCACCGTCATCGCCAAAGAGCGCATATTCGGCCGCGAAAGTAGGCTCTTCCTCTGCGGCGATCCGGGCCTGCTCGCGGCGCTCGGCCTGGCGCTGCTGCATCTTCTGCGCCGCCTGCACCGCGCCACCGGCACCGCGGCCAAGCAGCGTCATGAGCTGGGCATAGGCCATGATCGTGCTGATCATGAGGAACCGGCCGATCCGGGCCAGCTCCTGCCTGGTGAAACCGAGGACGAACATGCCGAGCGCCAGGATCGACAGCCCCATCAGCAGCGACATCAGCTTGACCGTGAAGGTCGAGCCGATCGGCAGCAGGGTCAGCAGCAGCGCCATCACCGTGTCGCCGAACAGACCGCCGAGCCCGAAGCTGTGCGTCTGCAGCCAATCGCTCCCCGGCGTCAGCGTCGAGGCATAGATCGCCCCCAGCGCCACCGCAATCGGCGCGAAGATCAGCCGCCCCATGGCCCGCTCCTCGCCGCGATGCAGGGCAAATCGCGCGCCCCAGAACAGCAGCACCACGGCAATACCCCAGGAGCCCCATCCGACGATCATGAACAGGGGTGCGGCGATCGAGGCACCAAGCCCGCCGAGCCAGTTCTGTACCGCGGCATCGGTCGAGACCATCCAGTTCGGGTCCTCCGGCGTATAGCTCGCGATCATCATCGCGGCCATCACCCCAAGGGCGATCAGCGCCAGGCCCAGCAGTTCCTTGCCGCGCTTCTCGATCGCCTCGGCCATGTTGCTGTCCAGCAATGGATCGCGTCCCCGTGTCTGAAATGCCATGCTCTCGTTCCTCGGATTATTGCGAGTACAGACAATCGCGGATCGCTTCCAATCCGCGCGTCGTCTCGTCCTTTGGGGCCACCAATGCGACCCGGATATATGTCTTTCCGGGGTTTTCCCCGTTCACATCCTGCGCCAGATAACTGCCCGGCAGGACCCGCACGCCGGTCTCGCGCCACAGTTTCAACGCCGCCGCCTCGTCATCCTCGACCGGCAACCACAGGAAGAAACCGGCGTCGGGGCTCTCGTAGCCCGGCACGTTGCCGAGAATGCGATCAGCGATCCGGTATTTCTCCACATACATCGTCCGGCTCTCAGCCACGTGGGTATCATCGGCCCAGACCTTGGCCGCCGCCTGTTGCAGCGGTAGCGGCAGCGGCGCGCCGGCGTAGTTGCGCAGCTGCTTGATCTCGCGCATCGTCTCGGCCCCGCTGGCCACGAAACCCGAGCGCAGCCCCGGCAGGTTCGAGCGCTTGCTCAGCGAATGGAAGATCACGACCCGGTTGCGATCGGTGCCGAGCTCCTCGGCAACCTGCATCGCGCCCACGGGCGGCGTGTCGCGGTAGATCTCGGAATAGCATTCGTCGGCGAAGATGCGGAAATCGTATTTCTCGGCCAGAGCGATCATCTCGCGCCAATATTCGCGGCTCGCCACCGCGCCCTGCGGATTGGCGGGCGAGCAGACATAGGCCGCCGTGGTGCGCTGCAGCACGTCTTCCGGCAGGCCAGCGAAATCCGGCAGATGACCGGTCTCGGCCGTAGCGTTGACCATCACCGGCTCGGCATCGCCGGAAATCGCGGCGATCATGTAGACCTGATAGAACGGGTTCGGCATCAGCACCGCGGGGCGCGCGCCGTTCTTGCGCTCCGGGCAGAGCGCCATCACGGCATTGTAGAGCCCTTCGCGGGTGCCATTGAGCGCCATCACCTCGGTCTCGGGATCCATCTCGACGCCGTAGCGCCGTTTGATCCAACCGCTGATCGCGCCGCGCAGCTCGGGTGAGCCTTCATTGGGGGGATAGACGTTGAACCCGGCGGCATGTTTGACGATCTCGTCGGTCACCCACGCCGGGAAAGCGTGTTTCGGCTCCCCGATGGTCATGTGAATCGGCACGCCGCCGCCCTCATGCACATCGAGCAATGCGCGCAGACGCGGCCATGCATGGGCCGGAAGGTTCGAAAACCGGTCGGGTAACATCATCTCAACTGCCTCTGGATCGGGATCATGGGCGCCCCGTTTTGCCTCAAATTACCGGAGGTGCCTGGCGGCGTCCAGAAAAACCCGGATGCCGCGAAGCACTTGTGACTTTTAAGTCAGGCGCTTCGCCGCTTCGGCGGCAGGATCAGGCAAGCGCCTCTTCGACCGCCGCACCGAGCCGCAGCAGCAATTCCTCGCCATTCGGCGCCCCCATCATCATCAGCCCGCAGGACGGTGTCCCGGTCGGCAGGGTGAGCGCACAAAGACCCATGAGATTGCCGATCCGCGTATTCCGCAGCGCCAGCAGATTCTCGCTGAGGTAATATTCATGCTCGTCGATCAGCCGCTGGAGATTGGGCGGCAGCATCGCGGCGGTCGGCAGCAGCACGGCGTCAAACCCCGCGACCGCGCGATCATAGGCAAGGCGCGCAAGCTCCAGCTCGGCCCAGGCCGCGACATAGTCCGGGGCGGAGAAATTCTTGCCCAGCCGGAAGCGTTCGAGGATTTCGGGATACATCGCCTCCGGATCCGCCTCGATCACATCGCGCCACAGCCCGTAGGCTTCGCAGGTGTAGAGCACGGTGGAAAGCTCCATGGCCGCCTCGACCTCGGGAACCTCGATTTCCTCGATCAGCGCCCCGGCCGCACGCAGCCGTGTCAGGGCGCCGTCAAAGGCGGCGGCGGGCGTTTCGCGCAAATCCTGCATCGCCACGGTCCGCAGCACCGCGAAGCGGCGGCCTTCCAGCTCCACCCCCTGCAGGTCGATACCCCCCTGCCCTTCCAGCGCCGCCAGCAGCAGCGCGGCATCCTCCACCGAACGGCACAGCGGCCCGACCGTGTCGAACCTGCGCGCCAGCGGCACCACGCCTTCCGCGCTGATCCGTCCCGCCGTGGTCTTGAGCCCGACGAGATCGTTCCAGGCTGCCGGTATGCGCACCGAACCGCCGGTGTCCGATCCGATCGCCGCCGCCGCCAGGCCGAAGGCCACCGAGGCCGCCGCGCCGGAGGAGGATCCGCCGGACACGCCCTCGGCATCGTTGACCGAAGGCGGCGTCGCCGTGCTCGGGTTGTGGCCGAGGCCGGAAAAGGCAAGCTCGCTCATATGGGTCTTGCCGAGACAGACGAGCCCCATGGCGGTCGCCGTCTCCAGGACCGCCGCGTCGCGCTCGGGGATCCGGTCCGCCAGCAATCTGCTGCCCGCCTCGGTGGCGATTCCGGCGCTGTCGAAAAGATCCTTCCAGCTGACCGGCACCCCGTCGAGCGGCGAACGGCGCTGTCCATTCCGGGCGCGCTCGGCCGCCGCCGTCGCCTCGGCCAGCGCCCGTTCGGCGGTCACACGCGCATAGATGCGGTCGCGCAGGGGATGCGCATCGATCGCATCGAGATAGGTCCGGCACAGGGTCACGGAATCGATGCTCCCGGCCGCGATACCCCGCCCCAGATCCGCCGCCGTCATCGTAAGCCAGTCCTGCATGATATCCCCCTGCCCCGCTTGCGCGCGAAGGTAGCGGCGCTTGGCCCCATGGACAATCCCTGCGGCACGATCATATCAAGGGACATGAGTTACGATTGTGACATTGCGATCATCGGCGGCGGGCTGAACGGCCCGACGCTGGCCCTGGCCCTGGCCCGGACCGGGCTGCGCGTCACCCTGATCGACGCGCTGGCGCTCAAGACCCGCAAGAACGCCGCCTTCGACGGGCGCGCCTATGCGCTGGCGCTGACCTCGACGCGGCTGCTGGAAGGGATCGGGCTCTGGCAGGCGGTCGCCGAACACGCCCAGCCGATGCTGGAGATCAAGGTCACCGACGGGCGCGCGGGCGAAGGGCCCTCCCCGTTCTTCATGCATTTCGATCACGCCGAGATCGAGGAAGGCCCGATGGGCCATATGGTCGAGGACCGGCACCTGCGCCGCGCCCTGCTCGAAGCGGTAGAGGCAGCCGAGGGCATCACCCAGCTCAACGGCGACACGGTGATCGCGCAGCACAACGATGCGACCGGCATCACCCTGCGGATGGCATCGGGCAAATCCATGCGCGCGCGGCTCGCGGTAGGTGCCGACGGCAAGCGCTCCGGCACGGCGGAGCGGGCGAGGATCCGGCGCATCGGCTGGGAATACGGCCAGACCGCGCTGGTCTGCGCCCTGTCGCATGAACAGCCCCACCACGGCATCGCGCATCAGTTCTTCATGCCCGCCGGGCCGCTGGCGATCCTGCCGCTGACCGGCAGCCGCTCCTCCATCGTGTGGAGCGAAAGCCGTGAGAACGCTGCCGCGATCCATGCGCTGCCGGAAGCGGAATATCTCGAGATGCTGCGGCCGCGGTTCGGCGACTTCCTCGGAGAGATTTCCCTCGTCGGACAGCGCTATACCTATCCCCTGGGCATGTCGCTGACACTCGAGATGGTTGCCGACCGGGTGGCATTGCTCGGCGACGCCGCCCATGGCGTGCATCCGATCGCCGGTCAGGGGCTCAACGCCGGGCTGCGCGATGTGGCGGCGCTGGCAGAGGTGATCGCCGACGCGCATCGCCGCGGCGAGGATTACGGCGCGGCACCTGCCCTGCAGCGCTACCAGCAATGGCGGCGGTTCGACAACACCACGCTGGCGCTCGCGACCGACACGTTCAACCGGATGTTTTCAAACGATAATGCCCTGATACGCCTGGCGCGGGACGCGGGGATGGCGGCAATCAATGCGCTGCCCGGCCTGCGCCGCGGGTTCATCCGCGAAGCCGCCGGGCTGACCGGCGATCTGCCGCGGCTGATGCGGGGCCAGCCGCTCTGACAGGATCAGTCGAGCTCGCGGGCCTCGTCGGCCAGCATGACCGGAATGCCATTGCGGATCGGATAGGCAAGCCCTGCGGCGTCCGAGATCAGTTCCTGCCGCTCCGCATCATAGCGCAGACTGCTTTGACTGCGCGGGCAGATCAGCGCTTCCAGCATCCGCCTGTCGAATTCCGCCACCGTTGCACTCATTGCATCACTTCCCCTTCATCGCCACCCCTGAGGGTGAATTCAATCAGCGTTATAAGGGTCTCGCGCCGGGTTTCCAGCGAGGGAGCCTCTAGCAGCGCCTGTTTATCCTCGGATTCGAAATCGAGCATCATCGACAGCGAGTTGATCAGCAGCTCGTCGTCAGCCTCTTTCAACGTGTCCCAATCGGCGGACAGGTTTCGGGCGTCGAAATAGCGGCTCAGAAGATCGAGAAACTCGCTGCGGTGGAACCCCGCATCGACCTCCTCATCCTCCAGATCGCGTTCGAACCCGTCCCAACTGACATCGCAGCGCCGATAGGGGCTGAACCCCTCGATCTCCTTGACCACCCGGAACCGCGAGACCCCGCCCAGCGTTATCATGTAGCGCCCGTCTTCGGTCTCGGAGAATTGGGTCAGCCGACCGGCGCAACCGATACGATGCAGACCGGGCCCTTCGCGCCCGGCCACCACGTTGGGTTGCACCATGCCGATCAGCCGACCGGGCGTCTTGAGCGTATCCTCGATCATCTGCAGGTAGCGCGGTTCGAAGATATGCAGCGGCAGACGCGAGCGCGGCAGCAGCAAGGCCCCTGCCAGCGGGAAGATCGCGATCGTGTCTGGCAGTTCCGTTTGTTTGATCATGCTGCTCGACCTAGCGCATCGCGCACCTCAGGCAAATATCATCGAGCTGAGCTTGCGCCGCCCATGCAGAACGACCGGGTCATTGGGCTTCAACGCATCGAAAATAGTGAAAAGCTGCGTCTTCGCCGCGCCGTCGTTCCACTCGCGGTCCTGACGGAACAATTCCAGCAATTGCGTCACCGCCGCCTCTGCATCGCCATGGGCATAGAGGGCCTGGGCGAGATCGAACCGCGCCTGATGGTCCTGCGGATCGGCCTCCACCGCCGCTTGCAATTCGCTCACCGGACCGGCATCGGCCGCCTGTCGCGCCAGTTCGAGCTGCGCATGGGCCGCTTCGAGTACCGGCGCCTGTGAAATCTCGATCGGGGCGCCATTGAGGATCGCCTCGGCCTGATCGAGCTCGCCCATCGCGATATAGGCGCGCACCATGCCGCCATAGGCGCCCGCGTGTTTCTCGTCTTCGCCAAGGATCGCCGCGAAGGTCTGCGCCGCGTCGGCCGCCGCGCCCTCGGTCAGCATTTCCTCCGCCGCATCGACCGCGTCGGACAGGGTATCGCCGGGGGCTTCCCCGCCCCCCGCCTTCACCACGCGGTCGACGAAGGCCTTGATCTCCGATTGCGGCAGCGCGCCCTGGAAACCATCGACAGGCTGCCCGTTGTAGAAGGCATAGACTGTCGGGATCGACTGGATCTGCAGCTGACCGGCGATGTTCTGGGCCTCGTCCACATTGACCTTGACCATCTTGACCGCGCCCTTGGCGGCGCGCACCGCATCCTCGAGCAACGGGCCGAGGGTCTTGCAGGGGCCGCACCAGGGGGCCCAGAAATCGACGATCACCGGCACGCCCTGGGATGCCTCCACCACGTCTGCCATGAAGGTCGCTTCGCTGCTGTCCTTGATCAGGTCCGCATCGGGGGCCGGGGAAAGGTTCAGTTCTTCCATCTTGTCTTGTTCCTCGCTTGGTCGCGCCTGTCTGGAGTCGGCTCTAATATGGAGCCCCGCGCGGGTGTTTCAAAGGTCAAATGAGGCGAATACCGGGGCATGGTCGCTCGGCTTTTCCCAGCCGCGCGCAGCCCGCACCACATGGCTCGAATGAGCGGCGTTGGAAATGTCGGGCGTCGCCCAGACATGATCGAGCCTGCGCCCCTTGTCGGCGGCATCCCATTCCGGCGAGCGGTAGGACCACCAGCTATAGAGATTGCCCTGCGGGATATCCTGCCGGGTAATATCGACCCAGCGCCCGGAATCCTGCATCTCGCCGAGCGCCTCGACCTCGACCGGCGTATGGCTGACCACCTTCAGCAGCTGCTTGTGGTTCCAGACGTCATCCTCGCGCGGGGCGATGTTGAGATCGCCGACAAGGATGGACTTCCGGGGGAGTTCGTTGCGAAAAAAGTCGCGCATATCGGCGAGGTAGTCGAGCTTTTGCCCGAATTTCTCGTTGATCTCGCGATCCGGCTTGTCGCCCCCGGCGGGGACATAGAAGTTGTGGATCACCACACCGTTCTCCAGCCGGGCCGCGATGTGGCGGGCATGGCCGAGCGCCGCGAAATCCTGATCCCCGGCATCCTCGAGCGGCAATTTCGAGAGGATCGCCACGCCGTTGTAGCCCTTCTGCCCCCGCGCGATCATATGCGTGTATCCGGCCGCCCGGAACGCCTCGAGCGGGATTTTGTCCACCGGGGACTTGCATTCCTGCAGACACAGCACATCCGGTCCATGCTCGGCGAGCAGCCGCAGCACGATCGGCTCGCGCAGGCGGATCGAATTGATGTTCCAGGTGGCAAGGGTGAACGGCATGGCAGGCTCCGGTAGTCTGAAGATCCGCGCACCCTAACCCGGTGCGCCTGGTATCGCCATGGCGAAAACCTCTCCGTCTTACCGGTACTGCCGCGATCCGCCGTTGGAACGGAAAACCCTCCCTGCGCCGCGCAGGCGGCTTGCGAAAAAAGGCCGGGCACGAGGCCCGGCCAGTCCAACAGGGAGGGATATGCCATTGCCCGGGCATATCAGCGGGTTCAAACCGATTGGCGAGTCATGAAAACCTCGCCACTCAGGATCTTAAGTCCGATGATAGCGAAAAAGTTCCCGTTTTACGACATTAATCTGTAGCCGCCGGATTCAGTGACGAGAATCCGCGCATTCGACGGGTCAGGCTCGATCTTCTGGCGCAGCCGGTAGATATGGGTTTCCAGCGTATGGGTCGTGACCCCGGCATTATAGCCCCAGACCTCATGCAGCAGCACCTCGCGCGGCACCACGCCATCGTTCGAACGATAGAGGAATTTCAGGATGTTGGTCTCTTTCTCGGTGAGCCTCACCTTGTGGTCATCCTCGGTGATCAGCATCTTCATCGCCGGTTTGAACGTATAGGGCCCGAGCTGGAACACCGCATCCTCGGATTGTTCATGCTGGCGCAGTTGCGCGCGGATACGTGCCAGCAGCACCGGGAACTTGAAGGGCTTGCTGACATAATCATTGGCCCCGGCGTCGAGCCCGAGAATCGTGTCGGCGTCGCTGTCATGGCCGGTCAGCATCAGGATCGGGCTCTTCACCCCCTGCTTGCGCATCAGGCGGCACAATTCGCGCCCGTCGGTATCCGGCAGGCCGACGTCGAGGATGACGAGATCGTAGAGCGCCTCCTTGGCCCGGGTCATCGCATCGCTGCCGTTCGCCGCTTCAAAGACGTCGAAATCTTCCGTCATGATCAATTGTTCGCTCAACGCCTCGCGCAGATCGTCATCGTCATCGACCAGAAGGATTTTCTTGAGCTGCGCCATGGGGTTTCTCCGTTTCCTGTACTATACCAGATGCGTCCTGATCACGATTTCGACAAGGGCAGCCGCCGTTTCTTTCACGGGCCCGTGTGGCGATGCGGTCAATTGTTTCATTTTCCGAAGGCTTCGCCTAGATATCCTGCATCCCCGCGCCGGAGTTGTAACAGAACCATGAGCTTTGCCCCCGATATCACCGAACAGCTGGCGCGTGCGCGGGCCGATCTGCGCATGGGCGTGCCGATCGCCCTGACCGGGCGCCAGCCTGCGTTGCTGCTCGCCGCCGAGACCTTGAGCGCGCAGCGGCTGGCCGACCTGCTGGCCCTGGGCGGTGCGCCGGTGCTCGCGATCACCGCGCGGCGGGCGGAGACGCTGAAGGCGCGCCCCTATGACGGAGACCTCGCCCGCGTGACCCTGCCGGAGGATGCCACACCGGGCTGGGTGCAGAGCATCGCCGATCCCGCGGACGACCTGCGCGCCCCGATGAAGGGGCCGCTCGCCTGTTCGCGCGACGGCGCCGCGGATGCGCATCGCGTCGCTTTGCAGATCGCCAAGAGCGCGCGGCTGCTGCCCGCCGTGCTGGTGCTCGAACATGCCGACGTGGCCGAGCTGGCCCGACACCATGGACTCACCACGCTGGATCTGGATGCGATCACGCCGTCACTCGGTGCCGTCAGCCCCCTGCATCCGGTGGTCAATGCCCGTCTGCCGATGGAGGTTTCCGAAGCCGGTCGTCTGCATATTTTCCGCCCCGAGGACGGGGCCGAGGAACATTACGCCATCGAGATCGGCCGCCCGGACCGGCGCAAACCGGTGCTGGCCCGACTGCATTCGGCCTGTTTCACCGGCGACCTCATGGGTTCGCTGAAATGCGACTGCGGCCCGCAGCTGCGCGCCGCGCTGGCGCAGATGGGGGCCGAAGGCGAAGGCGTGCTGCTCTATCTCAATCAGGAAGGCCGCGGCATCGGCCTGGCCAACAAGATGCGCGCCTATTCCCTGCAGGATCAGGGCTTTGACACGGTCGAAGCCAATCACCGGCTGGGTTTCGAGGATGACGAGCGCGATTTCCGCCTCGGCGCCCATATCCTGACCTCGATGGGCTTTTCGTCCGTGCGGCTGCTGACCAACAACCCCCGCAAGGTCGACATGATGAACGACAGCGGCGTCACGGTCAGCGAGCGGGTGCCGCTGGCGGTCGGTGAAAACCGTCACAACAAGGCGTATCTGGCGACCAAGGCGGCGAAATCCGGACATTTGCTGTGACTCCCGCCGATCTGGTCCTGACACGACAGGGGCTGCGCTTTCGTGGACGGCGCTACGCCTGCAGCATCGGCAGGGGCGGGTTGAATGCTGCCAAGCGCGAGGGCGACGGCGCGACACCGCTGGGCGAACATCGCATCGTCGGAATGCTCTATCGCCCCGACCGGATCAATGCGCCGACCGGATGGGCCCGGCCGATCCTGCCGGGCGACCTGTGGTCGGATGCGCCGGAAGACCCGCATTATAATCACTTGGTGCGCGCGCCCTACGGGCAGAGCCATGAAAGGCTGCGCCGCGCCGATCCGCTCTATGATCTGGTGATACTGACCGACTGGAACTGGCCGGATGCCGCGCCGGGGCGCGGTTCGGCGATCTTCATCCACCAATGGCGGCGGCCGCTCTACCCGACCGAAGGCTGCGTGGCGCTTTCGCGGCGGCACCTGCACAGCATCGCGCAAGATCTGGTCCCGGGATCTCGGCTGATCGTGCGCTGAGCGATTGCGAAAAAAGCGGTCAGCCCGCCACACGTTCCCCGAAGATCGCCGATCCGACCCGCACATGCGTGGCGCCGAGGGCGATGGCGCGTTCGAAATCGCCGCTCATTCCCATCGACAGCCCCTTAAGCCCGTTACGCGCCGCGATCTTGGCGAGCAGCGCGAAATGCAGGGACGGCTCCTCCTCCGCAGGCGGGATGCACATCAGCCCCGTGACCGGCAGGTCGAGCTTTCGACATTCTGCGATAAAATCATCCGCGCTCGCGGGCAGCACGCCGGCCTTTTGCGCCTCCTCGCCGGTATTGACCTGAATGAACAGCGGCGGGCAGCGCCCGATCTCCTGTGCCAGCCGCGCCAGCGCGTTCGCCAGTTTCGGCCGGTCGAGCGAATGGATCGCATCGAAAAGCTCCATCGCCTGGCGCGCCTTGTTGCTCTGCAGCGGTCCGATCAGGTGCAGATCGACACTTGCGAATTCCTCGCGAAAGCCCGGCCATTTCCCGGCCGCCTCCTGCACCCGGTTCTCCCCGAAACAACGCTGCCCCTGCGCAAGCACGTCCCGCACCCGCGCCTCGGGCTGCACCTTGCTCACGGCGATGAGCCGCACCGAACCGGGCGCGCGGCCTGCGTTCTGCTCGGCCCCGGCGATGCGGGCGGTGATGTCTGGCAATGTCATATCGGGCCTTTCGTGACGGAGCGGCAGATAACAACAGCGACGCGCAAAAGAAAAGGGGCAGACCCGAAGGCCTGCCCCAAATCGTCAGATGTGGATCAACTTAGAAGTTGAAGCGCACACCGAGGTCGGCACGGACGTCGTCGTTGTAACGGGACACCACACCGCCGCGCAGCGAGGTGCCGCCGCCGAGGTCGTGGTTGAAGTCAACACCGTAGGCTGTGCCGTTTGCAGAACCATCGGTTGCGTCGCTGTTGTCAGCCACAAAGACTTCTACGTCGGTTGCTGCGCCAACGTCGAAACGACCGGCCAGAACCGCACGGTCACCGCCGGTGCCGTTGTCGGCATAGGTCAGGGTCACGTCTGCGAAGCCCAGGGCACCGCCAACGGATGCAGCCCAATCGGTGTCAGTCGCAGCGTCGGAATCCTGAGCACCCAGAGCGATGGTCCAGCCGCTCCATGTGTAGGCACCGTAGGCTGCAACACGATCGTTGATGTCGGAAGCCGACACGTGCATCGAGAAGTCGCCGAAGGAGTACAGGACTTCAACACCGTTGGAGCCGGCTGCACCGTTACCACCGGACGAATACTGGTCGCCACGGTCGTTGAACGCGGTGTAGTCATAGCCCAGGCCGGTCAGACCGAGGTCGATCGGGTACATGCCGGGCATGAACTCAAGCGCGCCGTAGATGTTGCCAACGCCGACTTCCAGGCCGCCGGAACGGGCGAAGAAGCGCACGCCGTTGATGCCGGTGCCGCCAGGACCGGTCGCACCGTTCACGTCGTCAGCTGTACCGGCGATACCGTCGGGACCAACCGAGTAGGTCGGGGAGTCGTCGGTGTTGTTCTGCTGGATACGGGCACGGGCACCGAAGGTCACACCCATGTCGGATTCAGCGGTCGCATCGATCTGCAGGCGGAAACGGCTGGTCACGTCGGTGGAGTCACCGCCACCGTCGATGTCGTTGTACATCACACCAAAACGACCGTAGCCGCCGAAAGTAACGTCTGCTGCTGCAACGCCGGCGGTCGCAACCAGGGCCGTTGTAGCGAAGAGAACTTTTTTCATGAGTTTTCCCTCGGTTTGAATTCACATGCCCAGACCGGGGAATCCGGTAAGGGTATGGATGGTGTTTTCATCCTTTGCCCCTTTCATTGCAACAACACTGCGGCCCTGTGAGATCAATGGCATGTGCATTGGTGCAGCTTTGCCACAGTTTTGCCGGACCGCCGTCGCGACCCTGCCGTTTGCCTCTGCACACCCCGCGCCGGACATAGACCTTGCTCCCTCTTGCCAGCTTGGATAGACCAGAGACCAAACGGGCAAAGGGAAACTGGCATGGCGCGTCGTATCGTTTGCAGGACGGCAATCACATTACTGACACTGGCGGCGCTGGCTGCCTGTGGCGGTCCGGCACGGGATCTGCCCGACACTTATACCAACCCGAACAATCCCAATAACATCGAGACGAATCCGGACAATACGATCTGGTCGATCTTCAACCGCAAATCGGCCGAGAATACCGTTCAGGTGAATCGCTATCTCTGGAACGCCAGCCTCGAAGTGCTGAACTTCCTGCCGGTGCAGACCGTCGATCCCTATACCGGTGTGATCGTCACCGGCTACGGCACGCCGCCGGGGGGGGCGCAATCCTATCGCGCCACCGTGCTGATCGACGATCCGGCGCTCGATGCCAGGGCGCTGAACGTTGCGCTGCAGACCCGCGGAGGGAGTCCGGTCAGCAAGGCCACCTCCCGTGCCGTCGAGGACGCCATCCTGAGCCGCGCACGCGAACTGCGCGTCGCCGACAGCAAATTCTGAGCCCGCCTCCCCTACCACACGAAACCACGCCGGGCCCCGTGAACCTCACGCCCGGCGTTTGTCATTTGCGATAAGGTCGACCCCATGTCCCGCTACACCCCCGCCGAAATCGAAGCCCGCTGGCAGGCTGCCTGGGAGAAGGACGAAGTCTTCAAGGCGGTCCGCAATGCCGACAGGCCGAAATATTACGTGCTCGAGATGTTCCCCTACCCCTCGGGGCGCATCCACATGGGCCATGTGCGCAACTACACGATGGGCGACGTGATCGCGCGCTACAAGATCGCCACTGGCCATAACGTGCTGCATCCGATGGGCTGGGACGCCTTCGGCATGCCGGCCGAAAACGCGGCGATGGCGACCGGGGGGCATCCCAAGGATTGGACCTATTCGAATATCGCCGACATGCGCGACCAGATGAAACCGCTGGGCCTGTCGATCGACTGGTCCCGCGAATTCGCCACCTGCGATCCGGAATATTATGGCCAGCAGCAGGCGCTGTTCCTCGATTTCCTCGAAAAGGGACTGGTCTATCGCAAGAACGCGGTGGTGAACTGGGACCCGGTCGACATGACCGTGCTTGCCAACGAGCAGGTCGAAGCGGGGCGCGGCTGGCGCTCCGGCGCGCTGGTCGAGCGGCGCGAGCTGACGCAATGGTTCTTCAAGATCTCCGATCATTCCGAAGAGCTGCTCGATGCGCTAGACGGGCTCGACAACTGGCCCGCCAAGGTCAAGCTGATGCAGTCGAACTGGATCGGCAGGTCGCGCGGCCTGCAATTCGCTTTTTCGACCATCGACGCGCCTGAGGGTCACGACCGGATCGAGGTCTATACCACCCGGCCCGACACGCTGATGGGCGCCTCCTTCATCGGCATCTCGCCCGACCACCCGCTGGCCCGCACGCTGGAGCGCGATGACGAGAGCATCGCCGCCTTCAACGCCGAATGCCGCAAGGGCGGCACGACGGAAGAAGCGATCGAAACCGCGCCGAAGCTCGGGCTCGATACCGGCATCCGGGTGCGCCATCCGTTCGATACCGGCCACGAGCTGCCGGTCTATATCGCGAATTTCATCCTGATGGATTACGGCACCGGCGCGATCTTCGGCTGCCCGGCGCATGACCAGCGCGATTTCGAATTTGCGAAAAAATACGATCTGCCGATCATCGCTACCTTCCTGCCTTCCGAGGACAGCAGCGAAGAGCTGACCGAAGCCTATGTGCCGCAGAAAAGCGAACAGGTCTTCTACAACCGCGGTTTTGCCGGCGAGGCGCAGCAAACCGGTGACGAGGGGATCGAGGCCGCCATTGCCTTCTGCGAGGCCAATGGCGTCGGTCAGGGTGTCACGAAGTTCCGGCTGCGCGACTGGGGGCTGAGCCGCCAGCGCTATTGGGGTTGCCCGATCCCGGTGGTGCATTGCGACAGCTGCGGCGTGGTGCCGGAGAAGAAAGAAAACCTGCCGATCGAACTGCCCTATGACGTCACGCTTGACGTGCCGGGCAATCCGCTCGACCGGCATCCGACCTGGCGCAATACCACCTGCCCCGCCTGCGGCGCCGAGGCGCGGCGCGAGACCGACACGATGGACACGTTCGTTGACAGTTCCTGGTATTTCGCGCGCTTCACCGCGCCCCATGCCGACACGCCGACCAACATGGAAGACGCCGCCTACTGGATGAACGTCGATCAATATATCGGCGGCATCGAACACGCGATCCTGCACCTTCTCTATTCGCGCTTCTTCGCCCGGGCGATGCACATCACCGGCCATTTGCCCGCCTCGGCGGTGGAGCCGTTCGACGCGCTGTTCACGCAGGGCATGGTGACCCACGAGATCTACCAGACCCGCGACGAAAAGGGCCGCCTGGTCTATCACCTCCCCGAGGAAGTGACCGAGGGCAAGCTCGCCGATGGCCGGGAGGTCGAGATCATCCCCTCCGCCAAGATGTCGAAATCCAAGAAAAACGTTGTCGATCCGCTCGGCATCATCGATCGCTTCGGCGCCGATACGGCGCGCTGGTTCGTGCTGAGCGATTCCCCGCCCGAGCGCGATGTCGAATGGACCGCGGCCGGGGCCGAGGCTGCCTACAAGCATCTGTCGCGGGTCTGGAACATCTGCGACCGGATCGCCGGAATGGACCGCGATGCGCCGGGGGAGGGAGACGAGGACCTGCGCCGTGCGTTGCACAAGACCATCCACGACGTGACCATGGGCATCGAATCCTTCGGCTTCAACGCCGCCATTGCCAAGCTTTACGCCTTCACCGGGACCTTGCAGAAGTCCAAGGCCAGCCACGAGGCACAACGCGAGGCGATCATGGTGCTGGCGCAGCTGATGTCGCCGATGACCCCGCATCTCAGCGAGGACATCTGGCATCATCAGGGCGGCGAGGGGCTTGTCACCACTGCCCCCTGGCCGCAGGCCGACGAGGCGCTCCTGGTCGATGACACGGTGACCCTGCCGATCCAGATCAACGGCAAGCGTCGCGCCGAGATCCAGGTGCCCGCCGACATGGACCGCGCCGAGATTGAGAAGATCGCGCTCGGGCACGAGGCGGTGATCCGCACATTGGGTGGCGCGGCCCCGAAAAAGGTCATCGTGGTGCCCGGACGGATCGTCAATGTCGTCGCCTGACCGGCCCCGGCTCTCCCGCCGGCTGCTGCTGGCGCTGCCGCTGGTGCTGACAGCCTGCGGCTTCGAGCCGGTCTATGGTCCCGGCTGCAGCGGCAGCGCCTTGCAGAACCGGGTCTCGGTCGAGGAGCCCGAGACTCGGGACGGCTATATCCTGACCCGCGAGATCGAGACCCGTCTTGGCCGCAGCAGCGCGCCGACCTATGCGCTGGCGCTGAGCGCTGCGACGCGGGCCGATGGGCTCAACATCGACCGCAGCGGCAACATCAACCGCTACAACCTGCTCGGCAGCGTCGATTATGCGCTGCGCGATCTCGACAGCGGCGTGGTGCTGGCCTCCGGCAAGGTCGAGAACTTTACCGGCTATTCGACCACCGGCAGCACCGTCGCCACCCTCGCCGCCGAGACCGATGCCCGCGAGCGGCTGATGACCATCCTCGCAGATCAGATCGTCGCGCGCCTGCTCGCCGCCGATCTGGCGCAATGAAGCTCAGCCCGCGCGAGGCCACCGGCTATTTCAAGAAGCCCGACCCCGGCAGGACCGGCCTGCTGATCTATGGCGGCGACGCGATGCGGGTAGCGCTGAAACGGCAGGAATTCCTCAAGGCTTTGCTGGGGCCCGATGCCGAAGAGGAAATGCGCCTCAGCCGGATGCAGGCAGGCGAGCTGCGCCGAGACCCGGCCATGCTGCTCGACGCGATCAAGGCCATCGGCTTCTTCCCCGGTCCGCGCGCCGCTTTCGTGGAGGATGCCAACGACAATATCGCCAAGATCCTGCTCGACGCGCTCTCAGAATGGCGCCCCGGCGATGCGCAGATCGTGGTGACCGGCGGCGATCTCAAGAAGACCTCGAAAGTGCTGAAGGCCTTCGAGGCCCACCCCAACGCCTATGCCACCGCAATCTATGACAACCCGCCGGACCGGGGCGAGATCGAGCGGCTGCTATCCGATGCCGGTCTGTCGCCGCCGCCGGACACGATGGCGGCACTCACCGATCTGGCACGCCAGCTCGACCCCGGCGATTTTCGCCAGACGCTGGAAAAGATCACGCTCTACAAACTTGGCGACAGCAACCCTCTCGACTTGGAAGACATCGCCGCCTGCGCCCCGACCTCCACCGAGGCCGAGGTCGATGACATCCTGCATGTGGTGGCCGAGGCCCGCGCGGGCGAGATAGGTCCGGTGATGGCCCGGCTGCAGGCCCAGGGCGCCAACCCGGTGACCCTGATCATCATGGCGACCCGGCATTTCCGCACGCTTTATCGCATCGCCGCCAACCCCGGCGCGCCGATCTATGGCGTGCGCGACCGTGATCGCGCCCAGCGTCAGGCCAAGCAATGGGGCGCGGCGAAGCTGGAAACTGCGCTTTCCGTGCTTACCGATACCGACCTCATCCTGCGTTCCGCAGGCCAGCACGCCCCGGCGCTGGCGCTTGTCGAACGCGCATTCATTCGCCTGGCCATGCTGGGTGCGCAACGCTGAAACAGAAAGAGGATTGCCCATGTACACCGTGATCGGAGCCACCAAATCCCGCGCCTTCCGGGTCATGTGGATGCTCGAAGAGCTCGGCCAGGCCTATGAGCATATCCCCGCCGCCGCGCGCTCGGACGAGGCCCGCCGATACAACCCTTCCGGCAAGATCCCGGCGCTGAAGGACGGTGACGAGGTGCTGACCGACAGCGTCGCGATCATGACCTATCTGGCCGACAAACACGGCAAGCTGACCGCGCCCGCCGGCACGCCGGCCCGGGCCCGGCAGGATGCCCTGACCTTCTGGCTGATCGATGAATTCGACGCGGTACTCTGGGCGGCGGCCAAGCACAGCTTCGTCTTTCCCGAAGAGCAGCGGGTACCGCAGGTCAAGGACAGTCTGAAGGCCGAATTCAAACGCGCCGCCGCGATTCTGTCGGAGCGGCTCGACGGTCCGTTCCTGATGGGCGATGAGATTACCCTGCCCGATCTGCTGGCGCTGCATTGCATCAACTGGTCGATCGGCGCCAATTTCCCGCGCGTCGATGACAGGCTCGGCCAATGGGCCAGAAAGATGCGCGAACGCCCCGCCTATATCGCCGCGCAATCGCGCGACGCCGCGGCCTAGGCGCTCTCGGCCAGCCAGTCGGCCGCGCCCCGGCCTGCCCAATACCCGGTGGCGAGGCACCCGGTCAGCAGGTAGCCCCCGGTCGGCGCTTCCCAGTCGAGCATCTCCCCGGCAACGAAGACGCCGGGCAGATCGCGCAGCATCAACCGCGAATCCACCGCCGGGAAGGTCACGCCGCCAGCGGTCGAGATCGCCTCGTCCATCGGGCGCAGCCTGCGATGGCGGATTGTCACCCGCTTGAGCAGCGGTGCCAGCGCCTCGGCCGCCCCGGGCAACGGATGCGCCATCTCCTGCAACAGCGCCAGCTTCGCCGGATCGAGCTTCAGGACCTTGCGCAGGTGATTGGAGAGACTCGCTTTCCCCCGCGCCCTGGCGAGCCGTGCGGCGATCTCTGCCGCCCCCAGCTCCGGTAGCAGATCGACCCGCAGCACATGTCCCTCGCGGATACCGCGCGACACTGCGTAGATGCCGCCCCCCTCGAGCCCGCGCGCCGAGATCACCGCCTCTCCGCGCGAGGCGAAGGGACCGGCGGACCAGCCGACCCCCTTCAACGCCGCGCCGAAATGCCGCTGCATATGCACGGACCATCGCATCTCGATCCCGGCATTGGCCGGGGCAAACGGCGCCAGCGCCACGCCGCGTTCCGCCAGCAGCCCGGCCCAGGCCCCGTCAGCCCCCAGCCGCGCCCAGCTCGCCCCGCCAAGCGCCAGGACCGTCACATCCGCCCTGAGCAACCGCACGCCCTCGGGCGTCGCGAAACGCATGGCAGTACCGTCCCAGCCCTGCCAGCGCCAGCGCGTCCGGATCTCCACACCGGCATCCGTCAGCCGCGCCAGCCAGGCCCGCAGCAATGGCGAGGCTTTCATCACTTCCGGAAAGACGCGGCCGGTCGATCCGATGAACAGCCTCTGCCCGAGCGCCTCCGCCCAGCTCTGCACCGCGTCAGGCCCGAAAGCATCGAGCATTGCCGAGAGGCCCCCCGCCGCCTCGCCGAAGGCCGCGTCTAACTCGTCCCTCGACGCAACCTTGGTCAGGTTCAACCCCGACTTCCCGGCCATCAAGAATTTGCGCGCCAGCGAAGGCTTGGCCTCGCAAAGCGTCACCGACAGCCCTGCCGCGGCCAGCTCCTGCGCAGCCATCAGACCTGCCGGACCGCCCCCGATCACCAGCGCGCGCTTCACCGCGCCGCTCCCGCCCGCGTTATCGCCGATGCCATGAACCCTCCTCGCCGCCAGCGGCCCTGCCGCCCCTCTTGCCCGCGCCGACCTTTGCGATCAAGCTCTTTGCCATGAGCGATCCGATCTGCCCCCTCTGCCTGCGCCCGATCCCGCCCGACGTGCCGCAAAGTCGTCATCATCTGATCCCCAGGCTCAAGGGCGGCAAGGGCGCGCCGACGATCCTGATGCACCATATCTGCCACCGCGAGATCCACGCCAGCCTTACCGAGGCAGAGCTGGCCCGGGATTTCAACACGCCCGAAGCGCTGCGCGCCCACCCCCGGCTGGCGAAATTCGCTGCCTGGGTGGCCAGACGCCCGCCCGGATTCCGCTCCAAGGTCCCGGGCGGCATGCGCAAGCGTTGACAGGATCCATCCGGCCGACCACAAGGGACTTCTACGAAAAAGGAACCCCCGATGCGCCTGATCCTCGCCCTTGCGACCACCCTGCTGCTCACCGCCTGCGACGTGCCCTTCGTGCCGCTGATCTGACCGCGTCTTTATGCGAACAATACTCCGGGGAGTTTGAGGGGCAGCGCCCCTCATCGCCAGGCCCGAGGCAAGGCAGGGGATCACTTCAGCCCGCGCTGCCCGTGCGGCACAGGTCCTTTATCCCCCGGGCGATCCCGGGCGGTGCCGCCAGCGTATCCGCAGCCAGGCCATGCGCCTCATCGAGCAGGTCCTCGGCGGGTACGATCCGGTCGATCAGCCCGAAGCGCAAGGCCTCTTCTGCATCGATCTTCTGGCCGCCCATCAGGATCAGCTTGCTGCGCGCCGGACCGATCAGCGCGGCCATGCGCCGCGGATCACTGGGCTGCGGCAGGAAGCCGAGCTTCATCACCGGATAGAAGAACCGCGCCCCGGGCACGGCGATCCGCAGATCGCAGGCCAGCGCCATGCCCATGGCACCGCCCGCCAGCGTGCCGTTGAGCGCCGCGATGCTGAGCCCCGGCAGGGCAGCCACCGCGCCCGACAGCCGCTCCCAGACCGGCGATGTGGCGAGCCCGGCACGCGCCTCGTCGAGATCCGCCCCGGCGCTGAACACCCGTCCCCGCGCCGTCAGGATCACCGCCCGCGCGCCCTGCGCCTCCTCGATGATCTCGGCGAGCCGGGTCAGCATCGCTTCGGTCAGCGAATTGGCCTTGTCCGGTCGGTCGATGGTGACGATCCACAGCTCGCCCTCGCACGTCAGCTCGATCATGCCAGCCCGGCCGCCCGGCGCACGTCCTGATCGCGCAGCGAGATCTCTGCGCCGCGATAGCGGTCGGCCCCGCTGCCGCACATCCAGAGCAATGCCCGCGCCACCCATTCGGGCGGAATATGCGCCTCCCAGTCGAGTTCGCTCACCGGGTTGATGCCGCTTTCCTTGATCTCGCGCTGCATCTGCGTTGCTACGGTGCCGGGGGAGAGGCCGATGGCGCGGATGCCGTGTTCCGCCTCTTCAAGGTCGAGACAGCGGGTCAGCATCGCCACCGCGGCCTTGGAGGCGCAATAGGCGCTCCAGGCCTCCAGCGGGTTATGCGCGGCTCCCGAGGAAATCGTCAGGATCGAGCCGCCGCCCGCGCGTTTCATCACCGGCAGCGCCGCGCGAATGCCGTTGAACACGCCCTTGAGATTGACGTCGATCAGCTGCCCCCAGCTCTCCGGCTCGACCTCGCGGAGCGGTGCGATCGGCTCGATCACACCGGCGTTGTTGATCAGCACGTCCAGCCCGCCGAAGGCCGAGACCGTGGTGGCCACCGCTGAGGACATCTCGGTATAGCGCGCCACGTTGCAGGGGATCGCGATGGCGTTCGATCCGATTTCCCCGGCCAGTTCGGCAATCGCCTCCTGCGAGCGTGCGAGCAACGCGACATTTGCCCCGGCGGCGGCAAAGACCCGCGCCGTTTCGGCCCCGATGCCGCGGCTCGCCCCCGTGATCAGCACGGTCTTCCCTGTCATCTGCATCCGTCCGCTCCCTGCTTGCGCTTTGCCTGCCTTGTGGCCGCCGTGGTAATGACACGCACCGTCAGCGTCCACCCCGTGGTATTGACCCTGCCGGGCGTTTGGCAGAACGTGCCTGCAACCCGTCGTAACAAGGATACGCCAATGTACCGCACCGCCCCCACCTCCGTCTATGCGGCGCTGCCGCTGTTGCTGCTGTCCGGTGCAGCCTCGGCCGATCTTACGCCGGTGCAGGTCTGGAACGACTGGCGCGGCTACATGCAGGACATGGGCTATCGGATCGAGGCCACGGAAAGCCGGACCGGTGCCGATCTGACGATCAGCGGTCTGCGTTTCGACATGGTGATGCCGGAGGAGGACGGCGATCTGTCGGTCTCGCTGGGCGATATCGCGCTGCTCCAGCGCGACGACGGGGCGGTCGAGGTCGTCATGCCCGATCTTCTGCCGCTGGAAATCGACGTCACGCCGAAATCGCCGGACGAAGAGCGCGTGCAGATGACGCTCAATCTCGCCCAGACCGGCCAGAGCTTCATCGCCAGCGGTTCGCCGGAAGATATCACCTATGATTATGCCGCCGATGCGGCCGCCATGGCACTCGCACGGTTACAGGTCGGCGCGCAGAATTTCGGCCCCGAACAGGCATCGTTCAAGCTGCAGGCCGACAAGATCAGCTCACGCACCGCGGTGGAGATCGACGGGATGCGCGGCTATGAACAGAGCGGGTCCATCGCGCGGCTGACCTATGATCTGGCAATCACCAGCCCCGAAGATGACACAAGGGTCAAGATGACCGGCCATGTCGGCGATCTCGATCTCTCGGGTCGGGGCATGATCCCCATTGACCTCGCCAATACGCAGGACATGGCGGTGATGCTCAACGCCGGGTTCGATATTGCCGGAAAGATCAGCGCCGCGAGCGGCGGCAGCGTGATCGAGGTTTCCGATCCGACGAACGGCGTCTCGACGCTGAACAGCACGTCCGGTGGCGGCGCGCTCAGCATCGGCATGGCGCAGGACGGGCTTGCCTATGAAGGTGAGCAGAAGGATATCGCAGTGAGCCTTGCCCTGCCCGACCTGCCCTTTCCGGTAGAGTTCAGCCTCGCCGAACTGGGGTTCGAACTGCAGGTACCGCTCAGCAAGTCCGAGAAGCCGCAAGATTTCGCCTTCGGTCTCGATCTCGATGAATTCGTCATGTCCGACATGATCTGGGGACTCTTCGATCCGACCGGCAAACTGCCGCGCGATCCGGCAGCGCTGGCGCTCGACATCTCCGGCAAGGCGAAACTGCTTTCCGATCTTCTCGACCCCAGACTCGCCGCCGCAGGGCCGGATGCCGCGCCCGGCGAGATCGAGGCGCTGCGTCTCAACGCGCTGACGCTCGATGCGGCGGGCGCCGAGCTGACCGGCAAGGGCGATGTCACATTCGACAATTCCGATACCACGACGATACCGGGCATGCCAAAGCCGGTCGGCGCGGTCGATCTCCGCCTTGTGGGCGGCACGGCCCTGATCGATCGGCTGGTGGCAATCGGTCTGCTGCCCTCCGAACAGGCGATGGGCGCTCGGATGATGCTCGGGCTCTTCGCCGTGCCGGGAGAGGGCGAGGACACGGTGACCTCCCGGATCGAATTCACCGAGGAGGGCCAGATCCTCGCCAATGGCCAGCGCATCAAGTAACCCGCGCATCGCATCGGCGCAGCCGGGGGGGCGGCCACCCCGCGGGGCCGATAAACCCCGGCGCACCCTTGCAGCACGGCGGGTGCGCCGCTACCTCTTGGGGACAAACAAGCTCGGAGCATCCCGCATGTCGCATTCCCCAAGGGCGCTGGCCCATTCGCTGTTGCAGGCTGCCGACAAGGCCGGGGCCGAGGCTGCCGATGCCATGACCGTCAGCGCGACCTCGATCGCAGTGGACATGCGCGGCGGTCGGCTGGAACAGGCCGAGCGCGCCGAAAGCATCGATCTCGGACTGCGGGTTTTCGTCGGCCGACGCTCGGCCATGGTCTCGGCCTCGGACACCTCCGAACGGACGATCGCGGAAATGGCCGAACGCGCCGTCGCCATGGCCCGCGAAGCCCCCGAAGACCCCCATGCCGGTCTGGCAGCTCCCGGGCAGCTGGCGCAGGATTGGGATGTCGCGGCGCTGCAATTACAGGACCCATCGGCAGAGCCCTCCGCGGCGGCATTGCAGGAGGATGCGGCGGCTGCCGAAGCGGCGGCCCTGGAGGTCGGAGGCGTCAGCCAGGTGCAGTCGGCAAGCGCCGGCTACGGAGCGCAGGACGTTTACCTCGCTGCCAGCAACGGGTTCGAGGGCGGTTACGGTCGCAGCAGTCGCGGCCTGTCCTGCGTCGCGATCGCGGGCAGCGGCAGCGGCATGGAGCGCGATTACGACGGCGACAGCCGTGTGTTCCAGGACGATCTGCGCAGCGCCGGGGACATCGGCCGCAGCGCCGGGGAACGGGCGCTGGCCAGGCTCGACGCGCGAAAGCCGCCAACGGGCGCCTTTCCGGTGCTGTTTGATGAGCGTATCTCGTCCAGCCTGATCGGCCATCTGCTCGGTGCCATCAACGGCAGCGCCATCGCCCGGGGCGCGTCCTTCCTGCGCGACGCGATGGGCGAACAGATTCTGCCCGAGACCCTGTCACTGATCGAAGATCCGCACCGCCCACGGGTCAGCGGCTCCCGGCCCTTCGATGCCGAGGGGCTTGCCACACGGCGGCGCGCCATCGTCGAGAATGGCGTCCTGCAAGGCTGGACCCTCGATCTGGCGACCGCCCGCAAACTCGGCGCAACCCCCACCGGCAACGCTGCGCGGGGCACCTCCTCGGGGCCGAGCCCGAGCAACTGGAACATTGCGCTCACACAAGGCAGCGCCAGCCGTGGGGACCTGATTCGCGACATGGGCACCGGGCTGTTCGTGACCTCGATGATCGGCGCGACGATCAACCCCAATACCGGGGATTATTCGCGCGGCGCGGCGGGCCTGTGGATCGAGAATGGCGAGATCACCCATGCCGTCAACGAATGTACGATTGCCGGCAATCTGCGCGACATGCTGCGCCAGCTCGTGCCTGCCAATGACGCGCGTCCCTATCTGAGCCGGGTGGTGCCCTCGCTGCTGGTGCCGGGAATGACCCTTGCCGGCGCATGATCTGCCCCTGCTGCTCGACGCGGCACGCAAGGCCGGCGAGGTCGCCTGCGGTTTTGCCGGAGCGACGGCGCAGCGCTGGGACAAGCCGGATGATGCCGGTCCGGTGACCGAAGCCGATCTCGCCGTCAACGATCTGCTGCATGACGCATTGCGCGGGGCGCGGCCCGATTACGGCTGGCTTTCGGAAGAAACCGAAGACAATGCCGAACGGCTCGACAAGCGCCGCGTCTTCATCATCGACCCGATCGACGGCACCCGCAGTTTCGTCGAGGGGTCCGACACCTGGGCGCATTCGCTGGCCGTGGCCGAGGACGGGATCGTGACCGCCGCAGTGGTCTATCTGCCGCGGCGTGACCGGCTTTATGCGGCGGCGCGTGGACAGGGGGCGACGCTGAACGGCGCTCCGATGCGGGCCTCGCATGTCAGCGCGCTGGCCGATGCCGAGGTGCTCGCCGCACGCCCGGCTCTGGCCCTGCATCACTGGCGTGCCGAGACCCTGCCGACCTTCCGGCGCGCCTATCGTCCCTCGCTGGCCTATCGTCTCGCGCTGGTCGCGGAAGGGGCATATGACGCGATGCTCACCCTGCGGCGCAGCTGGGAATGGGACATCGCGGCCGGCGCGCTCATCATTGCCGAGGCAGGCGGGATCGTCTCGGATCGCCGGGGTGCACCGCTGCGCTTCAACAATGACGATCCGCGGCTTGACGGGGTGGTTGCTGGCGGGGCTGCGCTGCATGGCAAGCTGTGCGACGCCCTTGCGTGATGCCCCGCATCTGATTACCCAAGAACAACACCCAAGATCAAAGGACCCTGACATGACCCAACGCCTGCATCTGGTCTTTGGCGGCGAACTGGTGAATCCAAGCCAGAACGTCTTCAAGAATGTCGATGACATCCATATCGTCGGGATCTTCCCGAATTACGAAAGCGCTTATGACGCCTGGAAGACCGAGGCGCAGCGCACCGTCGATAATGCCCATACGCGCTATTTCATCGCCCATCTGCACCGTCTGCGCGACGAGGAGGCACAGGCATCCTCGACCGAAGAGCTGGGCTGACGGGTCATGGCGCGCTCGCTGGGGCAGACGGCCTATCGCGCGCTTTCGAGCCGCGGCGAGACGCCGGTCTATGAGACGTCCACAGCGCGCCCGGAGGGCGAGCTGGTGTGGCTGCACGCGGCCGAGCCCGGCAGCCTGATCGCGGTGCAGGATCTCGGCGCGCGGCTTGCCGCCAACCGGCCCGGCCTGCATATCCTGATTACCCTGCCGGGGCCTGACCGCGCCCTGCCTGAAGTGCCCTCGTTGAACGGGGCGGGAGAATTGCTGCTGAGCCTGTTGCCGGAGGATCATCCGGGCAGCGTCGAGATCTTCCTCCGGCACTGGCGGCCGGATGCCTGTGTCTGGACCTGGGGCGGGCTGCGGCCCAACCTGATCCTCTCCACTGCCGACACCAATTGCCCGATGTTCCTGATCGATGCCGATACCGGCGGATTCGACGGGCGCCGCGACCGCTGGCTGCGCGATCTGACCCGCGATCTGCTGGCGAGCTTCTCGGTGATCCTCACGCGCAGTCAGGCAGGCCAGCGTCGCCTGGTGCAGCTCGGCCTGCTCGCCGCGGATATCGAGATCACCTCGCCGCTGCTGGCTGGAGGTCAGGCGCTGTCCTGTGCGGATTCCGACCTTGCGGATCTGTCCCAGGCACTTGGCGGGCGGCCGGTCTGGTTTGCCAATCAGGTGCTGCCGCAGGAGCTCTCCACCATCCTTTCCGCCCACTGCCGGGCGCTCAAACTGTCGCATCGTCTGCTGCTGATCCTGCTGCCTGCCGATCCCGCAGATTGCGATGCCATGGCGTCGCAGGCCGGCGACCGCGATTTTCGCACCCTGCGATGGGGCGACGAATATCCAGATGATTTCACCCAGATCGTGATTGCCGATGATCCCGGCGACATCGGTCTTTTCTACCGGATCGCACCGGTCTCCTTCCTCGGTTCTTCGCTTCTGGCCGATCGCGGTGGCGTCGATCCTTTCGAAGCGGCGGCGCTCGGCTCCGCCATCCTCTATGGGCCCAAGGTGCGACGGTTCCTGCCCTCCTATACCCGTCTTGCCGCGGCCGGGGCGGCGCGGATCGTCAATGATGCCGATGCGCTCGGCACCGCCGTGTCGCGGCTGATCGCGCCGGATCAGGCCGCCACCATGGCCCATGCGGGCTGGGACGTGATCAGCGAGGGCGCGGCGCTGACCGACAAGGTGATCGACCTGGTTCAGGATGCGCTCGACCGGCGGCAGGGCCCGGGCGGGGGCGGCTGATGCGGGCACCGGATTTCTGGCACCGACCCCGCCCCGGCTGGCGCGCGCGCGCCCTGACTCCGCTCGGCGCGCTCTATGCAGGGGCCACCGCCCGGCGGCTGGCGCAGGGTCCGCGGGAACGGCTCGACGTGCCGCTGGTCTGCGTGGGCAACATCAATGCAGGCGGCACCGGCAAGACCCCGACGGTCATTGCCGTGCTCGAGCATCTGCGCGGGCTGTTTCACGAACCGCATGTGGTGTCGCGCGGCTATGGCGGGACGCTCGAAGGGCCGGTCAGGGTCGATCCCGCGCGTCACAGTGCCGCCGAGGTGGGCGACGAACCGCTGCTGCTGGCCGCCTTCGCCGAGGTCTGGGTGGCGCGGGACCGTGCCGCCGCCGCCCGCGCGGCAGAGGCGGCGGGGGCCAGTGTCATCGTGCTCGACGACGGCTTCCAGAACCCGGCACTCGCCCATGATCTCGCCATCGTCGTGGTCGATGCGGCGAAAGGCTTCGGCAACGGGCTTTGCTTGCCCGCCGGGCCCTTGCGAGAGCCGGTGGCAATCGGGCTGGCCCGCGCCGATCTGCTGCTTTCCATCGGCGGTGCCGAGGCACAGGCCGCCTTCGATCCGCCCGAACGCCCCGCCAGCCTGCCCCATGTCCGCGCCGAGCTGATCGCATTACAGACCGGGATGGACTGGTCCGATACGACGGCGCTGGCCTTCGCCGGGATCGGTCATCCGGAGAAATTTTTCGCAACCCTGCGCGCGCTCGGGGCGACGCTTGTTCATGCCGAGGCGCTGGATGATCACCAGCCCCTTACACCGGCGTTGATGAAACGGCTCGAGGCCGACGCGATGCTGCGCGGCGCCCAGCTCGTCACCACGGAGAAAGACGCGGTGCGCCTTCCCGCGAGCTTTCGCAGCAAGGTGATCACCCTGCCGGTGCGGCTGAAACTGCCCGCTGACAACGCGCTTTTCGCCACTTTGGAGGCGCTTGGCAAACCGCGCTGAGCGATTATCGTGGGGGCAGACTCAGCCTCTGAGGAGCCTTCATGTCCACCGCGCCCAACCTCTCACCCTGCATCGCGCTGGTCCTTCAGGGCGGGGGTGCGAGGGGGGCCTATCATGTCGGCGCGATCAGGGCGATCGCCGAAATCACCGGTCGGCGCCGCTCGCCTTTCCAGATCATCTGCGGTGCCTCGGTCGGGGCAATCAATGCCGCTTCGATCGCGGCCGCCTCGCAGGATTTCCAGCATGGTGCGCTGCATCTGGAAAGCCTCTGGCGCGGGCTGCATTGCGGCAGCATCTATGATGTCCGCTCCTGGCCCCTGCTGCTCACCGGATTGCGCCTGGCCGGGACCCTTGTGCTCGGACATTTCGGCCTGCGCAGCTCCGGCGGGCTGCTCGACAACGCCCCGCTGCGGCAGCTCTTGCAGAGCGAGCTGAAACCCAGGCTGATCAAGCGCGCGCTCAACGCCGGCGCGCTGCACGCATTCTGCATCACCGCGTCGAGCTATGACGAAGGCAAGGCGGTCACGTTTTTCCAGGGGCGACCGGAGATCAGGGAATGGACCCGCGCGCGGCGGCAGGGTCTGCGCAGTGTCATCGAGGTCGATCACCTCCTGGCCTCCGCGGCGCTGCCCTTTGCTTTCGCGCCCGTGCATCTGGGGTCCGCCTATTACGGCGACGGTGCCCTGCGGCTGACCTCGCCCCTGTCGCCCGCGATCCATACCGGGGCTGATCGGATCCTGGTCATCGCGACCCGCGACAACATTCCCGGCAGGGCCCGCGGCGCCCGGCCCGAGGAAAGCCCCACCATCGGCGACATGGCCGGTCACGCGCTCGACATCCTGTTCAACGACAACCTGGAATCGGATCACGAACGGCTGACACGGATCAACCGGACCCTGTCGCTGCTCTCGCCCGAGGCGCTGGAAAAGACGCCGCTGCGGAAGATCGAGACGATCCTGCTATCGCCCTCCCGGGATCTGCGCGAAATCGCATCGGAGAATGCGGCCGAGCTGCCCCTGCCGCTGAGGATGATGATGCGCAGCATCGGCTCCTGGGGGCATGACAGCCGGTTGGTCAGTTACCTGCTCTTCGAGACCGGTTATACCGGTGCGCTGATTGACCTGGGCTATCAAGACACGATGCGGCGCGCCGACGAGATCAGGGCGTTCATGGCGCCCTGATCCTGTTCAATCATGCTCGCCGAGCTTCGGAGCCGGACGGGTCAGCGCCAGTTCCGCCCCGGAGAAGGTGAAGGGCGCGCGCAAGCCCGGCACGCCGTCGAGTTCGATCTGCATGCCCCGGGCCCTGACCTGCGGATCGGCCATCACGTCGGCCATGTCGTTGATCGGCCCGGCGGGAACACCCTCGGATTCGCAGGCCGCCAGCAGATCGTCGCGCGCACGGGTCCGCGTCGCGCCGTTCAGACGCCGGATCATCTCGGGGCGGTTGGCGACGCGGTCGGCATTCTTGCGATATTCCGGCGCCTCGGCCATGTCATCGAGCCCGAGCAACCGGCAAAGACGCTGATATTGCCTGTCATTGCCGGTGGCGATGATGATATGACCATCGCTGCATTCAAACACTTCATAGGGTGTCAGATTGGGATGCGCATTGCCCATGCGGGTCGGGGCGGTGCCGGTGGTCAGATAATTCATCGCCTGATTGCCGGTGATCGCCACGGCGCAATCGAGCAGCGCCATGTCGATATGCTGACCCACGCCGGTCTGGCTGCGTTGATGTACCGCCGCCAGGATCGCGGTCGTGGCGTAGATGCCGGTGAAGATATCGGTGATCGCCATACCGGATTTCTGCGGCTGTCCATCGGGCTCGCCGGTGATCGACATCAGTCCGGACATGCCCTGAATGATGAAATCATAGCCCGGCCGATGCGCATAGGGGCCGGTATGGCCAAAGCCGGTGATCGAGCAATAGATCAGCCGCGGGAACTGCGCGGCGAGGCTCTCGTAGTCGAGCCCGTATTTCGCCAGCCCGCCGGTCTTGAAATTCTCGATCAGGATATCGGCGTCGCCCAGCAGGTCCTTGAGCCGCGCGCGTCCTTCTTCGGTGCGGAAATCGATCGTGACCGAGGTCTTGCCGCGGTTCGTAGAATGGAAATAGGACGCCGAAACATCCTCGTTCCGGGTCACGAAGGGCGGCCCCCACTGGCGCGTGTCATCGCCATCGGGGCTTTCGACCTTGATGACCTCGCAGCCGAGATCCGCCAGCGTCTGACCGGCCCAGGGGCCGGCCAGGATACGCGCCAGTTCGACGACCTTAAGCCCGGCAAGCGGCGCGGTCATCAGCCCTCCAGCGCCGCGTCGAGCAGCTCTTTCATGTCGTCATAGGACATGTTGGCGTGTTTCTCGCCGTCGATCACGAAGCTCGGCGTGCTGTTGATCCCGTCGGCCTCGGCGTTCTGCTGGTACCAGGCGACCAACGCCTCGGCCTTCTCGCCATCCTTGAGACAGGCGTCGAGTGCCTCGTTATCGAGCCCGGCGAGACGACCGATCTTGCGCAGTTCCTCGATGATCGCGGCGGGCTCCCCGGCGCTGGTCCAGTCGGACTGGCCCTTGTAGATCAGGTCAGCGATGCCGAAGAATTTCTCCTGCCCGCCGCAACGCGCGATCATCGAGCCCCAGAGACCGAAACGGTCGAAAAAGACTTCGCGGTAGATGAATTTCACCTTGCCGGTGTCGATATAATCGGCCTTCAGCTGCTTGAACGGGCCCGTATGGAACGTGGCGCAATGCGGACAGGTGAACGACGCATATTCGATCACCGTGACCTTGGCCTCGGGATCGCCCATCGTCATCTCGACAATGCCCGAAGTATCCACGTCGGAGGGGGCGGATTGCGCATTGGCGGGGCTGGCCAGGGGGCTGAGGCTGGTCGAGCCGATGCTGCCGAAGCGGCCCGAGAGCAATAGGCCGCCGAGGCTCAGAGTGGCGAGTCCGCCGAGGATGACTTTTCTGCGATTCATAGAGATGTTCCTTTATTCGCCTGTTCAGCTCTTGGCCTTGTTGAAAATGTTCTCGGCGAGGCGCGCGAGCGCCTCGCGCAGCCCGTCGTCCGCAACCGGGCTCGCCGTGCGCGCCGCCTTCTGGCGCAAAGCCGGATCGGCGGGCGCGGCATCCTCGGTTCTGGGTTTCGGGGCAAAGGCGACCTGACCTTCCGCAAAGCCGGTCGCCGCCGTCTGGGTCAGCCGGATGCGCTTGATCGCCTCATGGCCATAAACGCCGTTGATGCGCTTGCGCAGCTGTTCCTTCTGCATCTCGAGCATCGGCGCGTTGGCCCCGGTGGTCAGCAGGGTCAATGTCGCACCGTAGCCTTCCGCGCGCCCGTAGCTCACCTCGACGGGCCGCGAGATCGCCGCGGCGTCATCACCGACGATTTCCGCCCAATGGGTCAGCAGCCGCGACTGCGCGAAGCCGCGACTCTCGCTGGCCTTGCGGATCTGCCCCGACAGCAGGCTGTCGGTGCGTTTGAAGCCTTTTGTACTGGTACGCCGTGGCGGCATGACTACATATCCCGGATGACAGGGTCCGAACAACAAGCCCAACATAGTGATTTGCCCGACGCTCGCCAGCCATTGCCTTGCAGAAAGGTCATAAAGATTGCGTGACACCTCCCCCGAAGACGCTCGGACAGGCGATCTGCCGCTGATTCTGCTCGACTGGTACGACAGCCACGCCCGCGCGATGCCCTGGCGGGTGCCGCCCGGCGCACGCAAGGCGGGGCAGCGGCCGGATGCCTATCGGGTCTGGCTGAGCGAGGTGATGCTGCAACAGACCACCGTGGCAACGGTGCGGGATTATTTCCGCCGTTTCGTCACGCGCTGGCCAGATGTGACGGCGCTTGCCGCGGCGCCTGATGCCGAGGTGATGGGGGAATGGGCGGGGCTCGGCTATTACGCGCGTGCGCGCAACCTGCTGAAATGCGCCCGCGTGGTGGCCGAGCGTCACGGCGGTGTCTTCCCCGCCGATCACGCGGCCCTGCTGGCGCTGCCGGGCATCGGCCCCTATACGGCGGCGGCCGTCGCCTCGATTGCCTTCGACCTGCCGTTCACGGTGCTGGATGGCAATGTCGAACGGGTGATGGCGCGGCTGCATGACGTGCATACGCCGCTGCCCACCGCCAAACCGGAATTGATGGCGCTCGCCCAGGCGCTTACCCCGGTTACGCGGCCCGGCGATTATGCGCAGGCGGTGATGGATCTCGGAGCGACGATCTGCACGCCCAGATCACCGGCCTGCGGCATCTGTCCCTGGCGCACGCCCTGCGCGGCGCGGCGCGCCGGAACCGCCGCCGACCTGCCCAGGAAACTGCCCAAGAAGGCCAAGCCGACACGCCACGGCACGCTCTATCTGGCGCGGCGAAGCGACGGGGCCTGGCTGCTGGAAACGCGGCCCGACACTGGCCTGCTCGGCGGCATGCTGGGCTGGCCCGGGTCCGACTGGCTCGATGCGGCAGAAGACCGGCCCGTCGGCACGCCGCCGATCAAAGCAGATTGGCAGATGCTGTCCGGCGAAGTGCGCCATACGTTCACGCATTTCCACCTGATGCTGAGCCTGCGTTTCGCCGAGGTCGGAATGGAGGCCGAACCGATCCGCGGCGCCTTCCTGCCCTCCGCGAGCTTTCGCCCCTCCGATCTCCCGACCGTGATGCGCAAGGCTTTCGATCTGCTGGGCTGAGCGCTGCGTCACCGCTTTGAGAAGCCGGGCGCGCGCGCTATACCGCTCTGATAACCAGTAAAGGCGCAGCCATGATCCCTTCGCCCCGTACCGTTCCTGCCACCGAACTGGCGCGGCTGTCGCACGTGCTGCCGTTCTGGCTGTCGTTTCTGCTGATCCCGCTGACCTGGTTCTGCGCGCTCACCGGGGGGTGGGCGATCGCGCTGCTGCCCCTGGTCACCTGGTTCCTGTTCTCGTTGCTCGATGCGGCGCTCGGGCTTAACCTCGACAATGGCGATCCCGGTGCGGAAGAGACGGATCTGTACTGGTATCGGCTGGTCACACTGATCTGGGTGCCGTTGCAATTCGTCACTTTGTTCGGGCTGGTTTACTACACCACGCGCGCCGCCCATCTGGAGCCCGCCGAGCGGATCTTCCTGTTTTTCGGAATCGGGGTGATCACCGGCACCATCGGAATCAATTACAGTCACGAGCTGATGCATCAGCGCAATCGGCTGGAGCGCTGGCTGGCCGATCTGCTGCTGGCGATGGTGTTCTACTCGCATTTCCGCTCGGAGCACCTGCTGGTGCATCACCGCCATGTCGCGACGCCGCGCGACACGGTGACCGCGCGCTACAACGAGGGGTTTCACCGGTTCTATCCGCGTGTGCTGAAACAATCGCTGATCTCCGCCTTCAACGCGGAAGCGGCCATGCTGGCGCGCCGCGGGCTGGCCTGGCATCACCGAAGCAATCCGTTCCTCCGCTACTGGGGGCTGCAGATCGGGTTTGCGGCGCTTGCGCTGCTGCTCGGCGGATGGGCCGGGCTGGGGCTGTTCGCGCTGCAGGCGGGGGTGGCGATCTGGCAGCTGGAACTGGTCAATTACATCGAGCATTACGGGCTGACACGGAAATATCTCGGCAATGGCAATTATGAACATGTGCAGCCGCGCCACAGCTGGAACGCGGCGCATCGGGCGTCAAACTGGCTGCTGATCAACCTGCAGCGCCATTCCGATCATCATTTCAGGCCCGACCGGCGCTTCCCGGTGCTGCAGAACTACGGCCCCGACGAGGCGCCGCAGCTGCCTTACGGCTATCCGGTAATGACCATGGCGGCGATGGTGCCGCCGCTCTGGCGGCGCATCATGAACCCGCGGGTCCGGGCATGGCGACGGCGCTATTATCCGGAGATCCACGATTGGAGCGCCTACAAGAATGCGACCAATCCGCCGCCGCGCTGACCCACCGATCACACTTCTCGTGGCGCTTGCGGCATGAGGGGGCTGTTTACCCCCTCAAACTCCCCCAAAGGTATTTTCAGTCAGAAGAAGCGCGGTGGCGCGGGAGAATGAAAAGGACCCCGCCGATCCGGGCGGGGCCGAGGTGAGCGCCCCTTTCATGCGGTCCTCCGTCAGGGGAGGGCCGCGGGGCACCGGCGGTATTCGTATGTCGGAGCGGTCTAGTTGGACATCTCGGCGCGGATCTGCTGGCGGAGCAGGTCGATCGGCACGCGTTTACCGTCCTTTTTGAAGCACCAGTAGGTCCAGCCGTTGCAGCTCGGCGCGCCCTCGAGCGCGGCGCCGACCTGGTGAATCGAGCCTTTGACGTCATCGCCGATCAAGGTGCCGTCGGCCCGGACCTTGGCCTTGTGGCGATTGTTCATCGAATAGAGGCTCTCGCCCGGGCGCAGCATGCCACGTTCGACCAGCTGGCCGAAAGGCACGCGCGGCTCGGCGCGTTTGGAGGTCGTGGTCTGCAACGCTTCCTTGTCGAGACGGCGCACCATCGCGATCCGTTTTTCCGCAACCTCGCGATAGGTTTCCTCCCGCTCGATACCGATGAAATCGCGGCCCAGCATCTTGGCTACGGCACCGGTCGTGCCGGTGCCGAAGAACGGGTCGAGCACCACGTCACCGACATTGGTCGATCCGATGAGGATCCGGTGCAGCAGGCTTTCGGGTTTCTGCGTCGGATGCGCCTTGTCGCCGGATTCGTCCTTCAGTCGCTCGTGACCGGTGCAGATCGGCAACACCCAGTCGCTGCGCATCTGGATGCCTTCGTTCAGCGCCTTCAGCGCCTCGTAGTTGAAGGTGTATTTGCTGCTCTCGTCCTTGCCAGCCCAGATCATCGTTTCATGGGCGTTGGTCAGGCGCTTGCCGCGGAAATTCGGCATCGGGTTCGACTTGCGCCAGACGACATCGTTGAGAATCCAGAAGCCCTGGTCCTGCAGCGCCGCGCCGACGCGGAAGATGTTGTGATAGGAGCCGATCACCCAGATCGCGCCGTTCGGCTTCAGCAAGCGGCGTGCCGCCTTGAGCCAGGCGCGGGTGAAATCGTCATAGGCGGAGAAGCTCGAGAACCGGTCCCATTCATCGTCCACCGCATCCACGCGGCTGTTGTCCGGGCGATGCAGATCGCCGCGCAGCTGCAGGTTATAGGGCGGATCGGCGAAGATCAGGTCAACGCTGGCTTCGGGCAAGGCGTTCATCGCCTCGATGCAATCGCCCGCAAGAATGGTGTTCAAGGGAAGTGCCGGGGCACCCTTCTTCTTAGTTGTCATGTGTACTGCCTCATTCATCGGCACATTTTGTGCTCGTTGATTGGCTCCTAAAATGAGTCAAAGGCGAATCGTGGTCAATTTCTTTTTTGAATCAAGCAGTTAAGTTTTAGGCTTGATACAAGATATTGTGGACCGGTTTGAACAAACGTCTATGGTGAGGGGTGACACCTAGGGCACGCAGGGCGCTCAGATGGGCCTTCGAGCCGTAGCCCATATTGGTTTCCCATCCATAGCCGGGATGCTGTTGCGATAAATCCACCATCAGCCTGTCGCGGGTGCATTTCGCCACGATCGAAGCGGCGGAGATCGACAGGGAACGGCCGTCGCCCTTGATCACCGGCTGCGCCGGGGCGCGAATCTGTTTCGGGATCATATTGCCGTCGATAAGCGCGTAATCCGCCGCAGCGCGCAGACCGGCCAGGGCGCGCATCATCGCCAGATGGCTGGCGCGCAGGATATTGTGCTCCTCGATCTCGGCGACGCTGGCATGCGCGACGCAGACATCGGCGACAGCGAGGATTTCAAGATGAAGTGCCTCGCGCGCCTTGCGGCTCAGGATCTTGGAATCGTTCAGCCCCTTCGGGATGCGATCCGGGTCCAGTATCACCGCTGCCGCGGTCACCGGCCCGGCCAGCGGGCCGCGGCCAACCTCGTCGATCCCCGCGATGCGCCGATAGCCCTGGCTGCGTGCCGTGTCCTCGAAGGTGAAATCAGGTACCATATGAAGGGCAAAGCGCAAAGCCGGGGCAGTGGCAAGACCCCGGTGCGACACATGTGAGAAAAAGCGGAGGGGAGAGACGCCCGAACATCTCTCCCCTCCCAACGGGTCGCAGCGCGAGGCCGCGACCCGATCATGGCCCGCGGAATCCTATCCGCGTGCCAAGCTGTAGCCCGCCCGGCGCAGACAGCGCGCGTCATAACCGTGGCGGGTGCCCCTGTAGGTCTCTACCCGCTGGGCGCATTGCTGCGGCAACCGGTGGGCATAACCGTAATTGGCGTCGAGACAGCGGCGATCGAACATCAGGTGATTGCCGCGCTGGGTCTCGTAACTCTTGAAACAGGCTCCCGGCAGCAGCTTGCGATCGACGCGGCGGGGCAGCGGGCGCGGCTGGGTATAGACGGGATTGCCGTATCCCGGCGTGACGACGCCCTGCCCGGGATGCCTGTGGTGTTTGTTGTGACCACGGATTTTCGGGCGGTAAGTGTGTTTGGGGGCGTAATAGGTCGGCGCGTCGTAATAGGAATGCTGGCGGCGCGAGACGGCGCGCTCGCGATCCTTTTTCTTGTTCCTGTCGTGAATGATCTTGCCGACGATGGCGATACCGAGGATCGCGGCCGCCGCCTTTGCGAGGTCGTCGTTATCCGCCCGGGCCGGTGCGGCGCCAAAGGCGGTGATCGCCACGGAGAGGGCGACGATGAAGGCAATGAAACGGCGGTACATGGGCCTGATCCTTTCTGCAATGCAGCGCGTCAGCTTGCGCAAAGCCGTGAAATGATTTGTGACACCAGCATCCCGCAAAGCCCTGAAGCAAGGCAATATCAGCCCTGTGTTATCTAATAGCAGGCCGCTTGCCGGTTGCGGGATATTGAATATCAGCGGGGAATGGCCCATCAAAAGGATATGAAAACCCTCACCCTTTCCTTGCTGATCGCGGCAATGTTGAGCTTGGCCCAACCGGCTCTCGCCGCCGACTGCTTTGCCGATTACAAGGCCAAGCAAGACAATCCCCTGCGGCTGCATTACGGTGTGGCCCGGGTTAACGGCGCCTGCACACGTGACAATGCGCGCGCAGAATTGCAGGGGCGGCTGGCCAAGAAAGGCTGGACGCTGCTGAATGTTCTGTCGGTATTCGACCGTGACGGGCTGGCGCAAAGGAAAGACAGTGCAGGACCAAACTACCTCCGTTTCTGACATGCGCCGCTTCGGCAGCCGCTTCCTCGGCGGCGGTATCGCGGCAGTGCTCGCGATGCTGCTCGGCGGGGCCGTGCTGCTGCTCTGGGTGCTGCCCGATGCCAACAGTTTCAACGCGCGGGTCGAGCGGATCTTTGTGGAGAACGACGATCTGACCAACCAGGCGGAGATCAAGCTGCTGGAGATTCTCGCGCAATCCGGCACCGCCTTTTCGGACACGCTGGCGAGCTACCGGGTGGTGATCGTGGTGCTGCTGGTCTTTGCCGCGGCGATGCTGCTGGCGGCGCTGGTGTTCCTAGTGATGCTGCTCAACTTCAACCGCCGCATGGCACAGATCGAACGCGTCGGCATACAGGTCAATTCGCTGTTGATCAGCCGTGAGGAAAACACCGTCTATCTCAACAATCTCGGCTTCAAGCTCACCGGAGCCGCGATGGAGACCATGTCGGTGCTGGCCGAGGCGCGGATGGATGACGACGTGCTTTCGGGATCGCAGATCGAGGCCATGATCTCGGGACGGGATTCCTCGGATTGCGACGAATCCGCCGGGGCCACGCGGATCAAGCGGCTGCGCGATACGCTGGGCAATCAGATCGTGTCGGAGCTGCTGGTCAAGAACATCGCGCGGCGCGGCTATATGCTGGCGATCGACAAGGACGTGATTAAGGTGATCTGACTGCGACAGCAAGCACTGGTCAACCGCTGGCATCCCTGTCTAGGGTGCGTCTGTATCCAGTCAGAGGTTCCGTCGCGATGTCCGCCCCCTTCCCTGTCAAAGCCGCGCTGCAATGAATGCGGGCATCCTGCTGCTTGGTGCGGCCTATGTGCTGAGCCAGTTCTTCCGGGCCTTTCTGGCGGTGCTCAGCGAGGTGCTGGAACGTGACATCGGCGCCGGACCGGAGCTGCTGGCCCAGGCCTCGGGCCTGTGGTTCCTGTCTTTCGCGCTCTTTCAGCTTCCGGTCGGCTGGGCGCTCGACACCATCGGCCCGCGGCGCACGGCGGCGGGGTTGCTGATGGTCGGCGGAGCCGGGGGCGCCCTGCTGTTCGGACTGGCCACCGAGCCTTGGCACCTCAGCGCCGCGATGTTGCTGATCGGCATCGGCTGCGCGCCGGTATTGATGGCCTCCTATTACATCTTCGCGCGTGAATATCCGCCGGTTCAGTTCGCCACCCTGGCCTCGCTGATGGTCGGGATCGGCACATCGGGGAACCTCGTCGCCTCCTATCCGATGGCGCTGGCCGCCGAGACCATCGGCTGGCGCGCCGCGCTTCTGGCACTTTCCGGGCTCACAGCGCTGACCGCGATCGGTCTCTGGGTGCTGGTGCGCGACCCGGCAACCCCGGAGGGCGAAGCAAAAGGCTCCTTGCGCGAGATGCTGGCGATCCGCCCCCTGTGGCTGATCTTTCCGCTGATGGGCGTGGGCTATGCCATTGTCGGGGCGGTGCGGGGGCTTTGGATCGGACCCTATCTGGCCGATGTCTTCGGCGCCGATACACGCGCGATCGGACAGGCAACACTGGCGATGGGGGTGGCGATGATCGTCGGCACGCTGACCTATGGCCCCCTCGACAGGGCGCTGCGCTCGCGCAAATGGCTGATCGTCGGCGGCACCACCGTGACGCTGCTGGCCTCGGCGACGCTGATCGCCCTGCCGCAGAGTTCGCTGACCCTCTCGATCCTGATGCTCTGCGTGATCGGATTTTTCGGCGCCACCTATCCGGTGATCATCGCCCATGGTCGCAGCTTCCTGCCCCCGCATCTGATCGGGCGGGGGGTCACCATGCTGAACCTGTTCAGCATCGGCGGGGTCGGTTTGCTGCAATTCGGCTCGGCCCGCCTGCACGCCGCCGCTTCGGGTACAGATCCGGTGGCGCCCTATGTCGCGATCTTCGGCCTGTTCAGCGTCGCGATCCTGTTCGGTCTGGTGATTTACCTGTTCAGCCGCAACGCACCCGAATGAGCAGGTCCGCAAGCAGGCTCTTTTAACTGGGGGCCAAGCAGGCTAAACGGCGAGCACCATCAATACGCATCATATATTGGAGACTTCAGATGGGTTATCGCGTCGCGATCGTGGGCGCCACTGGCAATGTGGGCCGCGAAATGCTGAACATCCTGGCCGAGCGCCAGTTCCCTGTGGATGAGATCGCCGTTCTGGCGAGCCGCAAATCCATGGGAACCGAGGTCAGCTTCGGCGACAAGACACTCACTACCAAGGATCTCGACACGTTCGATTTCACCGGTTGGGACATGGCGCTTTTCGCCGTCGGCTCCGAAGCGACCAAGCAATATGCCCCGAAGGCCGCGAAGGCCGGTTGCGTGGTGATCGACAACTCGTCGCTCTATCGCTACGATTCCGACGTGCCGCTGATCGTGCCGGAGGTGAATCCCCAGGCGATCCACGACTATGCCAAGCGCAACATCATCGCCAACCCCAACTGCTCGACCGCGCAGATGGTCGTGGCGCTGAAGCCGCTGCATGACCGGGCGACCATCAAACGAGTCGTGGTCAGCACCTACCAGTCGGTTTCCGGATCGGGCAAGGAAGGGATCGACGAGCTCTGGGACCAGACCAAGAGCATCTACAACCCGGTCGATGACAAGCCCGCCAAGAAATTCACCAAGCAGATCGCCTTCAACGTGATCCCGCATATCGACGTGTTCATGGACAGCGGCGATACGAAGGAAGAATGGAAGATGGTCGTCGAGACCAAGAAAATCGTCGATCCGTCGATCAAGGTCACCGCGACCTGCGTGCGAGTGCCGGTCTTCGTTGGTCATTCGGAAGCGATCAACATCGAGTTCGAAGATCCTCTGGACGAGAACGAGGCCCGCGACATCCTGCGCGAGGCCCCGGGTGTCATGGTGATCGACAAGCGTGAGGACGGCGGCTACGTGACGCCGGTCGAATGTGTCGGCGATTTCGCCACTTTCATCAGCCGGATCCGTCAGGACAGCACGATCGACAACGGTCTGAACCTGTGGTGCGTCTCCGACAACCTACGTAAGGGCGCGGCGCTGAACGCGATCCAGATCGCCGAACTGCTGGGCCGCGAAGTGCTGAAGAAAGGCTGAAACGCCTGATGGAGTTTCCTGAAAGGGGCGTCATCAGGCGCCCCTTTCTGCATCCGGTTGCGGGTCACGGCCCGGACGGGCATCGATCGCCTCAGGGCTGCGGCGCGCCAGTTCCTGCACCATGTCGTGTGCGTCACCCGCCCCGCCGCGGCTCATCCGCCGAAGCATCTGCCGCCTGAGCAGGCGCTGTGCCACGTCACCGATACGGACACAGGGCGCAGCCGCGTCCCGTTCCTCCGGAACCGGCGGGGCTGCAGAATGCGATGCCATCTCATGCTCCATCCAAGGAGCCTGAGACAGGATCGGTTAAAAAGGCGTTAAGCCGCAGAGATCAGACCGGCTGGAAACTTCCTGCCTCGGGGCTGTAGAATTCGAGCCCGCCTTCGCCGATGTCGGTCCAGAGCCCGTGCAGGCTCAGTTCGCCCGACTTCACCTTTTCCTCCACCCAGGGAAAGGTCATCAGGTTTTCGAGCGAGATCATCACCGCGTGTTTCTCAAGCTGCCGCTCCTGTTGGCGCCCGTCCTCGATATCGGCGACAAGTTCGTATTTAGGGCGCAGGATATCCATCCAGCGACCGACGAAACTGTCTTTGGCGTCAAGCTCGGGCGCCTTGCCGTTGCACATGTCGATACAGCCCTTGACGCCCCCGCAATTGGAATGGCCAAGCACGATCAGATGCGCCACCTTCAGCACCCGCACGGCATATTCCACCGCCGCCGAAGTGCCGTGATGATCGCCGTCCGGCGTATAGGTCGGCACCAGGTTGGCAATGTTGCGATGGATGAAGAACTCGCCCTGGTCGGCGCCGAAGATCGAGGTCACGTGAACCCTGCTGTCGCAGCAGGAGATCACCATGGCACGGGGTCTCTGCCCCTCTTCGGCCAGGCGTCGGTACCAAGCCTGATTCTCCGTATAGGTCGTGGCTTTCCAGCCATGATAGCGTTTCAGCAGATAATTCGGTAGCGCCTTGGCATTATGCATGTTGTCTCGCGTCCTTGCTTCGCTTGCGCTCCAATTAGCGCAAATCCGGTCAAATTTCGAGCGAAAAACGGTGTGCGTTTCAATCATTTGCCAAGGCTGTTCCTGCACATTGACGCGGGCCGTGGGGGTCTTGAAAGGGTGATGAACATGCAGGTTCTGCAATTGCAAATATCGGAGATGGTCGCTGTTGATGAACAGGGGCTCGGGCGGCTTTGTGCGCGGCTCGGTCAGGGCGCCGCGCAGGACGTGCTGTGCCGGGCGCTGGAGGAGATGGCGCTGCGGCTGTCCCGCTGCGAGCGATTCTCGTCGGCAGGCGACTGGTCGGCATTGGAAAAGGATGTCCGCGCTCTGGGGCGCATTGCCGAGCGGATCGCCATGCCGTTGCTGGCCCTCGTCGCCACGGACGTGCGCCGCTGCCTTGCCGCGCAGGACCAGATCGCGGTCGCGGCGACGCTGGCGCGGCTGATCCGCATCGGGGAATGCTCGCTGGTCGCGATTTGGGATCTGCGGGAGGTTCCCGGCTGAGCCGCGCCATGGCTTGCGGGCGGCGCAGGAAAGTCTAGGGTCAGTGCCATCGCCCCAAGTTCGAAAGGTCTGCAATGTCCCTGTCCCTCCGCGCCGCCACCGCCGATGCGATTCCCCTGCACGTCCTCGCCGAAGAGGCGCTCGAAGACTGGCTGGCCGCTCAGGATGACACAACGCGCAACGCCGTCGCGGCTTTCGGCTTCACCGGCGGTCTCGGACAGGCGCTGGCGCTTACCGATGCGCAGGGGGGCATTGCCATGGCGCTCGTCGGCTACGGCACCGAACAGAGCCGCAGCCGGGGCCGGTTCCACCTCGCCGGGGCCGCGCCGAAACTGCCGAAGGGCGCCTACCGGATCGCCGGTGGGCTGCCCGATAATCAGCTCGAGAATGAGACCCTGGGCTGGCTGCTGGCCGGATATCGCTTCGACCGCTATCACAAGCAATCGCCGTTGCTGGCGGAAATCGTACCGGATGCGCGGCTCGACCGTAGCCGTCTTACAGCGCTGGCCGAGGGCGAGATGCTGACCCGTGACCTGATCAACACGCCGGCCAGCGACATGGGGCCGCCCGATCTCGAACAGTCCGCGCACGAACTGGCGGAAGCCCATGATGCGCGGATCGAGGTGATTGCCGGTGAAGACCTGCTGGCGCAGAACCTGCCGCTCATTCATGCGGTCGGACGGGCCGCGGATCGCGCGCCGCGGCTGATCGACATGCGCTGGGGCGATAGCGGGCCGAAGCTCACATTGGTTGGCAAGGGCGTCTGTTTCGACACCGGCGGGCTCAACCTCAAGCCCGGCGCCTCGATGGAATTGATGAAGAAGGACATGGGCGGTGCTGCCGCGGTGCTGGGACTGGCACATATGATCATGGCCTGCAGAGTCAAATTGCAGCTCCGGGTCCTGATCCCGGCGGTTGAGAACTCGGTCGCGGGCAATGCCTTCCGCCCGCAGGATATCCTGACCTCGCGCAAGGGGCTGACCGTGGAGATCAACAACACCGATGCGGAAGGGCGGCTGGTACTGGCGGACGCGCTGGCGCTTGCCGATGAGGAGAAGCCCGATCAGATCATTTCGATGGCGACGCTGACCGGCGCCGCCCGGGTCGCCGTCGGGCCCGATCTCGCACCCTATTACAGCGACGATCCGGCCTTTGTTCAGGCGCTGGAAAGCGCCGCTTCGCGGCAGGCCGATCCGGTCTGGCGCATGCCGTTCCATGCTCCCTACGAGCCGATGATCGAGCCGGGCATCGCCGATCTCGACAATGCACCGAAAGGCGGCTTCGCGGGCAGCATCACCGCCGCGCTGTTCCTGCGCCGGTTCGTCACCGACAGCCGCTATGCGCATTTCGACATCTACGGCTGGCAGCCCAGCGATGCGCCCGCACGTCCGAAGGGCGGGGTCGGACAGGCCACAAGGGCACTGCATGACTGCCTTGCCGAGCTGCTGAACCTGTGAGCGATGCGCGCCTGCACCCCGACCCGGCGCTCTGCCTCGAGCGTCGGGCGGCACAAGTCACCGCCGCGCTCTGTGATCTCTGTCGCGGCCCGGGCGGCAAGCGCGACCGGCAACTGCTTTATGGCGATCTCGTCACCATATTGTCCGAACGCGACGGCTGGAGCTATCTGCAGGCGGAGAAGGATGGCTATTGCGGCCATGTGAGAAGCGCCGCGCTCGGGCCGGTGCAGAAGGCCACCCATTACGTCAGCGCGCCCGCCAGCCACGCCTATGCAGCGGCCGATTTCAAATCCCCTGACCTTATCGGGCTCAGTCTGAACAGCCGTGTTGCCGTGACCGATCACTCCGGCCGATTCTGCGAGACACCCGTCGGTTTCATCCCCGAGATGCACCTCACTCCCCTGAGCGCGCCAGCTACCGACCCTACAGAGGTCGCGGCGCGGCTGCTTGGCACACCCTATCTCTGGGGCGGCAACAGCCGCTGGGGGATCGATTGCTCAGGGCTGGTGCAGGCGGCATTGCACGCCTGTGCCCTGCCCTGCCCCGGGGACAGCGATCTGCAGGAGACGCAGCTCGGCACGTTGAGAGCGTCCGGTGGCGATTTCCGGCGCAATGATCTGCTGTTCTGGAAAGGTCATGTGGCGCTGGTCACGGATGCGCGGACGCTGATCCATGCGACCGCGAATGTCATGGCCGTGACCTTCGAGCCGATCGCCGAGGCCATCGCGCGGATCGAGGCGGCGGGAGACGGGCCGGTCACCGCGCATCGGCGGCTCTGAGAGACGTCCGCGAGAAGCGAGAGGTCAGTCCTTGACGGCGCGGATCAGCTTGCGCTCCAGCACGCGCAGCACCGGTTTCAGCTCATGCCCGCGTTTCAGCACCTGCCCGCCTGTGCCGATCACCGCATACATTCCCTGCTTGCCGCGCAGCTTCGGCCGTTTCTCGATCCGGTAGAGCGGAATTTCCGCCGTGCGGCGAAAGATCGAGAATACCGCCACTTCGCGCAGAGAGGATATCCCGTAGTCACGCCATTCACCCGCGGCAACCATCCGTCCATAGATCGACAGGATCACGGCAAGCTCCGTGCGATGAAAGGCGACCTGTTCGGGAAAACGCTCGATCGGCGTGACGGGCGGAGGCGAATGGAGCGTCATACCTGACATTTGCGCCAATGGAAGGCCAAATCAAGCCCCCTGAACGATCTATAGGGGCAAGTCGACCGCGCCGCGTTCTGCGCCGCGTCGGACTTCCCCTGCGCCGGGCCGGTTTTCGCGGGACAATTGTGCAGGACACCGGCAAGAACTAGATATGGTGCCAAAGGCAGGGGATTTTCGACATGCGTTTTTCGCTCAACCGCAAACGGTTCAAGGATCTTACCGAGCAGCAGATCCTGGCGCTGGCGATCTCTTCGGAGGAGGACGACGCGCAGATCTACCGGCTTTATGCCGAACGGCTGCGCGCGGAATATCCCGACAGTGCCGCGGTCTTCGACGGTATGGCCGAGGAGGAGGACGGGCATCGCCAGCTGCTGATCGACCTGCACCGGCAGCGTTTCGGCGAGGTGATCCCGCTGATCCGCCGCGAACATGTGTCGGGCTATTATTCGCGCCGCCCGGTCTGGCTGGTCGAGAACCTCGGACTTGACCGGATGCGCGCCGAAGCCGCGGCGATGGAGCAGCAGGCGGCCCATTTCTACCATGCCGCCGCCGTGCGCAGCCAAGATGCGGCGACCCGCAAGCTGCTCGGCGATCTGGCAGCGGCGGAGTCCGGTCATCAGGCCGAGGCCGACCGGTTGACGGATGCCCATCTCGACCCCGAAACCCGCCAGAGCGAGGACAGTCGCGCGCATCGCCAGTTCATCCTGACCTGGGTGCAGCCGGGGCTCGCCGGGTTGATGGACGGGTCCGTCTCGACCCTTGCGCCGATCTTTGCCACCGCCTTCGCGACCCATGACACCTGGACCACTTTCCTCGTCGGTCTGGCCGCCTCGGTCGGGGCCGGTATCTCCATGGGCTTTACCGAGGCCGCCTCCGATGACGGGGAATTGTCGGGCCGCGGTTCGCCGGTCAAACGCGGGCTTGCCTCGGGTGTGATGACCACGCTCGGCGGGCTCGGCCATGCCCTGCCCTATCTGATCACGGATTTCTGGACCGCCACGATCATCGCGATCATCGTGGTCTTCGTCGAGCTCTGGGCGATCGCCTGGATCCAGAACCGGTTCATGGAGACCCCGTTCTTCCGTGCCGCGTTCCAGGTGGTGCTCGGCGGCGCGCTGGTCTTTGCCGCCGGGGTGCTGATCGGTTCGGGATAGGGCGCTTGCCGTTTTATTCTCCCGCACCAGTTGCACAGCGTCTGATTGCCCGATAACCCTGCGGGCATGCTGGCGATCTTTCTGAAAACACTACCATTCTTCGCGCTGATCGGGCTCGGCTACTGGGCCGGACGCAGCCGCTTTTTCAGTGCCGAAGCCACCGCTTGCCTGACCAAGTTCGTGTTCTTCTTTGCCCTTTCGGCAATGCTGTTCCGCTTCTCGGCCAATCTCTCGCTTGCCGAGGTCTGGGACAGCCGGTTGGTCATCGCCTATCTCTGGGGCACCGGCTTCGTCTATGGCATCGTAAGCTTCGTCGGTTTCCTGCGCGGGCTCGATGTCGCCACCAATGCGGTCGAGGCGCAGAGCGCGGTGATCGGCAATACCGGCTTTCTCGGCGTGCCGATGCTGACCCTGCTGCTCGGCCCCGAAGCCATCGGCCCGGTGCTGCTGGTGCTGGCCATCGACCTTGTGGTGTTTTCCAGCCTCTTCGTGATCCTGATCGCCGGGGCACGGGACGGGCAGATTTCCCTGCGGCTGCTGCGCAGCATCGGTCTGGGGCTGATCGGCAACCCGATGATCGTCGCGATCAGCCTCGGCTTCCTGTGGTCGGGGCTGGCGCTGCCGCTCCCGGACCCGGTCAATGAATTCACTGCCATCCTCGGCGGCGCAGCGACCCCCGGCGCGCTCTTTGCCATCGGTGCCTCTCTGGCGACGAAATCCGCCGAACGGCTGCAGATCGCCGGTTGGCTCAGCTTCTGCAAGCTGGTGCTGCATCCGCTCTTCGTGGCCTGCGGCGCGCTGCTGCTCTTCGGAGTCGAGCCCTACAAGGCTGGGGTGATCATCGCCACGGCGGCGCTGCCGGTGGCGGGCAATGTCTATATGCTGGCCCAGCATTACCGGGTCGCACCGCAGCGGGTCTCCGCCGCGATCCTGGTATCGACCGCGCTGAGCATCGTCAGCGTCAGCCTCATCATCGGCTGGGTTACCGGCGTCTGAGCAATGCACCGCGGCGAAGCGCCCCCTTGACGCGACCACTGCGGCGATGATCTTAGCAGGCAAACGTATTGAAAGGATATCCCATGAAAACCATCTCCGAGAACGCCTGTTTCGGTGGCACGCAGGGCGTCTATTCGCATCAGTCGAGCAGCTGCAATTGCGAGATGACCTTCGGTCTGTTCCTGCCCGAGGAGGCGCAGAACGGTCCGGTCCCGGTGCTGTGGTATCTCTCCGGCCTGACCTGCACCCACGAAAACGCCATGACCAAGGCTGCCGCTCAGGGTTGGGCCGCCGAACATGGTATCGCGCTGGTCTTCCCCGACACCTCGCCGCGCGGCGATGACGTGGCCGATGACGAAGCCTATGACCTCGGCAAGGGTGCCGGTTTCTACGTCAACGCGACACAGGATCCGTGGAAGCCGCATTTCCAGATGTGGGATTACATCGCCGATGAGCTGCCTGCGCTTCTCGCGGAGAATTTCGCGCTCGACATGGAGCGTCAGGGCATCACCGGCCATTCCATGGGCGGGCACGGGGCGCTGACGCTCGCGATGAACCTGCCGGGCCGCTACCGCTCGGTCTCCGCCTTCGCACCGATCACCAACCCCTCCGCCAGTGACTGGGGCCGCAAGCAGCTGACCGCCTATCTCGGTGAGGACGAGAGCGGCTGGAGCAAGCATGACGCGACGCTGCTGATGGCCGAGAAGGGCTTCGACGGTCCGATCCTGATCGACCAGGGCGCCAATGACCAGTTCCTCGACCTGCTCAAACCCGAGGCGCTTTCCGAGGCCATCGCCAAACGCCGTCAGCAGGCGATCTTCCGGATGCAGCCGGGCTACGATCACAGTTACTTCTTCGTCTCGACCTTCATGGAAGACCATGTCGCCTTCCATGCCGATGCGCTCTACGCAGGCTGAGGCGCCGACCATGACCGCGCTTTACATCGACGCCGATGCCTGCCCGGTCAAACCCGAGGCCGAACGTGTCGCAACCCGTCACAAGATCCGCATGTTCGTGGTCTCCAATGGCGGGCTGCGGCCCTCGCCCAATCCGCTGGTCGAGACGGTGATCGTGCCCGACGGGCCGGACGTGGCCGACATGTGGATCGCCGAACGCTGCGGTCCTGGCGACGTGGTGGTGACCGGAGACATCCCGCTTGCCGCCCGTTGCGTCGAGGCGGGGGCGCAGGTGCTTAAACATAACGGCGAAGCGCTGACCCGGGCCAATATCGGCAATGTGCTCGCGACCCGCGATCTGATGGCCGATCTGCGTGCCGCCGACCCGTTCCGCCAGGGTGGAGGCAAGGGCTTTACAAAGGCCGACCGTTCCCGCTTTCTGGATGCTCTGGAACGGACCCTGCGGAGCGCCATCCGGGGTTGAGCGCGCTTCTGCCTGAACTCCGTCATGTGAGAAAGGATAACCTGTGCAGCCGGAAGCCGTGGTGTTTGATATCGGCAATGTCCTGATCGAATGGCAGCCCGAACGGTTCTATGATTCAGTGATCGGCGAAGAGCGCCGCCGCGCGATGTTTGCCGCCATCGACTTGCACGGCATGAACGACCGGGTCGACAGGGGCGGGCATTTCACCGAGACGATCTATGAATGCGCCGAGCAATACCCCGACTGGCGCGACGAGATCCGTCTGTGGCATGACCGCTGGATCGAGATGGCCGCGCCGGTGATCGACCATTCGCTGCGCCTGATGCAGGCGCTGCAGGCGCGCGGCGTGCCGGTGTTCTCGCTCACCAATTTCGGCATCCAGAGCTATGATCTCGCCGCCGGGCATTATCCGTTCCTGCGCCAGTTCGACCGGGATTTCATCTCCGGCCATCTCGGCATGATCAAACCCGCCGCGTCGATCTATGAGGCGCTGGAAAAGGGCAGCGGCATCGCGCCCGAACGCCTGCTCTTCACCGATGACCGCGCCGACAATATCGCCGCCGCCGCCGCGCGCGGCTGGGGCACCCATCATTTCACCGGACCGCAGGGCTGGGCCGACCGGCTCGTCGCGGAAGGATTGCTGAGCCAGGAGGAAGCCGCATGAGCAACATCCCCGTCATTTCCTTCGAGGCAGGCGAAGCCCTGCTCGACTGGATCGGGCTGACCGATGCTTTGGCCGCCGGTCACGGGCTGCCGCGCGCCGAGATCGGCGATACCTTCCTCTATCGCGGCGAAGACACGCTGCTGAGCCGCGCCGCCTGGATCGACGGACTGGGCATCGCGGTGAAGACCGCCACGATCTTTCCCGGCAATCGCCAGACCGACAAGCCGATGGTCAACGGCGGGGTCAATCTCTACGCCGATGGCGACGGCACGCTGGAAGCGATTGTCGATTTCCACCTCGTGACCAAATGGAAAACGGCCGGCGATTCCCTGCTCGCCGCGCGCCATCTGGCGCGGGTCGACAGCGAAAATATTCTGATCGTCGGTGCCGGAACGCAGGGGCGCGCGCTCTATGAAGCCTATAGCGCCGTCTTTCCGCAGGCGCGTTTCAGCATCTGGAACCGCACCCGCGCCAATGCCGAGGCCATGGCGACGGAACTGCCCGGCCTGAGCGTCGCCGAGGATCTCGAAGTGGCGGTGCGCGGTGCGGATATCGTCACCAGCGCCACCATGTCGAGCACGCCGTTGATCAAGGGCGACTGGCTCCAGCCCGGCCAGCATATCGATCTCATCGGCGCCTACCGCCCCGATATGCGCGAGGCCGATGATGCGGCGTTGCAGGCCGCGCGGATCTTCGTGGACAGTTTCGACACGACAATCGGCCATATCGGCGAGATCGAGATCCCGCTCGAAAGCGGCGCGATCGGCCGCGAGGCGCTGTTGGCGGATTATTATGACCTGCCGAGCTTCACCCGGAACGATGATCAAGAGATCACCCTGTTCAAGAACGGCGGCGGCGCGCATCTCGACCTGATGACCAGCCGCTATATTCTCGAGCGTTGGCGGGCGCAGAACTGAGCCAGCGGAAATTTCGGTGTCTTCGCCGAAACGATGTCCCGGATCGGGCCACGGCGCGCCGCTTTCATCTGACGAGACAGGATTGTAGGACTCTGTCATGACAAACATGCGCGAAACCTTTGAGCAGCTGACCGCCTCCGGCAAGCTGCAGCCCGACCCGGCGCAGGAAGCTGTGCTGCCGGAATTCGACCGGATCCGCACCGCCCTGCTGCAGCCGGTCAGGAAAGGCCTGTTCCGCAAGGCACCCGAGCCGCCCAAGGGGCTTTATCTCTGGGGCGGGGTCGGGCGCGGCAAGTCGATGTTGATGGATCTCTTCGTTGAAAGCCTGGAGGACGTGCCCGCGCGGCGGGTGCATTTCCATGCTTTCATGCAGGAGATCCACGCAATGCTGCACGAGGTGCGCAAGACCGGTGTCGATGACGCGATCGCGCCGGTGGCGGCCGAGGTCGCCGCCTCGGTGCGGCTTCTGGCCTTTGACGAGATGCAGATCACCGACATTACCGACGCAATGATCGTCGGGCGACTGTTCGAAGCGCTGTTCGCCGATGGGGTCGTGGTGGTCACGACCTCGAACCGCCTGCCGGACGAGCTCTACAAGAACGGGCTCAACCGCGATCTCTTCCTGCCCTTCATCGCGCTGATCAAGGACAGGATGGTGGTGCATGAGCTCGCCAGTCCGAAGGATTACCGGCAGGACAGGCTGGCCGGGACGCAGGTCTATTTCACACCCGTCAATGCCGAAAGCCGCGCTGCGATGAATGCGGTCTGGCAGGATCTTGCCGGGGGTCCGGGCGCGCCGCTGCATCTGCAGGTCAAGGGGCGTGACGTGGTGCTGCCGACCTTCCGCAATGGCGTGGCGCGCGCGCCTTTCCACGATCTCTGCGGCCGCCCGCTCGGCCCGGCGGATTACCTCGCGCTGGCCGCGGAGATCAAGGTGCTGCTGCTCGATGACATCCCGCAGCTCGGGCGGTCGAATTTCAACGAAGCCAAACGCTTCGTCACCCTGATTGACGCGCTTTACGAGGCGAAGGTCCGGCTGATCTCTTCCGCCGCGGCGAAGCCGGAGATGCTCTATCTCGAGGGAGAGGGCACGTTCGAATTCGAGCGCACCGCTTCGCGGCTGCGGGAGATGCAGAGCGATGACTGGGCGCGCCGGAATGGCGTCGGGGGCACGGGCTGAGCCCCCGGCAAGGATTTCGTCAGCTGTTCTCGCGCAGGACACCGCCCGCGAGATAGAGCGAGCCGCAGATCAGCACCCGCGCCTCCGGCGTCTCGGCGACGATCCCGCGCAGCGCGCTGGCCACATCATCAGCTACCTCGGCCTTCATGCCCACCGCCTTTGCCGCCGCTGCCGTAGCTTCGCCGGGCAGGGTGTTGGCCTCGCCGGGAATGGACACGGCGACCAGTCGCTCGGCCTGTGCCGCGAGGGGACGCAGATAGCCGCTGATGTCCTTGGTGTTGAGCATGCCGCAGATCAGGTAGGTCGCGCGCGCGGGCATCTGCGCCAGCACCGAGGCCAGCGCCTCGCCCGCCGCAGGGTTGTGGCCGCCATCGAGCCAGAGTTCCCCCTGCCCCGCCAGCTCGACCAGCGGCCCGGCACTAAGCCGCTGCATCCGTGCGGGCCAGAAGGCCTTCGTGACCGCCGCCTCGCAGGCCGCCTCGTCCGCGCCGAGATGCCGCAGCGCCGCCAGCGCCGCGCCGGCATTGGTGATCTGGTGGTCGCCCGGCAGGTTCGGGCGCGGCAGGTCGAGCAGCCCGCGCTCGTCCTGATAGACCATGCGACCGGCCTCAGGTCCCACATGCCATTGCTGCCCATAGGCCAGCAACGGCGCGCCGAGGGCGGTGGCCCGTGCCTCGATCACCTCGAGCCCGGCCTCTTCCTGCGGGCCGACGACACAGGTCACGCCGCGTTTGATGATCCCGGCCTTCTCCCCGGCAATCTCGGCGAGGGTCTCGCCCAGGAATTGCTGGTGATCGACCGAAACCGGGGTAATCACCGTCAGGGCCGGATCCTTGATCACGTTGGTCGCATCGAGCCGCCCGCCAAGCCCGACTTCGAGCAGGACGTAATCGGCAGGCACCCGCGAGAAGGCAAGCAGCGCGGCGCAGGTCGTGATTTCGAAATAGGTGATGTCTTCGCCATCGTTGGCGGCGTAGCATTCGTCGAGCACTTCGGTCAGGACCGTCTCGTCGATCAACGCGCCCGCGAGGCGGATACGTTCGTGAAACCGCGCCAGATGCGGCGAGGTATAGGCATGGACCGATTTGCCCATCGCCTCGAGCCCGGCGCGGATCATCGCCTGTGTCGAGCCCTTGCCGTTGGTTCCGGCGAGATGGATAACCGGCGGCAGCCGGTCCTGCGGATTGCCGAGCGCGTCGAGCAGCCGCCACATCCGGTCCAGCGTCAGGTCGATGATCTTCGGATGCAGCGCCATCATCCGTTCGAGGATGGCGTCCGAGCCCTGCCCGGTCATGCCTTGGGTGCCTCGGTGGCCGGTTCGGGTTCCGGCGCTGCTACGACGGGGGTTTGCTCGCTCTTGTCCGGCGCCGGGAGATCGCCGCGCACGGCGGGCGGCAGGCCAAGAAGCATCCGCGTGATGCCGATCAGCTCGTCGCGCAGCTCGGTGCGTTTGGTCACCCGGTCGAGCATGCCGTGATCGAGCAGATATTCGGCGCGCTGGAAGCCTTCGGGCAGTTTCTCGCGGATCGTCTGTTCGATCACCCGCGGCCCGGCAAAGCAGATCAGCGCGTTCGGCTCGGCGATCTGCACATCGCCCAGCATCGCATAGGACGCGGTGACACCGCCGGTGGTCGGATGCACGAGCACCACGATATAGGGCAGCCCGGCCTCCTTCAGCATCTGCACCGCGACGGTGGTGCGCGGCATCTGCATGAGGCTGAGGATACCTTCCTGCATCCGCGCGCCGCCGGCGGCGGAGAACAGGACCAGCGGCCGCTTGAGCTTTACCGCTTCCTCGGCAGCGGCGATGATCGCATTGCCCACATACATGCCCATCGACCCGGCCATGAAGGAGAAATCCTGCGCCGCGGCAACGATCGGGGTGCGCCCGATCTCGCCGGTCGCGACCAGCATCGCCTCGCTCTCGCCGGTCTGTTTCTGGGCGGCGCGCAGCCGGTCGGGGTATTTCTTTTGATCGCGGAAGTTCAGCGGATCGGTGGTGGGCGCCGGTACCTTGACCTCGCTGAAGATCCCTCCGTCGAACAGGTTCTTGAACCGTTCGCGCGGCGAAATCTGCATGTGGTGGCCGCAATTGGTACAGACGTTAAGATTGTCCGACAGCTCGCGGTGAAACAGCATGGTGCCGCATTCGTCGCATTTGGTCCACAGGTTGTCCGGCGTCTCGCGCCGCGAGAAGATCGAGTTGATCCTTGGCCGAACGTAGTTCGCGATCCAGTTCATGTCGTGTCCCTTGGAAATTTGACCCCTGAGATAAGCCGGCCCGCCGCAAATTGCAATCAGCGCCGGATCGCCAGTCTCGCGGTCAGCCAGGCCACCAGCATCAGCGCGAAATCGACCGGCAGCCAGGCCCTCGTCGCGGCCTCGTCGGCCATCGAAAACGGTGTGAGATAGAGCGCCAGCCCCGAGAGATCATCGGGGACCGAGATGATCACGATCGCCGAGACATTGTTCCAGAAATGCACCGCGATCGCCGGTCCGAGCGATCCCGAGCGGGCGGTGAGATCCGCCATCAGGATACCGAAGAGCCCGGCCCAGAGCGCGATCATCAGCGCGTTGTCCCCCGCCACTTCGGGCAGATAATGGCCTAGGGCGAAGAGGACGGAGGGCAGCACCATCCATATCAGGGGAGAGCGGAACCGGGCCGCCAGCTGTTGCTGCACATAGCCGCGAAACAGGATCTCTTCGGCGCTGACCTGCACCAATACGCCGAGCAGCGACAGCGGCAGCAGCAGCAGCCAGCGGCCGACCGGCAGGTTCGGCACCAGCGCATCTCCCATCCCCCAGGGCGGCAGCAGCAACAGCGCCAGGCTGAGCAGCGCCAGCAGCCCAAGGACGGCGGCGAAATGCGCCCGCGCGACCTGCACCGGGCCGATGAGACTGCGCATCGGGCGGCGGTGCAGCAGCCGCACGCTGACACCCGTCGCGAGAATCATCAGCCCAAAGCTGAACAACAGCATGTACATGGCCATCGGCGAGGCGCCCGAGAGCACCTCCTGATAGAGTGACCTGCCGTTTTGGTCCGAGAGACCGTAGAAAAACAGGAAATACACCTGGTTGAGCATGAAATAGAGTAGGGTTGCCATGATCAGCCCGGCCAGCAGCCGCCAGAGGGCCGCCGTGGCAAGGGCGGGCGCGATAAAACGGTCATGGGCGCGGTAGTCCAGTCGCCAGATCATCGCGGCGGCTCCCGGTCCACCGGCGGCGCCGGGGGCCCATCCACCTGCCGGGGCACGTCGATCCGCGCCGCGCGCAGCAATTCGGCCGCCCCGGTGAGATGTTCGGCGACGGTGCGCAGCAGGCTGAGCAGTACGCCGCGGTCATTCTCGATCACCGCGCGGAGCTGCTCGGCCCCGATGCGCAGGAAACGGGTCTTTTCCAGCGCGGTCAGGTCGAGCTGGCGCGGCTGGTCGAGGATGACCGCCAGATCGCCGATCAACCGCCCCGGCCTGACATCGGCGACATGATGCCCCTCGCCCTCCGGATCGCGCCAGGTCAGTTCCGCAAGCCCCTCAAGACAGAGATAGGCGGCATCCGGCGGCTCGTTGATGGAAAAGATCCGCTGTCCCTCCTCTGCCTCGTACCATTGCGCGGCAAAGGCCAGAAGCCGCTGGTTGCGGGCGTCGAGATTGCCGAACAATTCGTTGCGCGACAGGATCCGCAGCTTGCGGCGCAGATCGCCCGAGCCGTCCTCCTCCGGTGTGGGCCGATCGAGCTGCTCCTGCCCGTCGATCCGCCCGCCACTGATCCGAACATGCAGGTCGAAATCGCCGGGATCGGTGAAACGGTCGTCGAGATGGATCTGTGTCGTCCGGGGCAGCAATTCCCCGAGCCGGTGCCGAAGCTGGGTGAGCGCGGCGTTGCTGTGCGAGCTGAGCGGCTTGTTGAATACCAGGATGTCGGGCCGCTTGATCGCCGCGCGGTTGAAGGCGAGCCGTTCCTGGAACATCGACGACAGGTTGGTACCGCCGATATTGGTCGGCACGTCGAAGACATTGACCGCGATCTTCCGCCAGAGCCCGTGTGACTCGAGTATCTCTGCCACCAGATCGACGATCAGATCGCCCTGGAGCCCGGCAATCGCCGAAACCCTTCCGTAGATCAGGTTTTCCAGCAGCGAGAAGCGCGGCAAATAATTCTCGGGTGTCACCGGGATGAACATGCTCTTGGCCCGCTCGCGCAGGGTCGCGCCATGGGTCTTCCGGACATGAAGGATCTCCTGCTTGAAACTCTCCGGAAAGGCCGGTCCGATCTGTTCCGCCGTCAGCGCGAAGGGCACGGTGAGCAGCAGCGCGAATTCATCCTCGCTGAGCGCTGCATCACCCTTTTCGCGGCGCCGCGCGGCGATATCCACCAGCCGTTCGTAGAGTTCCTCCTCGATGCCCAGCGCGGTAAACAGCGGATGGTCGGTGCCGTCGCGACCGAAGGTCTGGTGCAGCGTCTCGACCAGGGTCTGCGAGATCGCGATCCCCTCTTCGGCAAGACCAACCTCGGCGATCATGCCGAGGAAATGCCGCTCCGCCGCCAGCCCTTCCTGCGAAATGTCGCGCAGCGGCGTGGCGAAGATCAGGTTGCCGCCCAGCGGAATGCCGGGGTTGAACTTTTCCGGATCGAGCCGGTGGATCGCCTTGGCAAGCCCGGCTTTCTTCAGCCCCTCCCAGACCTCGCCGCGCAGCGAAACGATCTGGCGCGCGAGCTCGGGATGGGCCTCGGGGTCCATTCGCGCGTTGAGCATGTTGCGGAACATGGTCTCGGTCAGTCCCAGTGTCTCGCTGAGCTTGTACCACCATTCCTCGACCTCTTCGCGCGATTCCAGCCCGGCCAGCCCCGGATCGAGCCAATCGGGCTCGACCCGGTCTAGACTGTTGCCCGAGCGGTCGGCCTCGAGCCGCAGGCGATCCTCGACCGCCGTGCCATTGCCCCTGCCGATCAGCGTCAGCGCTGTCGAAGCCTGCATCTCGCCCACGGAATTGCGCGGGCGCATGCGCAGCGGCATCAGCAGGTTTTCCCCGACACTGCCCTGAAACAGGTAGGGTTTGTCATGGGCATACCCGATCCGTGCCGCCACCACGGCCTGATGCAGTCGTGACAGGTCATGCCCCGCGATCTCGATCCGGCCGCGGCTCGGCAGCAGTTCGCGGGTGAGCATTTCCGCAAGCGCGCGGCGTTCGGACTGGTTGGCGACCTCGATGGCGACCTGCGCCCCCGCGGGGATGCGCAGATTGAGATCCTCCAGCACCATGTCGCCATCGCCGTTGCGCAGCGAGACATTGCTCAGCACCAGATCGCCCTTGAGCTCCGGTATTTCCTCGGGCGCGCCCTCGAACAGGCGCTCGTCGATCATGTTATGCGGGCCGAAACGTTCGGTCACGACGTCCCAGCGTAGCGACATGTCCTGGGTCTGGTTGTAATAGGTCAGCAATTCCTTCCACGGGCTCGACAGATCCTTGTAGGCCGCCAGCGCCGCGACCAGCGCGCCGACGGTGATCTGCCCGACGATCGCGAGGTAGCCGCCGACCGCATAGAAGAAGAACGGCGTCAGCTGGGTAATGAAGTTGTTGAGGAACTTCATGAAGAACTTCTTCTGATAGATCCTGAAACGGATATCGAACAGCCGCCCGAGCCGATCGGTAAAACCGGCCAGCCGCAGGCGCCAGCCGCCGTTGCTGCGCAGGTCGGTGATCCCGGCGGCGGTCTCGCCGATCTCGGCGGCGAAATGGCGCACCTCCTTGATGCGCTCCTTGTTGAGCAGGTTGATCTGGCGCTGCAGCAGCGGGATGAGCCACGCCTGCAGCGGGATCAGCGCCACCCCGGCAAGCCCGAACCAAGGCGATTGCAGGAACAGGAACAGCACGATGATCAGCATCTGTCCGGCCTGAAACGCCGGTTGTGCCACCGCATCTCCCATCAGCCCGCCCATCGGCTCGGCCTCCGAGGTGACCATCGAGACCAGCTCGCCCTGGCTGGTGTTCTCGAAATAGCTGCGCGGAAATCGCATCATCCGGGCGATCAGCTGAAACCGGAAGCGCCGCAGCAGCCGTTCCGCAAGGACGCCCTTCATGGTGTTGAGCCGCATCTTCAGCAAGCCATGCACCAGCACCGCCGCCAGATAGGCGAAACAGAGAAGCATCAGCAATTGCACCTGGGTGATCCTGACCCCGAAGAGGTCGATCACCGAATGTTGCGCGCCGATGGCGTCGTTGATGATCCGCTTGGGCAGTTCCAGCGTCGCGTAGAGGAACGGAAAGGTGAGGATCGTGAAGCCGAGGAGCACCAGTTGCTCGCGCCGCGAATATTTCCAGATGAAGGAAAATAGGCTGGGCTCCATGCGCCGTCACTTTCGCTGCGGGGGCCGCCGACGGCCGGAAGAAGGGGTTCGCCCAATCTAGTCAAGCGCCGGGGCCAATACAACAAGCGCGCATCAGCCTTGCAGCAGCGCGACCGGAGGACTATTCCAGCAGGAACAGCCAAACGGGAGCCTATCCGCATGTCCAGCAACCAGCGTTTCGACAAAACCAAACTGCCCAGCCGCCACGTGACCGAGGGTCCGGCGCGGGCGCCGCACCGGTCCTATTATTACGCGATGGGCATGACGGAAGAAGAGATTCACCAGCCGCTCGTCGGCGTCGCCACCTGCTGGAACGAAGCCGCGCCCTGCAACATCGCGCTGAACCGGCAGGCGCAGGCGGTGAAAGTGGGCGTGCATTCCCAGCAGGGCACGCCGCGCGAGTTCACCACCATCACCGTCACCGACGGTATCGCGATGGGCCACGAGGGCATGCGTTCCTCGCTCGCCTCGCGCGAAGCGATTGCCGACACGGTCGAACTGACGATGCGCGGCCATTGCTACGATGCGCTTGTCGGGCTGGCCGGCTGTGACAAATCGCTGCCCGGCATGATGATGGCGATGATCCGGCTCAACGTGCCGTCGGTCTTCCTCTATGGCGGCTCGATCCTGCCCGGCAAGGCACCCGCCGGTGCCGATGTGCCCGAAGATTTCGCCACCCGCGATCTGACCGTGCAGGATATGTTCGAAGCCGTGGGCCGCTTCCAGAATGGCTCCATGTCGCAGGCCGCTTTGGACGTGCTCGAACGCGTTGCTTGCCCCTCTGCCGGGGCATGTGGCGGCCAGTTTACCGCCAACACCATGGCCTGTGTGTCCGAGGCCATCGGCCTCGCGCTGCCGAACTCCTCCGGCATGCCCGCGCCCTATGAGAGCCGCGACGCCTATGCCGAAGCCTCGGGCGCCGCGGTGATGAACCTGATCGAGAAGAACATCCGCGCCCGCGACATCTGTACCCGCGAAGCCTTTGAGAACGCGGCACGCATCGTCGCCTGCACCGGCGGCTCTACCAACGCCGGTCTGCACCTGCCGGCCATGGCGCATGAAGCCGGGATCGAGTTCTACCTTGAGGACGTCTGCGAAATCTTCCGCGACACGCCTTACTTCGTCGATATGAAACCGGGCGGCCAGTATGTGGCGAAAGACCTCTACGACGCGGGCGGCGTGCCGGTGGTGATGAAGGAGCTGCGCAAGGCGGGGCTGCTGCACACCGATTGCCTGACCGTGACAGGCCGCTCCATCGGCGAGGAGCTTGACCGGATCGAGCGCGAGGCCGACGGCAAGGTGATCCATTCGGTCGCCACCCCGATCAGCAAGACCGGCGGCGTCGTGGGCCTGAAGGGCAATCTCGCTCCCGAGGGCGCCATCGTGAAGATTGCCGGCATGTCCGAGGAAGACATCGTCTTCACAGGGCCGGCGCTGGTCTTCGAATGCGAACAGGATGCCTTCGAGGCGGTGCAGAACCGCGATTACAAGGAAGGCGACGTTTTCGTGATCCGCAACGAAGGCCCGGCCGGCGGTCCCGGCATGCGCGAAATGCTGGCCACCACGGCCGCGCTTTCGGGTCAGGGCATGGGCAAGAAGGTGGCGCTGATCACCGATGGCCGCTTCTCCGGCGCGACCCGCGGCTTCTGCGTCGGCCATGTCGGACCGGAGGCTGCCAACGGCGGACCGATCGCGCTGCTGAAGAACGGCGATATGATCACGCTCGACGCGGTCAAGGGAACGATCTCGGTCGATCTCAGCGATGAGGAACTGGCGGAGCGCAAGTCCGCCTGGGCCGGTGCCCGACCGACCAATTACGCTTCGGGTGCGCTGTGGAAATATGCCCAGCTCGTCGGCCCGACCTATCTCGGCGCCGTGACCCACCCTGGCGCGAAAGCGGAAACGCATGACTACATGGACCTCTAAAGGTCCGCTTCTCGCGGCGGCGCTGCTGCTCCTCACCGGCTGCGAGGTCGGTCCGGTCGGCAGCGGCGCCGCGCCCAAGGGGCTGTCGCAGGCCCGCATGGGCGGGGGCGCGCTACGGCTGGTGCCGCCGCCCGGCTATTGCATCGATCAGGGCAGCCTGAAGGCCCGTTTCGCCCTGCTGGCCCGCTGCGATGCCTTCGCCGCCGTCGACACGGTCAGCGATGCGCCGCGTGGCATGATCACCTTCAGCATGTTGCCCGCCCCTGCCGGAGCGGAACTGCCCAGTCCCGAGACCATCGCCAAGGCCGCGCGGCTCACCCGGCTTTCCGAGGTCGAAAGCACCGCGGCCGAAACGATCTTCCGCGCGGTCGGCCCGGTCCCGGTGAAAGGCGTCTCGCCACGGCATTGGCGCGCCGCCGCGCTGATCGATGGACAACTCGTCGGGATCGCGCTCTACGGGCCCGAGGATGGCCGTGCCATTACCGGCGACGGACGCATGCTGATCAAGGCGCTGATTGCGCGCAGCCGGGCGGCCAACCCCTGAGACTCCGGTGCATTCCGTTTGAATGCGCCGTCGCTGGTAGCTAGGATGACAGAAACGAAGGCAGTAACGATTTATGGCCAGGTTCGGCGATACTTTCCTGAGCAATCCGCTCTATGCGGGGACGATAAGGCGATGGGCGCGCGCCGCGCGGCAGGCTGATATTGTCGATCTGACGGTGCTGCGCCGCCAGCGCAATCGTGCGCGGCTTCTCAGGCATCATCTCGACCGGTTGATCAACAAGGCAGATGAACGACTCGCGCTGCCGATGATCGGCTCTACCGGCTTTGCCAAACCTCATAATGCCGACTGGGCCTGGCGCCCGGCGCTCTGGCGCGGTCCGCTGGCCGAAAAGGGCCGCGCCTCGGTGCCGAACAAGGCGCGGCTCGGTGACGAGATCACGCTGTTCCACGACTGCGCCCAATCCGAGCTGACCCTGCGTCAGCTGCGTAACCTGCGCCGCGAAGATCTCGCGCCCTACGGGCTGCGCCTGGATGTGTTCAGCTTTGACGGCTCGTTTCTGTCCCTGGTCGTGGATCTGCCGGAAAGCGGCTGGAAAGGCCTGAAACGCAACCATCTGTTGCGGCTCGAAGCCATTGTGGAACTCGAGAAACCGCTGGAGATCTTCGCCCGGCTCAACATCCGCCACGGCCCCAATACCGAGCAGATCGTCCGCGAGCTGCCGATGGAGCAGAGCGACATGCGCGTCGAATTCGACCTCGCCTATTCGAGCATCAACGAGAAACGCGTCGAAGCGGCCTGGATCGACCTGATCTTCGAAGGGCCGCAGATGAACCAGGTCGTACTGCGCGACCTGACCTTCTCCCGGCGCCCCCGCGCCCAGATCTAGGAGTCGCTGAATGCGCCCGCTGCAACTGACCAAGACCGACATGCGCCAGGGGATCTGGCAGGGCATCCTGACACCCGCCGGAGACAGCGCCCCCGATCTCGATATCCGCCACGGCGAACGCAGGCTCGAGAATTTCACGCTCGAACACAACGAGGCGGCCGGTCACTGGCTGCTGTCGATCCCGATCCCGCCGGAAGCCATCGCGGATGGTGTGCAGACCTTGCTGATCCTCAACAGGGAAGACAATGCCCAGCTCGGCCATGTGACGCTGATCGCCGAGGAAGCGCTGGCGGATGACATCCGCGCCGAGCTCGACCTGCTGCGCGCCGAACTCGACATGCTCAAACGCGCCTTCCGCCGTCATTGCCTCGAAACCACCTGAGCCGCGCAAGAGACGCCCGCACAGATCCCTGCGAAGGCATCTTCGTTTGGTATGTCGGCTGGGCGGGCGGAGCTCTATTACACCGCGAACGCCCCAGTGGCGGCTCCGGTGAACCACCCCATAAACCGTTCAGGCCTTCCCAGGCAGCCTGTAAATTGGACTCGCGGCGAACATTCCCCCCGCCGGACGCGCAACGCGCAACCCACCACATATATAGAAAGGGGCCCGCCGATCCCGCGGCGAGCCCCTTCCCTTTGCGCTAAACTTGCGCCTCTCAGTCGGTCGGGCCGAGCGCCGAGAGGCCCTTCAGGATGTCGATCGCATAGGCGAGCTGGTAATCCTCTTCGCGCAGCTTGGCGGCATCGGCAGCCTTGGCGCGGTCTTCTTCGATCTGCTTGATCTCGTCTTCGCTGAGGCTGTCGTTGTTGAGACTCCCGCGCAGGTCGGCTTCCGAGCGGAGCGGGCGTGCGATCTTGTCTTCCTCCTCCTCGGAGGCAGGTTTGGCGGGCGGTTGCGCCACCACGATATCGGGCGAGACACCCAGCGCCTGGATCGAGCGGCCGGAGGGCGTGTAGTAGCGCGCGGTGGTCAGCCGCATCGCGCCATCGCCCCGCAGCGGCATCACGGTCTGGACCGAACCCTTGCCGAAGCTCTTGGTGCCGACGATGATGGCGCGGCGGTGATCCTGCAGCGCCCCCGCGACAATCTCCGAGGCCGAGGCCGAGCCACCGTTGATCAGCACCACGATCGGCTTGCCCTGTGACAGGTCTCCGGGCGTGGCGTTGACACGGTCCCCGTCGGCAGCCTCCCGGCCCCGGGTGCTGACGATCTCGCCCTCTTCGAGGAAGGCGTCCGACACTGCGATCGCCTGGGTCAGCAGCCCGCCGGGATTGTTGCGCAGGTCGAGCACGATGCCGTTGAGCTTCTCGATCCCGCCCGCCTTCTCGATCTGTTCGGCGAGCCCTTCCTTGAGCTTGGGATAGGTCTGTTCGTTGAAGGTCGTGACGCGCAACACAGCCGAATTGCCTTCGGTCCGCGCGCGCACGGCCGTCAGCTGGATCGTGTCGCGGGTGATTGTCACGTCGAAGGGTTCGGGCTCGCCTTCGCGCACCACGGTGATGACGATCTCAGAGCCCACCGGGCCGCGCATCAGTTCGACCGCATCGTCCAGCAGCAGGCCCAGCAGGCTCTCGCCGTTGACATGGGTGATGAAATCGCCCGCCTCGATCCCCGCTTCCGCCGCCGGCGTGTCGTCGATCGGAGAGACCACTTTGACGAAGCCGTCCTCCTGCGTCACCTCGATGCCGAGACCGCCGAATTCTCCGCGGGTCTGCTCGCGCATCTTCACCGCGTCCTTGGGCGAGAGGTAACTGGAATGCGGGTCGAGCGAGGTCAGCATGCCGTTGATCGCCGCTTCGATCAGATCGCCGGGATCGACATCCTCGACATATTGCGCGCGGATCCGCTCGAAGATGTCGCCGAAAAGGTCGAGTTGCTCATAGACATTGCCGGTCTTGGCCGCCTCCTGGGCGAGCAATGGCCCCGCAACCTGGGTCGTGGCGATTGCCCCTGCCAATGTGCCGCCTAGGGCTGCCATCACGAATTTCTTCATCTGCTTATCCATCCTTGTCGGTGCGGAACCAGTCCTGGGGGTCCAGTGGCGTGTTATTCTGCCTTACTTCCAAATAGAGCGTCTGCGAGCGATCGATGCCAGAGCCATCACCTTGATTTGACAATTCCGCGCCCTCCTGCCCCGCCGGAACGCCCATCAATCCGATCGGCGTGCCCGCCGAAATCACCTGCCCCGCCTGACCATAGACCACATCAAGCCCGGCGAGCACAAACAGAGTATCGACCTGGGGCTCCAGAATGACCACATTGCCGAGGTCGAGCAGCGGGCCGGTGTAACGGATGGTGGCCGCGGAGGGGCTGGTGACGATGGCCCGCGACCGGGTCGCGAGCACGATGCCGGGCCGTGTCACGCCCGCGGCGTCGGTTTCTCCGGCGCGGCGCAGGACCAGCCCCTGCACCGGCAGCGGCAATTCGCCGACCTGTCCGTCGATGTTGATCGGCGCCGGTTCGCTTTCCTCGAGCGCGATCTTCGTCAGGCCGCTGGCGAACCCTTCGAGCGTCTCGGTCGAATCGATCAGGATCGCGGTACGCACCGGATCCTCGGTGAACCGCGTCGGCAGGTCGGTACGGTTGGCCATCGCCTGGTTGAGCGCGGTGCGGGCGCGCTGGATCTCGTCGAGCCCTTTCTGAAGCCGGGCGGCGGCCTCGCTTTGCAGGGCACGCAGGGTCTTTACGTCATCGAGGTCACGGCGCAGGGCATCGGCGCGGTTGTTGAGCGCCGGTGTCAGCTCGCTCAGCAACATCCCGGCGCGGGCGGTGCCCATCGGCCCCTCGGGGTGCAGGAAGACCACCGGCGAAGGCTCGCCGCCGATGCTCTGCAATACGCCGAGCAATTGCGCCACCTCGCCGTCGCGCGACGCCAGACGCTTGCTGAGCCGGGCTTCGCTGATCGCGGCGCGGCGCAGCCCGTCGCGCATGGCGGCGAGACCGGTCTCGTAGGATCTGATCGTCTCGGTCAGCGCCTTGACCCGATCACGGGCAGTCGCGGCAGTGTCGAGCTTGGCCGAAGCCGCCTCGAGCTGGCGCGCGGCGAGGCGAGCCTGTTCCGCCGCCTCGCCCTGCGCGAGCCCGACGGCGGGCACGAGGATCAGCGACAGGATCAGCCAGAGGGCTCTCATGTCAGCAGGCACCGGCCGGTCATCTCCCCGGGCTGTTCCAGCCCCATCAGATGCAGCAGCGTCGGCGCGAGATCGGCCAGCCGCCCGTCGCGCAGCTCTGCCTCCGGCGGCCCGCCGATCACCGCCACGGGAACGGGGTTTAGCGTATGGGCGGTATGCGCACCCCGGGTCAGCGGGTCGATCATGGTTTCACAATTGCCGTGATCGGCCGTCAGGATCATCGCCCCGCCAGCCTCCTCTAGCGCCGCCAGCACCTGTCCGAGCCCCTCGTCCACCGCCTCGCAGGCCGCGATCGCCGCTGCCAGATCGCCGGTATGGCCGACCATGTCGGGATTGGCGTAATTGACCACTATCAGGTCATAGCCCGCCCCGATCGCCTCGACGAATTTTTCGGTCACCTTGGCCGAAGACATCTCGGGCTGCATGTCATAGGTCGCCACATGCGGGCTGCGCGGCATGAACCGATCCTCGCCCGCCTCGGGCTCTTCCTCGCCCCCGTTGAGGAAGAATGTCACATGCGGATATTTCTCGGTCTCCGCCAGCCGGAACTGGCGCAGCCCCTGTTTCGCTACCCAGGCACCGAGCGTATTGACGATCTCCACCTTGGGATACATCACGCTCATGTAGCTGTTGTGATGCTCGGAATATTCCGCCATCCCCATCAGCGCCGCCCAGTGCGGGCGATGCGACACGCTGAACAGGTCGAATTCAGGATCGCCGATCGCCGCCATGATCTGCCGTGCCCGGTCGGCGCGGAAGTTAAGACAGAACAGACCGTCGCCACCCTGTGCGCCGGCATATTCGCCGATCAGCGTCGGCGCCATGAATTCGTCATTCTCGTTGCGCGCATAGGCCTGTTCGACGGCCTTCTGCGCCGAACCCGCCCGCAAACCGTCGCCGCGCACGATGACGCTGTAGGCGCGGCTGATCCGGTCCCAGCGATTGTCCCGGTCCATCGCGAAGTAGCGCCCGGCGACGGTAGCGATTGCGGCACCCTCGGGCAGCGCCGCGCCCAGCCGTTCGAGATAGCCGATGGCCGAGCGCGGCGCCACGTCGCGACCGTCGGTAAGCGCATGGATCAGCACCGGCACCCCGGCGGCGCGCAGGGCGCGCGCGGCGGCGACCATGTGGTTCATATGGCCATGCACGCCGCCATCGGAAACCAGTCCGAGCAGATGCGCGGTGCCGCCGCTGTCCTGCATTTCCCCGATGAAGGCGGTGAGGCGCGGGTTCTCGAAGAAATCACCGGAGGCAATCTCCATATCGATCTGTCCGAGATCCATCGCCACCACCCGCCCGGCGCCGATGTTCATGTGGCCGACCTCGGAATTGCCCATCTGCCCAACCGGCAGGCCGACATCCGGCCCATGGGTGACCAGCGTCGCATTCGGGCAGCTCCGCATCACCCGGTCGAAATTCGGCGTGCGCGCGAGCAGCGGTGCATTGCCGACCGGGTCGGCGCTCTGGCCCCATCCGTCGAGGATGCATAATACGACTGGCTTGGGGGGGCTCATTCTGCTCGGTTCCGATCCTGATGTTTCGCGCCTTTTAGCGGCTGCAGCCGTCAGGGTGAACCACTTTCCGCCGCCTTCCTGCAGGGGAACGCGCACTGTCGGGGCGCGCGCCGTTCCTGCCCGGCGCGGCGGTTCGCCCGCGCGTGAAACCGGCCTTGCTCCCGCAGGCTCCTTTGGTCATAACCGAAGCCTGACAGCGCCAGGCCGAAGCGCCGCGCAAAGCCCCGAGCCGAGGATGAACCGAGATGACCCTGCAAGCCCCCGAGACCCGCATCGTCAACAGCTACCGCGTCGCCTGCGACGGCGGCGAAGGCGCGCTCGGGCATCCGCGGGTCTGGCTGCAGATCCCGCGCGACACCGGCTGGGTCGAATGTGGCTATTGCGACTGCAAATTCGTCCATGCCAGCTTCGAGGGCAAGGCCTGAGCCTGCGCCGCAGCCAGCCCGCCGCGTCCTGCGGCGCGGTCCCTGAACGATCTGATAGCCGGGACGCAGCCGCGCCCCCGTCGGCAAGCCGCGCCTGACGCGGCGCACACGCGTTGAAGCAACGGAGAAGCATCCATGTCCGGCACATTCGGCAAAGGCCATCACTTGCACCTGATCGACGGCTCGGCCTTCATCTTCCGCGCCTATCACGCGCTGCCGCCACTGACCCGCAAGTCCGACGGCATGCCGATCGGCGCGGTCGCCGGGTTCTGCAACATGCTGCACCGTTATGTGGAGGGCAACACCGGCCCCGACGCCCCGACCCATGTCGCGGTGATCTTCGACAAGGGCAGCCACACGTTCCGCAACGAGATGTATGACCTCTACAAGGCCAACCGCGAAGCGATGCCCGAGGATCTGCGCCCGCAGATTCCCCTGACCCGGATCGCGACAGAGGCGTTCAACATCGCCTGCAAGGAGAAGGAAGGTTTCGAGGCCGACGACATCATCGCCACGCTCGCCGTTCAGGCCCGCGACCGGGGCGGACGCTGCACCATCATCAGCTCCGACAAGGATCTGATGCAGCTCGTCGGCGACGGGGTCGAGATGCTCGATGCGATGAAGAACAACCGGATCGACCGCGAGGGGGTGTTCGAGAAGTTCGGAGTCTATCCCGAGCGGGTGGTCGATGTGCAGGCGCTGGCCGGGGATTCGGTCGATAACGTGCCCGGCGCGCCGGGGATCGGCATCAAGACGGCAGCGCTGCTGATCAACGAATATGGCGATCTGCACAGCCTCCTGGAGCGTGCCGAAGAGATCAAGCAGCCCAAACGCCGCCAGACCTTGATCGAACATGCCGAGCAGATCCGACTGTCGCGACGTCTGGTCTTGCTGGACGAAAACACGCCGCTGGATTTCACCCTCGATGATCTCGAAGTGCGCGACCCCGATCCCGACAGGTTGCTCGGCTTCCTCGCCGAGATGGAATTCCGCACCCTGTCGCGTCGTGTGGCCGAGGTGTTGGGCCGTGAAGCGCCGGTGATCGCCGAGCCTGCCGCCCTGCCGGAAATCGCGGCCGAGGCCGACGTCCCGTTCGACAGCACCGCCTATGAACAGGTCAGCGACGCGGCGGCGCTGCAACGCTGGATCGACCGGATTTACGAATTCGGCCATGTCGCGGTCGATACCGAAACCACCGGACTCGATGAGATGATCGCGGAGCTGGTCGGCATTTCGCTGGCGGTCGAGCCCGGTCGGGCCTGCTATATCCCGCTGACCCACAAGCAGAGCCGCGGCGATGACCTCTTCGGTTCGGATGATCTCGCCGAGGGCCAGATGGCCACGGAGGAGGCTTTGCGGATGCTGACCCCGATGCTGAAGGATCCGGCGATCCTCAAGATCGGGCAGAACATGAAATACGACGGCAAGATCTTCGCCCAGCTCGGCATTACCATGACGCCGATCGACGACACGATGCTGATGTCATACGCGATGCATGCCGGCCTGCATGGCCATGGCATGGACACGCTGTCCGAACGCTATCTCGGCCACACGCCGATCCCGATCAAGCCGCTGCTCGGCTCGGGGAAATCCGCCGTCACCTTCGACAAGGTCCCGCTGAGCGATGCCGTGGCCTATGCCGCCGAGGATGCCGACATCACCTTGCGGCTGTGGCAGAAGTTCAAGCCGCAGCTGCATGTGGCGCAGGTCACGCGGGTCTATGAGACATTGGAGCGCCCGCTGGTGCCGGTGCTCGCGGCGATGGAGCGCTCCGGCGTCAAGGTCGACCGCGACACGCTGAGCCGCATGTCCAATGCCTTCGCCCAGAAGATGGCGATGCTCGAGGAGGAGATCCACACCCTCGCCGGCCGCAAGTTCAATGTCGGCTCCCCCAAGCAACTCGGCGAAATCCTGTTCGACGAAATGGCGCTGGAGGGCGGCAAGAAGGGCAAGACGGGCGCCTATGCCACCGGCGCAGATGTGCTCGAAGATCTGGCCACCGAGCATGAATTGCCGCGCAAGATCCTCGACTGGCGCCAGATCTCCAAGCTGAAATCGACCTATACCGACGCGCTGCAGGATCATATCAACCCCGATACCGGCCGCGTACACACCTGCTATTCCATTGCCGGGGCCAGCACCGGACGGCTCGCCTCGACCGACCCGAACCTGCAGAACATCCCGATCCGCACCGAAGAGGGTCGTCGCATCCGCGCCGCCTTCGTCGCCGAACCGGGCAAGACGCTGGTAGCGCTCGATTACTCACAGATCGAGCTGCGCATCCTCGCGCATATGGCAGAGATCCCGGCGCTCAAGGAGGCTTTCGAACAGGGGCAGGACATCCACGCCATGACCGCTTCGGAAATGTTCGACGTGCCGATGGCGGAGATGACCCCCGAGATCCGCCGCCGCGCCAAGGCGATCAACTTCGGGGTGATCTACGGCATTTCAGGCTTCGGCCTGGCGCGCAACCTGCGCATTCCCCGGGGCGAGGCGCAGGGCTTCATCGACCGCTATTTCGAACGTTTCCCGAGCATCCGCACCTATATGAACGACACCAAGACCTTCGCCAAGGAGCATGGCTTCGTGCAGACGCTCTTCGGGCGCAAGATCCACACGCCGGAGATTTCGGCCAAGGGGCCCCGTGCCGGATTCGCCCAGCGCGCCGCAATCAATGCGCCCATTCAGGGCACCGCCGCCGATATCATCCGCCGCGCCATGGTGCGGATGCCCGCCGCGATCGCCGACTTGCCCGCGACGATGCTGTTGCAGGTCCATGACGAATTGCTCTTCGAGGTGGAGAACGGTGCCGAGGAGGCGCTGATCGAGGTTGCCCGGGATGTGATGGAGAGCGCCGCCGATCCGGTCGTGAAACTCGACGTCAGGCTGGTGGTCGAGGCGGGCCGCGGCGCCAACTGGGCCGAGGCGCATTGAGCCGGGCGGCGGGCGACGTCAGGCTTCGCCGCCCTTTTCCGGCAATTCCTCGGACGGGATGATGCGAAAGAATTCACCCTCTGACCAAATCCCGAACCAGCCCTCGTGATGGGCGCCGAGATCGATCAGCCGGTAAAAGCTCTTACGGTCGATCAACGCTTCGAGATTGCGCCGGATCAGTACATAGGGCGCGGGTTCGCCGGTGTCCGGCTCCCGTTCCACACGGATCGGGTGATCCGGTCCGGCCAATGCGCTGTCTCCGACATTGGTTACGAAGGTCAGGCGCTGGTCGCGGCCCTGCCCTTCGACCTCGAAATCGACGGCGACGAAAGGCGCATCCTCGACCTCGATCCCGACCTTTTCGACCGGGGTGACCAGAAAATAATCGTCACCCTCGCGCCAGAGGATCGTCGAGAAGAGCTTCACCAGCTCTATCCGCCCGATCGGCGTGCCTTGATAGAACCAGGTCCCGTCGCGTCTGATCTGCATGTCGAGATCGCCGCAGAATGGCGGGTTCCATTTTTCCAGCGGCGGTAATCCGCCCGATTTGGCGGCCTTCGCCGAAGCGACCAGCGATTCCGCCGAAGGTGTCACGGTTTTTTGTCCGCTCATTGCTTTTGCCATTCCCTGTGCAAGAGATACACTTACACTCAGAACATATAACCTTGAGAGAGTAAAAGTCATGACCCTGACCGAGAGCGAGGCCGATGACATGGTGGCGCAGATCGAGGCGCTCGGCGCGCAGCTCGGCGCGGCGAAGCAATCCATCACCCGCCGCTTCATCGGACAGCCGCGGGTCGTTGACCTGACGCTGACGGCGCTGCTCTGCGGCGGTCACGGGCTGCTGATCGGCCTGCCGGGGTTGGGCAAAACGCGGCTGGTGGAGACGCTCGGCATCGTCATGGGCCTGCACAGCAACCGTGTGCAATTCACCCCCGACCTGATGCCGGCCGACATTCTCGGTTCCGAGGTGCTCGACACCGGCGCCGACGGCAGCCGTGCCTTCCGCTTCATCGAGGGGCCGGTTTTCTGCCAGCTGCTGATGGCCGACGAGATCAACCGCGCCAGCCCGCGCACCCAGTCGGCCCTGCTGCAGGCCATGCAGGAAAAGACCGTGACCGTGGCGGGGCAGGACCGCGCGCTCGGGGTGCTCTTCCACGTGCTCGCCACCCAGAACCCGATCGAGCAGGAGGGCACCTACCCGCTGCCCGAAGCGCAGCTTGACCGCTTCCTGGTACAGATCGACGTCGATTACCCGGATCGCGCCACCGAGCGTGACATTCTGATCGCCACTACCGGCGAGGCCGAGGCCGAGGCGGTTGCAGTGTTCACGGCACAGGAATTGCTCGATGCGCAGCGCCTGCTGCGCCGCATGCCGGTCGGCGAAAGCGTGGTCGAGCTGATCCTCGATCTGGTCCGGGCCTTCCGCCCTGACGAGCAGGACGCCAGTGACGAGGTGCGCGAAACCGTGGCCTGGGGCCCCGGACCCCGTGCGGCGCAGGCGCTGATGCTCGCGGTACGCGCGCGGGCGCTGCTGGAAGGGCGTCTCGCGCCGAATGCCGAGGATGTCATCGACATGGCGCGCCCGGTGCTGAGCCATCGCATGGCGCTCAATTTCGCTGCTCGGGCGCGCGGCGACAGCCTGCAGACGCTGATCGACCGCACCGTCGCCAGGCTGACCGGGGCGCAGGCTGCGGCGTGAGCGATCCGGGCGCCCTTCGCGCGCGCGCCGAGGAACAGGCGCAGCGCCTGCCGCCGCTGCTGGCACGGGCCGAGCATCTGGCCGGAGCGGTGCTGCTTGGCGCGCATGGACGGCGCCGCGCCGGAACCGGCGATGACTTCTGGCAATACCGTCCGGCGCAGATGGGCGACAGCCGCCGGATGATCGATCACCGCCGCTCCGCGCGCGGCGATCAGGAATTCGTGCGCGAGCGGGAATGGCAGATCGCGCAATCGGTGCTGCTCTGGGTCGATCAGGGCGCCTCGATGCGCTTTGCCTCGGATCATGCCCTCGCGCCGAAAATCGACCGCGCCCGGCTGCTGGCTCTGGCGCTGGCGGTGCTGCTGATCCGCGGTGGCGAGCGGGTCGGCCTGACCGGTACCGCCCTGCCGCCCCGGCGCGGCAATACCCAGCTCTGGCGGCTGGCCGAGATGTTCGGCGCGGAGGACGAAGCCGATTACGCACCGCCCGAACACCGCGCGTTGATCCCCCATGCAAGGGCGCTGTTCGTCTCCGATTTCATGGGCGATCTCGCCGGCGTGCAGACGGCGCTGACCAAATCCGCCGATAGGGGCATCCGCGGCATCCTCTATCACGTTCTCGATCCGAGCGAGGAAATGTTCCCTTTCCAGGGCCGCACGATCTTCGAAAGCGTCGGCGGCACGCTGCGCCATGAAACGTTGAAGGCCAGCGAGCTGCGCAACCGCTATCTCGACCGGCTGGCGGCACGCAAGGCAGAGTTGCAGCGGCTCTGCGCGCTCACCGGCTGGCGCTACGGGCTGCATCACACCGATGCCTCGCCGCAATCGGCGCTGCTCTGGCTCTATGGTGCGCTCGATGCCCGCGGCGGGGTGGCGGCATGACGATTCTGGGCGGCATCGGCTTCACCGCGCCTTGGCTGCTGCTCGCCCTGCTGGCGCTGCCGATCCTGTGGCTGATCCTGCGCGCCGTGCCGCCCGCGCCGGTGCGCCGCCGTTTTCCCGGCGTGGCATTGCTGCTGGGGCTGAAGGATGACGAAAGCGTGTCTGACCGCACGCCCTGGTGGCTGCTGCTGTTGCGGATGCTGGCGCTGGCGGCGATCATCATCGGTCTGGCCGGGCCGGTGCTGAACCCCGTGCAGGACCGGGCCGAGGGCAAGGGGCCGCTGTTGATCCTGCTTGATGGGTCCTGGGCCGGTGCCGCCCGCTGGACCCAGCAGGAAGAGGCGATCGAGGCGCAGCTGACCCGCGCCGCCCGCGCCGGGCGTCCGGTCGGCTTCCTGAGCCTGACCGATCCCGACACCCCGGCGTTTCAATCCGCCGATATCTGGCGCAGCCGCCTTGCCGGGTTCAGCCCGGCACCCTGGCAACCTGACGTCGCACAGATCGGCCGGGTAGCGGAGATCATCGCCGACCTGCCCGATTTCGACACGCTCTGGTTCAGCGACGGGCTGGATTACGACGGTCGCTCCACCCTGCTTGATCGCCTGCAGGACCGTGGCCGCGTCGAGGTCCACCAGGTCGCGGGAAATGCCATGGCCATCGCCCCGGCACGCTATGCCGACGGTGCGGTTCAGCTGACGCTGAAACGTGCGGCCCCCGGCGCGGCGCGGCAGGTCACCGTCGAGGCACAGGGCCGCGACCCGGCAGGCAATGCCCGCGTCCTTGCCCGGGGCACCGCCGATTTCGCCGAAGCGGCCAAGGAAGCCGAGCTGTCGCTGTCCCTGCCCGCCGAACTGCGGGCGCGGATCACCTCCTTTGACATCTCCGGACAGCGTTCCGCCGGGGCGCGCAGCCTTGTCGATGACGGGCTGCAACGTCGGGAGGTGGCGCTGATCGGCGGGCGGGGCCAGCGCGAAGAGCTGCAATTGCTGTCGCCATTGCATTACATCGAACAGGCTCTCGCGCCGAGCGCCGAGCTGATCAAGGGCAGCCTGACCGAAGTGCTGCCCGCCAATCCCGATGTCATAGTTCTGGCGGATATCGCGACCCTGTCGGAAGCGGAAACCGCGCCGTTACTGGAATGGATCGACGCGGGCGGCATGCTGATCCGCTTCGCAGGGCCGCGGATCGCCGCAAGCGATGTGAGCCGCATGGCGGAGGACCCCCTGATGCCGGTACGTCTGCGCGCGGGCGGGCGCAGTGTCGGCGGCGCGATGAGCTGGGGCGAGCCCAAGACGCTGGCTCCTTTCCGCGACAGTTCACCGTTCTTCGGGCTTGCCATCCCGCCGGATGTCTCGGTCTCGGCACAGGTCGTGGCACAGCCCGACCCGAGTCTTGCCGAAAGGGTCATCGCCGCGCTCAGCGACGGTACGCCGCTGGTCACGCGCAAGGCGTCCGGCCAGGGCCAGATCGTCCTGTTTCACGTCACCGCCACGGCGGAATGGTCAAGCCTGCCGCTGTCGGGCCTGTTCGTACAGATGCTCGAACGGCTGGCGGTTTCCTCGGCCTCAGGAACGCCGGAACCTGCCAGTCTCGAAGGCACGACCTGGAGCCCGCTGCGGGTGATGGATGGCTATGGCACGCTCAGCGAGGCAGGCAACCTGCAGGGCGTGGCGGGGGAAGTGCTGCTATCGCAACCGGCCGGGCCGGGGTTGCTGCCGGGGATCTACGGGAACGAGGACCGGCGGCTGGCGCGCAACGCGATCTCCGCCGAAACCGAACTCACCCCGAGCAGCTGGCCCGCCGACGTGCCGGTGCACGGCCTGGCGCTGGCGCCGGAGCGGCCGCTCGGGGGCTGGTTGCTCAGCCTGTCGCTGCTCCTGCTGCTGGCCGATGTCCTCGCGTCGCTGGCGCTGTCGGGTCGGCTATTGGCGCGCAGCAACAGCGCCGCGGCGATCGCGCTGCTCGTCTTTATCCCCTTTCTTCAGGTTCCGACGGCGCAGGCCCAGCAGGGGCCGAGCGAACGCGACGCGGAAGCCTTTGCGCTCGACGCGGCGGCGGAAGTGGCGCTGGCGCATGTGCTGACCGGCAACCGGCAGCTCGACGACGTGGCCAAGGCCGGGTTGCTCGGCCTCACAGACACGCTGTTCTTCCGCACATCGGTCGAGCCCGCGCCCCCGATCGGCGTCGATCTGGAACGTGACGAATTGTCGTTCTTCCCGATCCTCTACTGGCCGGTGACCCCGGATCAGCCGCAGCCCTCTGACAAGGCCTATGCAAAGCTCAACGAATATCTGCGCTCCGGGGGGCTCATCCTGTTCGACACGCGCGACGCCGATATCGCGGGTTTCGGCGCCGCCAGCCCGAACGGGCGCAAGCTTCAGGAGCTTGCCGCCCCGCTTGACATCCCGCCACTCGAACCGCTGCCGGACGATCACGTGCTGACCCGCACATTCTACCTGTTGCAGGATTTCCCCGGTCGCCACACCAGCCGTGACGTCTGGGTCGAGGCGGCACCGCCGGATGCCGAGAAGGTCGAAGGCATGCCCTTCCGCAATCTCAACGATGGCGTGACGCCGGTGGTGATCGGTGGCAACGACTGGGCCAGCGCTTGGGCGATCACTTCGAACGGCGCGCCGCTGCTGCCCATCGGTCGCGGCTTTTCCGGCGAGCGGCAGCGCGAGCTGGCCTATCGTTTCGGGGTCAATCTGATCATGCATGTCCTGACCGGCAATTACAAATCCGACCAGGTCCATGTGCCTGCGCTGCTCGACAGGCTTGGCCAATGACCTCGACGATCGTCTTCGACCCGCTGATCCCGCTGCCGCTGCTCTGGGCGCTGGCGGCGCTGTCGCTTGCCGGAACGCTGCTGGCGCTCTGGCGCGGTCTCGGCGGCTGGCTGCTGCGTGGCCTTGCGGCCCTGGTGGTGCTCGGCGCGCTGGCCGGTCCCTCGGTGCAGCAGGAAGACCGCGCGCCACTGAGCGACATCGTGGTGATGCTGGAAGACCGCAGCGCCAGCCAGCGGCTCGGCGACCGGGCCGCCCAGACCGAAGCCGCCGCCAAGGCGCTCGCCGCGCAGATAGAAGCCCGACCCAACACCGAACTGCGTCTCATCGACGTGCCCGACGGGCCGGGGGATGCGGGAACCGAACTGATGCGCAGCCTCGCCGATGCGCTCGCCGAAGAGCCGCGTTCACGCATTGCCGGGATAGTCGCGCTGAGCGACGGGCGCATCCATGATGCCGACATGCCGCTCGACCTGCCTGCGCCGATGCACCTGCTGCTCAGCGGCGAGCAGAGCGACTGGGACCGCCGCCTGAGCGTCAGCAACGCCCCGGCCTTCGCGATCATCGGCGAACCGGTGACCCTGACCCTGCGCATCGACGATCTCGGCGCCGCGCCGGAGGGAGACGGGCTGGCGCAGCTCGATATCTCCGTCGATGGCGAAGAGCCGCAGCGCTTCAGGGTGCCGGTGGGCGAGGATATCGACTTGCCGGTCACCCTGCCCCATGGCGGGCGCAACGTGATCCGCTTCTCCATGCCGCTGGCGGAGGGCGAACTGACCGATCGCAACAATGCCGCGCTGATCCAGATGAACGGCGTGCGCGACCGGCTCCGGGTGCTGCTGGTCAGCGGCGAGCCACATCCCGGCGGGCGCACCTGGCGCAACCTGCTGAAGTCGGATTCCTCCGTCGATCTGGTGCATTTCACCATCCTGCGGCCGCCGGAGAAGCAGGACGGCGTGCCGGTCAATGAATTGTCGCTGATCGCCTTCCCGACGCGCGAGCTGTTCATGGACAAGATCGAGGATTTCGACCTGATCATCTTCGACCGCTACAAGCGCCGCGGCATCCTGCCCGCGCTCTACCTGCAGAACGTCGCGGATTACATCCGCAGGGGCGGCGCGGTACTGGTCGCCGCCGGGCCCGATTTCGCCAGCGCCGACAGTCTCTACCGCTCGCCGCTCGGCGCCATCCTGCCCGCGACCCCGAGCGCACGGGTGCTCGAAGAGCCCTATACGCCCAAGGTCTCGGAACTGGGCAAGCGTCATCCGGTCACCGCCGACCTGCCCGGCAACGGGGATTGGGGGCGCTGGCTGCGCCAGATAGACGTGATCGACCCGCAGGGCGCGACGGTGCTGGAAGGCATCGACGCACGCCCGCTGCTGGTGCTCAACCGGGTGCAGGAGGGCCGTGTGGCGCTGCTCGCGTCCGACCATGCCTGGCTCTGGAACCGCGGCTACGAGGGCGGCGGACCACAACTCGAATTGCTGCGCCGCCTCGCACATTGGATGATGAAGGAACCCGAGCTCGAGGAAGAGGCGCTGACCGCCAGCGCCGATGGCCAGAGCATGAAGATCACCCGCCGGACCCTCGGAGAGAGCGTGCCGCCGCTCAGCATCACCGCACCCGATGGCACCGTGACCGAGCTTGTCATGGAGGAAGTCGCGCCGGGGAAGTTCGCCGCCGCGTTCGAAGGGCCAGAAATCGGGCTTTACCGGTTGGAAAACGGGGAACAACAGAGCGTTATCGGCCTCGGCCCCGCCGCGCCACGCGAATTCGTCGAAACCATCGCGAGCGGAGAGACCATGGAACCGGTGATCGCGCCCCGGCGCGGCGGCATCCTGCATATCGAAGACGGCCTGCCGAGGCTGCGCAACATCCGCGCGGGCCGACCGGCGGCAGGTCGCGGCTGGATCGGGCTGACCCCGCGCGACGCCTATGAAACCCGCGACATCCGCCAGACCGCATTGCTGCCGCCCTGGCTTGTACTCCTGCTCAGCCTCGGCTTGATCACCATCGCCTGGCTGCGCGAAGGTCGTCGCTAGGACGAGACGGCACGACGATACGCGCCCGCATTAAGCAGTTTTTCACCCTGATCGGAAATGCTCGCGCCAGACCCTGGAGCGGAGCGGCGCATGAGCCTGGCCAGCAAATTGACCGAAGAGCGGCGCAGCCGGTTGGCGGCGGAACGGCTGCTGGAACTCAAACAGGCGGAGCTCTTCGCCGCGAACCGCAAGCTCGGGCAACATGCGCAGCAATTGAGCGAAGAGATCGTCGAGACCCGCGCCGAGGTCGAGAACATCCGCGGCGAAAACCAGCGGGTGAAATCCGATCTCAACGCCGCACATCAGCGCATCGCCCTGACCGAGCGGCGGCTCTGGCAATCAATCGAGACCATTCACGACGGCTTCGCCCTGTTCAACGCCGATAACGAGATGATCATGGCCAACCGCGCCTATCTGGCGGTCTTCGACGGGCTGGAAGAGGTTGCCCCCGGAATCAACTACGTCACCATCCTGCAACTGCTCACCGACGAGGGAATCATCGACCCCGGCCCGCAGGGCGCCGCAGCATGGCGCAGCATGATGACCCGTCGCCTGCAGCAGGGCGCGCACGAGCCGGTGGTGGTGAAGCTCTGGGACGGCGGCTATATCAAGCTGATAGACCAGCGCGGCCCCGGCGGCGATCTTGTCTCTCTCGGGCTCAACATCACCGATACCTTGCGATACGAGGCGGAGCTGAAGACCGCCCGTGCCGTCGCCGAAAGCGCCAATTGCGCCAAATCCGCCTTTCTCGCCAATAGGAGTCATGAGATCCGCACACCGATGAACGGTGTCGTGGGCATGGCCGACCTGCTCGGTGATACCGCGCTTAACGAGGAACAGCGGCTCTATGTCGAAACCATCAAACATTCCGGCGAAGCGCTGCTGGTCATCATCAATGACGTTCTCGACTATTCCAAGATCGACGCCGACAAGCTGAAGCTGCATCCCGAACCCTTCGATCTGGAGCGCGCGATCCAGGAAATCATTCTGCTGCTGCAGCCTTCCGCACGGGACAAGGGGCTGACACTGCTGCTTGATTACGACATGTTCCTGCCGACCGAACTGGTGGGCGACCCGGGGCGCATCCGTCAGGTTCTGACCAACCTGGTCGGCAATGCGGTAAAATTCACCAATGCCGGTCATGTCCTGATCCGCGCCACCGGCGTGCCCGAGCCGCAGACCTGTCGCGTCACGCTGCATCTCAGCATCGAGGACACCGGCATCGGCATTCCGGCGGAAATGGTCGGGCATATTTTCGGCGAGTTCAACCAGGTCGAGAACCAACGCAACCGGCAATTCGACGGCACCGGGCTTGGGCTGGCGATCTCCCAGCGGCTGATCGAGTTGATGGGGGGCGAGATCTGGGTGACCTCGCAGGAGGGCGTCGGCTCCTGCTTCGGTTTCAAGCTGGCGCTGGCCGTCGCCGGGACGATGCCGCCGGAGCCGCCGGTCCTGCCCGCCGGTCTGAAACACGTGCTGGTCGTCGATGACAGCAGCCCGCATCGCGACATTCTCGAACGCCAGCTTCGCCAACTCGGTTTCAAGGTGAGCAGCTGTGCCAGCGGTGCAGACGCCCTGACCCTGATGGATGGCCCTGTCGACCTGATCCTCAGCGATCACAACATGCCGCAGATGGACGGACTCGAACTCGCGGCGGCGTTGCGTGCGGCGGGGCATGAACAGCCAATGCTGCTGCTCAGCACCACCCCCGCCGCCGCCACGCAGGACCCGGCCAGCGCCCTCCTGTCGGGCATCCTGCACAAACCGGCCTCGCGGCAGGATCTGCTGGCAAGCCTTGCCACGCTGAGTTTTGACCGGAAAACGGCGGAGCCGCGCAGCATCGCGCCCCCCCTCCGGCGCCTGCGCATTCTCGCGGCGGAGGACAACAAGACCAATCAGCTGATCTTTAGGAAGATGATCAAGGATCTCGACATCGACCTCGCGATCGCCGCGAACGGCGAAGAAGCAGTGGCGCAGTTCAGCAGCTTCGAACCGGACCTGATTTTCATGGACATCTCGATGCCACGGATGGACGGGAAGGAAGCCACCGCCGCGATCCGCGCGCGTGAATCCGAGATCGGCGGCCATGTCCCGATCATCGCGCTGACCGCCCACGCCATGGCCGGGGATGACGCCGCCATCCTGGCCGCCGGACTGGATCAATACATGACCAAGCCACTGCGCAAGCCGCAGATCATCGAAATCATCCGCAACGCTTGGACGGAACAGATGCGGCCACTGACGCCCGTACCGGCGGTTCAGGCCGTCGGATAGGGGCGCAGGAAGGCCGGCCGCTCCGGGGTAGACAAGTCTTGCTGCCAGGCATAGCCGCCGCTGTCGAAGTCGCGGATCGCCTCGGCCTCGACAATCCGGTTCTGGATGATGAAACGCGCCATCGCCCCCCGCGCCTTCTTGGCAAAGAAGCTGACGATCTTCGGCCCCTTGCCGTCGCCCTTGTCTTCCAGAAATTGCGGGGTCACCACCCGCAGCTTCAGCGGCCTGAGCGGCACCGCGCCGAAATATTCCTGGCTGGCGCAATTGATCAGCACATCGGTCCCGAGCGCTTCACCCTGATCGTTCAATGCCTGCGCAAGCTCGTCGCGCCAATATTCATAGAGGTTCTCACCGCGTCGGGTCTTCAACCGGCTGCCCATTTCGAGCCGATAGGGCTGGATCGCATCGAGCGGGCGCAACACGCCGTAAAGCCCCGAAAGGATCCGCAGATGCCGCTGTGCCCAGGCCAGCTCCTCGGCATCCAGACTGCCCGCTTCGAGCCCCTGATAGGTATCGCCGGCAAAGGCCAGCGCCGCGGGTCGGGTCAGCTCCGGACCAGGTTCCGCCTCGAATGCCCGAAAACGCTCACGGTTCAGCCGCGCCAGATCATCGCTGAGCCCCATCAGCGCCTTGAGCTTTCCCAATGTCAGATTGCGGGCGCTGCGCGCGAGCCGTATCGCATCTTCCTGGAAGTCGGGTGTCGTCGTCTCCAACGCACGCTCGGTCCAATCCAGCCTCTTGGCGGGCGAAATCACCACCAGCATCTGCTCACCCTCTCGTATTTCGGATCGTGCTTAGCCCGTCGCCTTCAGAACGTCCAGAAAGGCCGGACCGAAACGCTCCGCGCGCCGCTCGCCAAGCAGACGCTGCAGCGCCGCGTCGTCCGGATCGCGCAGCTGCGCTACCTTGGCAAGCTGGGCCGCCGAACAGCTCAGCGGCTTGTCCGTACCCGCCGAACCACGCGCCAGATCGGTCTGGATCTGCAGAAGCCGGTCATAGAGATTGCCCTGCGCCCGCCCGGCCAGCCGCCGCCGGTTCGGATGCATCTGCGTGACCTCGCCATTGATCACTTCGAGGAACATGTTGCCGTAGCTTTCCAGCTTCTTGGCGCCGACACCGGAGATCCGCGCCATAGAGTCGAGATCGCGCGGCCGGGTCTCCGCCATCTCGATCAGGGTCCGATCCGTGAAAATAACATAGGCCGGGACCTTTCCGGCCTCGGCCAGCGCGCGGCGCTTGGCCTTGAGCGCAGACAGCAACGGTGCATCCTCCTCGCGCACCATCGCCTTTACCGCCGGTCGCCGCGCACCCGCCGCCGCCCGGATACTGTCCTGGCGCAGGCTGATCTGCGCTTCGCCGCGCAGGATCGGCAGAGCCGTATCGGTCATCCGCAGGGCCCCGTGACGCTCGGGGTCGGGGCGCACCAGATCATGGCCCATCATCTGCCGGAAGACCGCCTGCCACTGGCGCCGGTCATATTCGGTGCCAACCCCGTAGGTCGGCAGATCCCCATGACCACGTTCACGGATCTTGTCGGTCTCATTGCCGAGCAGAATATCGATCAGATGTCCGGCGCCGAACCATTCCTCGGTGCGCAGCATCGCCGACAGCGCCTTGCGCACCGCCATCGTACCGTCGAAAACCTCCGCTGGCGTATCGCAGAGGTCGCAGCGTCCGCAGCTCACCTGATGTTCGTCGAAATAGGCCAGAAGGCTCTTGCGACGACACTCCAGCGCTTCCGCCAAGCCGAGCAGCGCATTCAGGCGGCCGTGATCCGCGGCGCGTCGTTCCGGCGGCGCCAGACCCTCATCGATCTGACTGCGCCGCAATCGGATATCGTCCGGCCCGAACAGCGTCAGGGTCTCCGCCGGAGCACCGTCGCGCCCGGCCCGGCCGATTTCCTGGTAATAGGCTTCGATGCTCTTGGGCAGATCGGCATGCGCGACCCAGCGGATATCGGGCTTGTCGATCCCCATGCCGAAGGCCACCGTTGCCACGACGATCAGGCCATCCTCCTGCTGGAACCGCCGCTCCGCCTCACGCCGCGCCTCGGCGTCCATCCCCCCGTGATAATGCAGCGCCTCGTGCCCCTCCTCGCGCAGCGCCCGCGCCAACCCTTCGGTCTTCGCCCTTGTGCCGCAATAGACGATCCCCGACTGGCCCTTGCGTGCCGCTGCGAAGGCAAGGATCTGCTGTCGCGGGCGGTCCTTCGCAGCGAAGGCGAGATGGATGTTCGGCCGGTCGAAACCACGCAGGAAGATACGGGGGGCCGTATCACCGAAGAGTTTCTGGACGATTTCATCCCGGGTCTCCGCATCCGCCGTTGCCGTAAAAGCCGCCAGCGGTACGTCGAGCTCCCGCCGCAACGCGCCGATGCGAAGGTAATCCGGGCGAAAATCATGCCCCCATTGGCTGACGCAATGGGCCTCGTCAACGGCAATCAGCCGCACATTGGCACGCCGCAGCATGCCGAGCGCCGCGCTCCCCGCAAGCCGTTCCGGCGCCATGTAGAGCAGTTTCAGCCGCCCTGCCTCCAAAGCCTCCCAAACGACTTCGGTTTCCTCCTGGGTATTTCCGGATGTCAGCGCCCCGGCGGCAACCCCGGCCTCCTGCAAACTGCGGACCTGATCCCGCATCAAGGCGATCAGCGGCGAAATCACCACAGTCACCCCGTCCCGGACCAACGCGGGCAATTGATAACAAAGGGACTTGCCGCCCCCGGTCGGCATGATCGCCAGAACGTTTTCGCCCGCCGCGACGGCGTCGACAACTTCCTGCTGTCCGGGGCGAAAATCGTCAAACCCGAAAATATCACGTAACAGCGAAACAGCGCCTGACATGCCCTACCTTCGATCCACCTGCTCTTTATGCAGACTCGCATACTAACAAAGCGTGAACAAGCCCAGCCTCCCATACCGGCAATATGCATGCTCGATCGGCGGCACTTGCCCTTGTTTCGACTAAATAGGTTTGGTTGTGGGAGTAGGAATTGACCTTTTCCGAACAAGCAAAGCATTAGCCAGATAAGCTCTTGCATCTGCGGATGAGTGCGACAAACAGCCAGTGGCTGCAATCCGCCCGCTTGCTGAACCTTCCTAACGCCGCTGTCCTTCGGACAAAGCATTCATGATAACTCCCTACTGCCCTTTGTTGCGTCAAGCACAGAGAGCTAGGATGCGCAGGAAACCGATTGTCCAAAGTCAGAGTGGCACTATCAGGTTAACTGCAGCCTTCGACCGTCTCGGAGACGAGTGAAACATCCGGAAGCGGCTGCTCCCGGCCCTGACAGACCATTAACCACCTCGTCTATTCCTGTGACTCAGCTTTCCCAGACTGGTCCTTGGTCCATTGCGCAGCATTCTCATTGGCTGAATGCCTGATAAGCGGGTCCTATCAGACCTTCGCTGCGGGTGCCCGATCCTCGCTGCGTTCCTGCAAAGGCTTGGGAGGAAGCGCGGAAAGTATGAATGCAATGCGATTGTAGACCGCCAGAACAAACTGAGGAAATCCGGGGCATTGCCTATCGGTTCAGAGCCGCGAGGCTGCGTGCCCGGTTGGGTGAATGGGCGAGGGTCGCGCGGTAGGCTTCGTCCGCTTCTTCGGTCCGCCCTAGTTCGCTGAGCATGTCGCCCAGGAGTTCGCGGGCTGGCAGGACATGGCCAGGTGTCACGGGGCTCTTGCCTATCTCGTCCTCCAGGTCGGCAGCCTTTTTCTGCTGAGCCAGTGCAACCTCATTGTTGCCCTCGGCCAATTCCATCCATCCCTCGACCGTCAAGAGTTGACCCTCAGTCAGGCGAGCCCAGTAATCTTGTCCTTGTTTCTGCATGGAATCGTGCAGCCTGGTCAATTCACTGGCTGCGGCGCGCGCGGTCGCTATATCGTTCGTGCGCGCCGCTCCCAGTCCCTTGGCAAACCAGAGCATCGCGGCGGCCTGCGGAAAATTCTCCCATGGGATCGTTGCGTGCATGGCGGGCGAAAGAGCAGCGGCCTCGGCCCACTGCCCCTGTTCCAGAAGCAGCCGGACGGGGGATGCGGCCAATGCATAGGCTCCGCCAAAACTTACCTGATGGTTGTCGATCGCAAGCATTTCGTCCACCAGCCGTTCTGCCTTGGCTATGTCCCCCATCTGGAGGTGGCCATAGACCATATAATCGATGGCATGGACATAGTGGGTCTGAACCACATCCTGAGATGTTCCCAGCGCGGCTTCAGCAGAGCGGCGATTTAAATCGATCGACTTCAGCCAGTCGCCCGTCCGCGTGAAGATATGCGCGGGCATGTGCAGCGCATGGGCTGCTGCCGGTGCCGCAGTGTCATAAATCTCGGCATAGGGTAGCCCGCGGTCCTTGAGAGGCGGGTTGTCATAGGCGTGAATAGCATAGTGAATTACTCCCGGATGGTCCGGAGCTGTTTTGTGAAGCACATCAAGCACATCACCGACCCGCGCGTTTTCCTCTATCCGATCCGGCCCCGATGGCGCGGTTGCGAGGCGGGCGAGGGCTGAGAGGGCTGCCGCATCGATGTTTTCGGGAATTTTCTCCTGCGCGGCCTGCTGCGCTTTCGCCCAAGCCGCGAGCCGGGCACGGTAGTCGGCATGATCGGACGCGTAGAACGCCGCCACAGCGTTGGCGAACGCCTGTTCGAGGTCGCTGCCTGGGGTCATGTTGGCCAGACGTTCCGCCGCAGCAGTGCCGCGCGCCTTTTCATCGTCAGATGGCGTTCCGGGCCAGAGCGGATGGAAGTTTGCCATTGCGATCCCCCATTGTGCCATGGCGCAGTCGGGATCGGCTTCGGCGGCGCGGCCGAAAGCCGCCTCAGCCTCAATATACATCATGTTGTGAAGGAGGGTCAGGCCGTCGTCGACCTCAGCATCGGCGTTCGTCGAACAGGTGGTCGGAAAATCTACTCCTGCTGCGATGAGGGACATAGGCATCGAGACTGCGCCTAGCAAGGCAAAAACGAGGCCTCCAGTCTTGATTGTTATGCGTTGCATCGAAAATCTCCCGAAATATCTGATGATGTGGATTACGGCGAAATCTTCACATGAGTCGTTGGCGGCAGCTATGGGACACGCAATTCGATGCTTCTTTGAACTGGATCGGAAAGAAGTGGCTTCGGCAGGGGATGACCGCCTCTCGACTGTACTTATTGACCTAAGGTAAGGTAACATAAACAGGCGCTGAATGGTAACCTGAGAGTCGCGCAGCATTCTTCAAAACGAGTTCCAGAGCGGACATGCCGCGACACGGAGGAAGCAATCCTCGGCTCGACTTTGCGGCTCTGCGCTCCCGGCATACCGCCGCCGATCGTGACCGGCAAAGCGAATGAATGGTGTCCGCCTTTCTTTCCGGAGGTCTTCCCAACCGCAGCGGAAACTGTGCGTCCGCAGCGACCGGCAGGAATATCCGCATAGCAGACCAATACAATATGCAGACACTCCGACGAGAACGGCGGGTCCATTACAGAACCCGCCGCACATCATGTCATAGCTTAAAAGACTGATGCCTTAGCTGGACTTTTTGAAAGCCGAAGAAGTTTTGTCAGATGCGCCTTTATATGCGGCATCTTTGGCGACAGATTTGAACTTGTCTGTCGCTTCTTCGGTGCTTGATGTAAGCCGCTCGCTGGCCTCTTTGGCGTTGGCAGAGAATTTCTCAGTGGCTTCTTTGGTGCTGGCTGCGACCTTGCCATTCACTTCTTCGCCGAGTTCAGAAGTCAACTCTTGCGTCTCGGTGCCAGCTTCTTGGGTCACTTCGCCGATATCTTGCGCGGATCGCTTCAGGAGGTCCATTTGTTTTTGCGCAAATTCACTGTAAGCTTTGGCGTAGTCGGCGGGCTCCTCGCGGACCTGTGCGACCTCACTGAGGTTCGACAGGGATTGCTTCGCGGTAGCGGTCATGATCTCGACAGACCGGGTGCCTGCTTCGACGAAAATCGCAGTCATGCGCTCGTTCATGCTGGCCATCGTCTTAAACAATTCGTGGCTGCTCTTGGGGTTGAACAGGCTCTGCATGTCGAACATAGGGGTCTGGGTGTTCTGCGTGGTCATGTGGAAACTCCTTCTGGAGAATGGGGGGTTCGTTGGCGTTGATAACCATGTAATGCCGCGCTGCAGCATTACAACCGCCGCACTGCGGCAGTTCGAAAAATATTTAGGGGTCTGCGCAAATGTTGTTGGTCGCCTACGAGGGACGAATCTGCCGTTCGGGTATCGGCGACCAATTGGTAGGAGCGACCCGTTGCCGACCTACGAGATCTTTCCAAATGCTGCGGCGCAACGCGTCATTGCTGCCAATCATAGACCGCGCAGAATTTTAGAGGTTCGAAAGTCGACCAGCGGACGATCCTGCCGTTAACTGACTTTCCATATCTAAGCCGAGTATTTCATGATCCAGTCACAAAACTGGACGCAATGCCTTTCATCCGGCGAGAAAGGCCCAGGGCGGTAGTGGTCCGATTTTGCACCATCTGACATCGACATGCACAGTCCGACGTCCTCAGCGTTCGTTACTTTCCACACATCCGTCGTAAGCCTCCGGCGGCGGCCGTCTGATTTCGGGATCGATCCGATGGTAAGTCCGACCTTATGTCCGACTTTATCAAC
>NZ_JBHUMP010000005.1:0-204596 GCF_042685005.1 Sulfitobacter aestuarii | reverse complement strand
TCCCCGGCCAGGTAGCGCCCGGCGTCGATCTGCCCGAGGAAGCCATTGCCGAAATCGTAATAGGCCGAGGCATGGCCGGTGATGACGTCATAATCCTGAAAGCCGAGCCGCATGTCGAAATCGCGCTGCCGGGCGTAATTGAGCTCCGCCCCCAGCGCCAGCGAGCTTGCCACCGGATACCACAGCAGCTCGCCCGAGACGCCGCCATACATGTCCTCGAGATAGCCCGCGGTGACCCGCCCGAAGAGATCCGGCCCGGGACGGAACAGATATTCCGCCGTCAGGTTGTTGATCTCGACATCGGATTCCTGGGCATAGCGCAGCACATCGGTGCGCACCCGCGCGATCACCGAATCCGAGGGCCGGTCGGCCTTGTCGATATTGCCCGCCAGCGGATAGCGGAAGCGCCCGGCGAAGGTCAGGCCGGGGCTCGGCTGATAGGCGAGGCTGAGCTGCGCCCCGACATCGGCCCGCACCGGGCTGTCGGGATCGAAGAAGGAGAGGGCGAGATAGGGCGACAGCCCGTAGCTGAACTGCGGAAAGGCATCGGGCAGCGCGTCGCCGCGCGGCTGATCCGCGGCATCCTCGATCCCGGCCCGTGCCCGGGTGCGCCAGGCGCCGTCGTAATCATCCGCCAGCTCCTCGAGATCCGAGCGGCGGCTCACCACCCGGCTCACCGGCACGCCGCGCTGCTGGAACACGACGCTGAACTGCTCGATCCGCGGCGGCAGCACAGCCGCCATGACCCGCGCCGCGCGCCCGGCGGCCTGCGCCTCGACATCCCAGCGCCGGTTCTCGATGCGGATGCTGGCCGCCGTGGCGCTCGTGCTGAATCCCTGCAGCACCAGCCCTTCCTCGGCCAGCCGGTGCGCCAGCACCTTTTCGAGCGCCGCCGGGCCGCCGCCCTGCGCCGGATCGTTCCAGCTCGCCGCCGCCAGCCGTTCGCGCGCCCCGAGCGCGGGCGGCGCCCCCTCGGCCCCGCCGGGCACCACGCGTCGCGCCGGGTCGAGCACGTAGCTCAGCTGCGCGCCGATCTCCTCGCCGCCGATGACGAAGCCCTTGAGCCGCAGGTTGTTGCGGAAACGATGCTCGATTCCGAGGTTGAGCCCGGAGCCGACTTTCATGTCGGTCTTGGCCTCTTCCTCATCATAGATATCCGAGGAATATTCGGCAAAGAGCGTCGTGCGCTCGCCCATCTGCCAGGCCAGCCCGCCGAAGAACGCCGCATCGCCGCGCAGCCAGTTGCGCGCCTCGACCTGCCCGCCGGTATTGCCACGATCGCCGCGCCCGGGCCGCGTCTCGAACCGGTCGTCGATCACCCCGAGCGGATTGTCAAAGCCGCCGCGCCCGGCCAGCCGTCCCCAGCCGAGCCCGCCGGTCACCTTCAGCCGCGATCCGAGATGTTTGGTCGCCACCAGATATTCGCTGCTGTAGATGCCGGTGCCGAGAAAATCGCGCAACCCGAAGGCCAGCGCGGGCATCCGGGCATTCTCCTCAATCAGCTGCAGGTGCAGATCGAAACTGCGGTCATAGCGGTTGCCGATCACCGGGCCGTTGAACCCCTCGATGATCGAATAGCGAAACGAGCCATAGACCCGCGGCAGGAACTGGAACGTGCCGGTATAGCGATCATTCGGCCCGAACACGCTCGCCGCGAAGGCCAGCTCGCCCGGGGCCAGCACCTCGGCGCTCGGCATCTCGACCAGCCCCGGCGTGCCATAGGTGGTCAGCGACGGATCAGCCGTCAGCCCGCCCCCGGAAAGGGCCAGAAGCGCCGCGGCGGCGCAGCTTCTCGTCAGGGCGCGTCTCAAACCCGATACCTCGTTATTTTTGCCCGCACCCTAAAGAAACGGCAGCCAACTTCACATTCCCCGAGGGGTGAAATAGGATAACAATCCTGCTTGCGTCCCCATTGCAACACTTCCCGATCGAGGTCCATTCATGTTCGGCAAATGGCTGAGAAAACGCCCGCGACACACGAGTGACTTCGCAGCCCCCTCCCCCGACAGCGCCTTCATCGCGCTCGGGGACATCCATGGGCGTCTCGACCTGCTCGAACGCGCGCTGCAAAACGCCGACCTGCCGGTGATCTGCGTCGGCGATTACATCGACCGCGGCGATCAGAGCGCCGAAGTCCTGCGCTGTCTGCAGGCGCGTCCGGAGGTCACCTGCCTGATGGGCAATCACGAAGAGATGATGCTCAACTTCCTCGCGCAGCCGGTCCGTCACGGACCGCGCTGGCTGCGCAATGGCGGGCTGCAGACCCTGGCGAGCTTTGGAATCGCCCGGATCAGCGACAGCGCCGAGGGCAAGAACCTCACGGCGGCGCGCGACGCGCTTGCCGAAGCGCTCGGCCCGGAGCTGCTGCGCTGGGTCGGGACCCTGCCGACCTGCCACCGCAACGGCAATATCGCCATTCTCCATGCCGGCGCCGACCCGCAGCTGCCGATCGACGCGCAGTCCCGCGACACCTTGCTCTGGGGCCATCCCGAATTTCGCCGGATGCCACGCAGCGACGGGATCTGGGTGCTGCATGGTCACACCATCGTCGATGCCCCGCGCGCGCAGGACGGCGTCATCTCAATTGACACCGGCGCCTATGCCACCGGCAGGCTCACCGCCGCGCGGATCGACGGGGAGGGTGTCAGCTTTTCGAGCGTCTGAGCCCGGGTTTCATCCCCAACTTGCTGCACGACCGGGGATTCCGTCAGGCGGCCCTCTCACGCCCGCTGTTTCTTTCACCTGCCGGCCGCACGCCCCCTCATTCCGCCACCAGGTCATAATGGCGGATAAGACGCGACTCGACCAAAGCCTCCTCCGCCGGATCGACATGGGGTGCAGCATAATCCTCCCCCGCGAAGGCCTTGAGCGCCGCCAGGTCGCGCCAGACCATGACGAAGCTGAACTCCCGCGGGCTTTCCGCGCGCGCCGCGCCGGGCAGGATAGAGACGAGCCCGTCGGTGCGGCGCATCAGCGGAATCGCCGTACGGTAGAAGAAATTGGCAAATTCGGCCTCCTTGCCGGGCCGGGTGACCACCTGGAAAATCCGCATGATCATCTCTCGTCCTCCTTGCCTTCACCCTATCATGCACCGCGCCGAAAGTCATCGCGGACCCCGCCTTCCGCCCCGTCAGACTGCGCCGCAATTGCCGAAAAATATCGAAAAATTCGCCGGGATTAACCGGGCCTTAACCGCGCGGGCCATTTACTCGAACGCGACAGAACTGTGGGTGGGATCACAGTGACGGAGCACCGATGGCCCATCTCGATCGTCCTTTCGCGGCGGCAGACCTCGCCCGCCCCGGCACCGGGTTCTACGCCGGGCATGGCAAACGCCTGCTCGACCTGACGCTGGTGCTGGCCACCTTGCCGATGACCCTGCCGCTGATCGCCCTGCTCTGGCTGCTGGTGCGCGGCGGCGGGGGGCCGGGCTTTTATGGTCACCGGCGTATCGGCCGTCACGGCAAGGCCTTCACCTGCTGGAAGATCCGCAGCATGCATGAGGATTCCAAGGCGCGGCTCGCCGCTCTGCTCGCGCAGGATCGTCGCGCCGCCGATGACTGGGCGGCGCGCGCCAAGCTCGGCCGGGATCCGCGCATAACCAGGCTCGGCCGTTTCCTGCGCCGCAGCAGCCTCGACGAATTGCCGCAGCTCTGGAACGTGCTGCGCGGCGAGATGTCCCTCGTCGGACCGCGTCCGGTCACCGCGGCGGAACTCGCACGCTACGGCGAGCATCTGCCGCGCTATCTCGGCCAGCGTCCGGGGCTTACCGGCCTCTGGCAAGTCAGCGCGCGCGAGCGGGGCTGCTATGCCGTGCGGGTGCGGCTCGACAGCGCCTATTGCGCGCAGATCTCGGCGCGCCGCGACCTGAAGGTGCTGCTCGCCACGTTCGGCGCGGTGCTGCGCGGCACCGGCAGCTGAAACCGGCAAAGACGCAGATCACGCCGGGCGGCGCAGCGCAAGCTGCCCGGGCAACGGCTCCGCCAGCGCCAGCAGCTCCGCGGAGAGCGCGCGCGCCGCACGCGCCCAGGTGAACCGCGCCGCCCGCGCGCGGCCCTTCGCCACCAGCGCCCGGCGCTGCGCCTGCGACATGGCGCAGAAGTCGCACAAAGCCCTTGCCATATCGTTAACGTCGCGGGGATCGCACCAGTGCGCCGCCGGGCCGAGCACTTCCGGCAGCGCCCCGGCCCGCGCCGCCAGCACCGGCGTGCCGCAGGCCATCGCTTCCAGCGGCGGAATCCCGAAACCCTCGTTCAGCGAGGGAAACACGAAGCCATCCGCCCGCGCATAGAGCCCGCGCAGCACCGCGTCGCTGACCCGGCCGAGCAGCCGCAGCCGCGGCGCGGCGCTCAAGGCGGAATGCGCGACACCGGGGGCGGCGGCGCCGACGATTACCAGTTCCGGCAGCCGCTCCCCCGCCAGGCGATGCGCGGCGACCAGCCGGACAAGGTTTTTGTTGGGGCTGAGATTGCCGACACAGAGCAGGAACCCGGCGCGCGGCAGGTCAAGCTGCGCCAGCGCCGCCGGATGGTCCGCAAGATGGTCGAGATGATCGGCTCCGTTGCCGACGATCGCGAAATCCTCCGCCGACAGGTCAAGACAGCGCCCGAGTTCCCCGGCGGAGAACCGGCTGACCGTGAGCAACCGCGCGGCGCGCCGCGCCAGCCGCGGTCGCAGCAGCCGGTGCCACTGCCGGTAGCGCCAGGCGAAACTCTCGGGCTGGCGCCAGATATGCGCGTCATGCAGCGCCAGGACCTGCCGGGGATGGCCGAGCGGCCCGCTGTTGCACAGGCTCAGCAACAGGCCGTGCCGCGCGCGACGCAACAGCGCGACCTGTTCCCAGACATGGCCCTGCGCCCCGGCGACCTCGCAAAGCGCGATATGGCGCCATTCCGGCCGCCGCAACGGGCCGGGCGGATGCAGCGCCTGCACCGCGCCGAGCCGCGCACGCAGGGCCACATCGGCATCGAGCAGCGCATCGAGCGCGTCGAGCAGCGAGCCTGCATAACGCTGCACGCCGGAAAGCGGCTGGCACAGGAAGCGGCCGTTGATATAGAGGCTCACGCGGCCACCAGCGCCGCCTCCTGACGCGCCGCCGCGGCGGCCTCGGCGTAAAGCGACATGGTATCGCGCCCGAGCCGGTCGAGCGCCCAATCGGAAACATCGGTCTGCCGCGCCCCATGGCCGAGCCGCGCCAGCCGCGCCGGATCTTCGAGCAACCTCGCCATCGCGTCGCAGGTGCCCGCCACATCGCCGGGCGCCAGCACCAGGCCGTTGCACTCATGGCGCACTAGTTCGTCAATGCCCGGCAGATCGTTGATGACCATCGGCACCCCGGCGGCCATCGCCTGCACGGCGACCCTCGGCAGCCCCTCGCGCGCCGAGCTCAGCACCGCCACATCGGCCAGCGCCAGCAGCGCGCCGGGATCGGGGCGATGGCCGCAGAACACCACTTTCTCCTGCAGGCCGAGCTCCGCCACGGCGCGGCGCACCGGCGCCTCTTCCGGACCCTGCCCGGCCAGCAGCAACCTCAACCCCGGGAGCCGGGCGGCGCGGCTTTCGGCAAAGGCACGCAGGAACGGCAGATGTTGCTTGCGCTTCTCGAAAGCCGCCATCATCAGCGCCACTTTCGGCCGCCCCGGCCCGACGAGCCGCTCCCCGTCACCGGGCGGCACGGCCTGTTGGAACTGCGCCAGATCCATCCCCGACCGCACGCAATGCACGCGTTCCGCAGGCGCGATCCCGGCCTCGACATAGGCCCGGCCGGCCGCCTGCGATACGCCGATGAACAGGTCGGTACGCCGCGCCGCCATCTTCTCCGCCGCCACATAGGCATGGCGCCGCGCCGCGGAGACCGCCTCGAAAGGCACGATATGGATGCCATGCACGACCAGCGCCTCGGGCACCGCATCCGCCGCCAGTCGCCCGAGAATGCCGGCCTTGCTCTGATGGGTATGGATCACGTCCGGCTTCAGGCAGCGGTAGAGCTCGCGCAGGACCTGCAGAGCCGCGATATCCTGCAGCGGGCGCAGCGCATGGACCATCTCCGGCAGCCCGATCCGGGCGATTCCGGCGCTTTCGAGAGTGTCCCAGCAGTGGTCCCATTCGGCGCCATGAATGAGGGTCACCTGGTGCCCGGCAGCGACCTGCGCGCGGCAGGTCGCCAGCGTATTCTCCTCAGATCCGGCCCGCAGAAGGCGGGTAAGTACATGGACGATATGCATCTTCAACCTTTCCGAGCGCCGCGTCACGGGCCCTGATCATCATTAATCCTGCGTTAACCCTACCCATGCGACCCTTAACAAATCGCAAACAACGCACGCAAAAGTTGCAAATATGGCAGAGAGATCACACCTCCCGGGTATCGTCTATATCCATGTCCCGAAATGCGGCGGCAGCAGTTTCAGCGCGGCACTGCGCCTGCGCCATCTGCTTTCGAACGCACGAATAAATCTGGATCAGGGCAATGCCCTGCTGCGCGGCGAAGCGCGGATCGCCTCCGATTACCGCGCCCGCCAGGAACAGCTCGCGGCACTGCTCAAGTCGGGCAAACGGCTGATCACCGGCCATGTCCACTACAACCCTGAGCTGCATGACCGCTACGGCTATTGCCATGTCACCCTGCTGCGGGACCCGGTGGCGCGGTTCATCTCGCATTACCGCTACCTGCAGCGCCGCCATCCCGACCCGGCGCGCCCGGCCCGGCTCGCCGATTTCCTCGACAGCACCGATGCGCCCCGGCTGGCGCGGCAATACCTGCTCTATTTCGGCCAGGGCCAGAGCGGGCCGGGCGGGCGAAGCGCACCCTCGGTGGCACGGGCGCTGCACAACCTGTCACGCTTCGCACTCATCGGCGATCTCGGCGCTCCGCGGCAGTTTCACCGCGCCCTCCGGCGGCTGAGCGGCGGCCCCCTGCCCTATTGGCACCGCAACCGCGCGCCGCGCAGCGCCGCCGTCGCGCCGGAAATACGCCAGCGCATCGCCGCGCTCTGCGCCGAGGATCTGCAGATCTACAACGGCCTGCAGGCCGCGCGGGCGGTGGCCTGATGCGGATGATCGGCCCGGCGCCGCTGCTGCTAATGTGCTGGGGGGTCAGCCTGGCGATTACCGGGCTGGCGCTGGCGCTGCCGGGCTATTTCGACCTGGTGGCCCTGTTCCTACACCGCGACATGCTCGATCTGCGCGCCTTCGGCAGCGCGGGGGCGGTCTGGATCGGCACCGCGCTGCTCGTCTATCTGGTGGCGGATCTCGCCGCCCGCCACAGCCTGCCGCGCCGCCGCCCCTTCCGCCCTGGCGTGCCGCTCCACCGCCTGGCCGGGCTGACCTTCGGGCTCAACCTGCTGCTGCTTTCGGTGACCCTGGGTTGGATCGCGCTCACCGCGGCGCGCACGGGCGGGCTCGCGCCGCTGCTCAACCTCGCCTATGCCGACAGCCTGACCGCCCGCGACCTGCTGATCGAACACAAGCTCTTCACCGGCATGCGGCTGTTCTATGCCGCGTTGCCCGCCACCGGCTGCCTGGCCGCAGCCTGCCTGGCCAGCGGCGCCCTGGGCCGAGGTGCGCGGCGCGCCTGCCTCGGCGTGCTGGCGCTCAACGCCATCGCCCTGACGCTGCTGCCGCTGGTAATGAGCCAGCGCCTGCTGCTGCTGCAATTCCTCGCGTCAAGCTACCTCGCAGCCTGCCTGGTGCGCGGGCGGCTCTTCGGCCTGGCATGGCTCGCCCTCGCCCTGCTCCTCTTCCTCCTCACCTGGGTGCTGCGCGAAAGTCTGACCAACCCGGCGATCAACCGCAGCGCGCTCGACCTCGGCAGCCAGAAACTCGCCTATTATTTCGTCAACGACATGCGCAACGGCTTCGCACCGCTGCAGGCGGAGATCGCCCATACCTTCGGCGCGATCTCCCTGCGCGGGCTGATGTTCCTCAGCTTCAGCGAAGAATTCTTCAGCGACCTGCTGGCACCACGACTCGCGGCGCTGGCCGCCCTGCGCGGGGGCGGAGAATTGCCGCTCTTCACCGCCGTCTATGTGGATTTCGGCCTGCTGCCGGGAACGCTGGTGATCGCGCTCTGCGGCTTCGGCTTCCGGCTGCTGTTTCACAAGGCGAAGCAATCGTTGGGCTGGGCGACCCTCTATGCCCAGCTCGGCGCGGCGCTGCTGTTTTCCAGCCACGGGATCTATTTCACCCATCAGAACTTCCTGTTCTCGCTGTTGCTGATCGTGCTGACCCTGCGCTGCGCGCGCGGCCGACCGGGGAGCCGACCGGGCAGCCGCGTCATTGCCGGAGGCGCGGCATGACCGGGATGCCCGTCACCCCGCTGGCGACGCAAACGCCGACGAACACAAGGCTGGCAGGCCTGCAATCCCTGCGTGGTCTCGCCGCGCTGATGGTGTTGATCGGCCATATCCTCGCCGAGGCCGAACATTACCGCGCAGCGCCCCTTCCCCTCGCCGCCCTGCCCTGGAGTCGCGGGGTCGATATCTTCTTCGTCATCTCGGGCTTCATCATCAGCCTCTCGCTGCATCGGCACATCGCGCGTCCCCTGCCCTTCCTCGCGCGCCGCCTCTGGCGCGTGGCGCCGCTCTATTACCTCTTCACCACGCTGATGCTGCTGACCCTGCTGCTGCTGCCCGGCGCCGCCAAGGACAGCAGCCTTGATCTGGCCGGGGCGCTGCATTCCTATGCGTTCCTGCCCCATGCCCGGCCCGACGGGCGCATCGCGCCGCTGCTGTCGCTCGGCTGGACGCTGAATTACGAGGTCTTTTTCTACGTCCTCTGCGCGCTCTGCCTCGCCATGCCGGCGGCGCGGTCGTGGATCGCAACCGGCCCAGCCTCGTGCGCCCGCCTCCAGACGATCTCCCTCTCGCGCGGGCAGGTGGTGCAAAGGCCCTCCCTGAGCGCGCGTCTCGCGGCAATGTTTACGTCGCCCGCAAGGATCGCGACAAGCTCCCCGTCGCGCGTGCGCATCCCGGCAAGCTCCCCGTCGCAGGCGCATAACGTGACAAGCTCACCCCCGCACCAGCGCCCCGCAGCAAACCCTGCTTCGCAGTCGCCCATCGCGACAAACTCCCCCTCACGCGCCTGCATCCTGACACGCTCCCCCGCACAGACGCAAATCGTGACGAACCCTCCCCCGCACCAATGCCGCGTAGCAGACCGGGCTTCGCAGGCGCCCGGCGCGACAAGCTCCGACCCGCACGCCCACCTCACGGCTACACCGTCGCCGGTCCGGCCCGCAACAGACGGGTCGGCTCCCCTGTCCACCCCCCTGCCTCTCATCTGCGCCATCCTCGGATTTCTGGCGCTCTGCGGCCTGCTGCTCTCGCCGCTGCCCCTGCCTTTGCAGGTCTGGAGCAACCCGCTGATTCTCGAATTCTGCTACGGCATCGCCCTTGCCGCGTTCTGGCAGCGCGGCTGGCGCCGTGCCAGCCTGCCGCTGGCGCTCCTCGCCCTTGGCACCGGGCTGGCGCTGCTTGTCGCGCTCGATGCCACCGATCTGCCCCGGTTCATCGCCGCCGGCCTACCGGCGCTGCTGATCACCGCCGCCGCGACGCTTTTCTGCCCGGCACGCCGCCTGCCGGGCCGCGTGCTCGGCGATGCCTCCTATGCGCTTTACCTGTCGCATCGCTTCGCCCTGCGTCTCACCACGCTGCTGGTCCTGCCGCTCTTGCCCGCCACGCCGCTGGGTCTCGCTCTCTATCTCGGACTGGCGCTCGCCACCTGCCTGGCGCTGGCGCTGTTCACCCACCGCTTCGTCGAAACCCCGCTGCTGCGCCTGGCCACGCCGCCCGGTCCGCGAAAGGCCACCTCATGAGCCCCTATCTCTGGTCCTCCCTCCTGCAATATTCCCGCGCCGGTATCGGCGCGCTGGTCTTCCTGCTGGCCGCGCGGTTCCTGTCGCTGGCCGAGATCGGAATCTTCGCCACTGCCTATGCCCCGATCCGCCTTTCGCAAGCGCTGCACCGCGCCGGGATCGCCGAGATGGTGGTGATCCGCCGCGCCAGCGAGCGGCGGCTGAACGCGCTGTTCTGGCTCTCCGTCAACAGCGGCGCGCTCCTTTCCCTCGCGCTGGCCCTGATCGCCCTCGCACTCGGCAACAGGGCGCTTCTGATCCTCTCCCTCCTGCCGCTGCTGCAGGGTCTTGGCGCGGTCAGCGACGGGCTGCTGCGCAAGCATCTGGCCCTGCGCGCCCTCGCCCTGCGCAGCCTCAGCGTGCAGGGCATCGCCGCTGCCGCCTGTCTCGCGGCGCTGGCCGCAGGCTGGGGCAGCGGCGCGCTGATCCTCTTCGTCACCTGCAACACCGCGCTTGGCACCCTGCTCAGCCTGCATCAGGCGCGCTGGCGCCCGACCGGCCCGCCCAGGCTAAGGGAACAACTCTTAACATCGCGTAAAACCGCAGAGATCGCGACGCGTGACCTGCTCGCGTCCGGGCTCCTGCCGCTCGCGCAGATCGCCATCGGCCTGTCGCTCGGCCTCGCCGCCGCAGGTGCCTTCCAGATCGCCACGCGGCTCGTCGCGATGCTCGAGACCCTCGGCATCGCGCCCCTGCGCTACCTCGCCTTGCCGCAATTCGCCGCGCCCGGCGCCACGCGACCGGCGCAGCAGGCGCGGCTCGCGCACAGTCTGCGACTCAGCAGCCGAATCACCGGCTGGCTCTGGTTCCTGGCGCCCGATCTGCTGCCGCGTCTGATTCCCGATCAGGCCGACGCCGTGCTGCCGGTTTTCGTCGCCCTGCTGCCGCTCGTACCGATTGCGGCGCTCGCCATGCCCTTCAGCCAGGCACTGACCGCACGCGGCGCAACCGCGCCGGTGCTGGCGCGCGCATTGCTCTGCCTCGGCCTCTCGGTGCTGTTCTGCGCCCCGGCGCTGGCCCTCTCCGCGCCGCTCACCGCCGCCGCACTTTCCGCCGCCGCGCTGCTCGCACTGGTGTGGTTCCTGAACCGCGCCCGTATCCTGCTCTGCCTGCCGGGCGCGCTGTTCTGGATCCCGCTGCCGCCGCTGCTCAGCGGCGCGGGCATGGCGGTGATCCTGCTCTGCCTGCGCCTCGGGCCGCTGCCCGACCTTGTGCTCGGAAGCCTGCTCTACGCGCTACTGCTCAGCGGCTGTTCCCTGCCCCCGGCGCGCGAGCCTGCCGCATGAAACGCGCCGTGATCCTCACCAGCCATTTCCCCCGGCAGAAGCGCCGCGGCTCGATCCACTGGATCAGCGACCACCTGCAAGACACCGGCTGGCACGTGACCTTCGCCACCGTCGGCTACAGCCAGCTCGCCCGGCTCAGGGGCGACAAGCGCCTCGCCGCGCTCCACCACTCGCCGCTTCCGGGCGAAACCCGCCTCAGTGCCTCGCTGACGGGCCTCTACACCCTGCCCCTTGCCTACCCCGTCAATACCGGACTCGCCCCGCTGACGGCGCTCCTCGGCGCGCTCAGCCCGTTTTGCGTCCGCCACTGGCGAGACCGCCTGTCCGCAGCGCTCGAAGCCGCCGATCTGGTGATCTGCGAAAGCGGCGCGCCGGTGCTGCTTGCGCCGCTGTTGTCGCGCTGCGCCGCGCAGGCTCCCCGGATCTACCGGGTGAATGATGACATCTCGCTGCTCAACGCCGCCCCCGCGCTGCTGCGCGCCGAGGCGGCGAGCCACCACTTCACCCGCATCAGCCTGCCCTGCCCCAGCCTCTCGCACCGCTTCCGCCATCCCCATGTGACCATCGACCACCCCGGCATCCCGAAAGCGCGGATGAAGGTCAGTACTGCTGACCCTTATCGCCGCCGCGATGACCGGATCGCCATCTGTGCCGGGACCAGCCAGCTCGACAGCGACGCGCTCGACAGGATCGCCCGTGCGAAACCGCAATGGCAGATCCACGTGCTCGGCCGCTGCCGCGCGCGCGCCTCCCGGCGCAACCTCACCTTCCACGGCGAGACCGACTTCGACACCACGCTGGCACATATCGCCCATGCCGACATCGGCCTCGCCCCCTATCGCGACCGGCCCGGCATCGAATACCAGCGCGCCAATTCCAACCGCATCCTGCTCTACCGCCACTTCGGCCTGCCGATCCTCGGCCCGCAACGGCTTTGCCACCCGTCGCTGCCCCGCCTGATCCCCTATGAACAAATCGACCGCTGCGAAACCATGCCGCGCCAGCCCGAGACGCTCCCGGACTGGTCCGAACTCGCCGACAGCCTCGCTCAGAACCCCGAGATCGCCCCCGCCCCCGAGGCCAGCAGATCCCCGCCAAGTACCGCCTGAGCGCGGGTATGGACCTGCCCGCCATTGGCCTCGATCGCCAGGTTGCTCGCCGCCCCGGCGGCATCCGCGACACAATCCTGCAACCACATCCTCGCATCGTTGGAACATTTGAACGCCACCGACGTACCATCGACATCGCGCGCAGTCGCCCGGCTCCCCGCCAGCCAGACCTGCGCTGCCTGCACGCAATGCACCTCCGTACCCTTGCGCGACCAGCCGAAATCGCCGCCAAGCACGACGGCACGCACCCCGTCGTGACAGGTGAAGCCGTTGCAGGATGTCGCCGGATCGATCCCGTTGCGATACCCGGTGAAGCGCTCCAGCAGCACATGCATCCCGCCGACCCCATCCTCGTGAAAGGACCAGCCGTCCTTGGCCCCCATCGACGCCGCGCAGTCAAAGAACGCCAGCAGCCCGTCGGTGCGCCGCACCCGGACCGCGTCGAGCGGGCTCGCCGGGTTGCTCGGTGCCGCATAGCCGAAGGCGCAATTCACCGCGACTACGTTGCGCGCCGCCACCGCGTCGAGATGCAGCGCCCCGCTGATCCCAGCCTCGACCTCGATATTCTCGAGGTAGAGATCGCGCGCATGCGACAGGAACCGCGCCCCGTGAAAACTGCGGATCAACGCAATATCCGACTCCCCCGGCGCGGCCCCGATATTGACCCGCACCGACCCGCCGAGATCACACCAGCTCTCCTGCGTCGCCGTGCAGGAAGCCGCATCCGCCACCTGCAACAGCTCGCGGTAAAGCCCCTGATCGTCGCGCAGATCGCAGCGAAACACCCGTTTGACCGAACTCACCGGCGCGGAATAACTGCCTCCCGCATCGCCCCATTGCACCGCAAACGGCCCGGTGCGATAGCGCAGCTTGCCGCCCCAGCCGATGATCGCCACCGGCTGATCGGGCTCCTGGTTGCCGTTGCGGGTAAAGGCGCTCTCCTCGTAGAACCCCGGCTTGACGATCACCCGATAAGGCGCGCCGCTGGCATTTCCCGCGACGAAGGCCGCATGGATGCTGCGCTTGGCGGCGGAGAAATCCCCCTCCACCGCGCCCAGCCCGCTGTTGCCGTCATCGCCGAGATCCCCATCGACATGCAGCGCCAGCCCCTGCCAGATCAGCGGATCGACCAGCGCGCGCGGCTCGAGCCCGCTGCGAAACCCGGTGCCAAGCCGCGTCACGGAGAGCGGAAACCGCGCCTGATCCCAGCCGAAACCGGGCGGCAGCGGCACCGGGATCTTGCGTCGATATTGCGGCAGCAACCCCACGCCAGCCCCCAGCATCACAGCAACCCCGTGATGCCGGTCGCCGTCGTGCCGCTGGCCAGAACCCGGCTCACCCGCAGCGGATAGATCACCCCCGGCGCGAGGTTCAGCAAGGTCAGCTCGTCGCCATCCCGAAGCCGCAGCGCCACGTCACCGCCGGTCCCCAGAATGATCGCGCGGGTGACGCTCGCCACGTCAATGGCATCATCCGGCGTGATCGCGAAACCGCCGCAGATCGGCCCGGTGAGGCCGGTGGAATAATGTTGAAACCGGTCGATAAGTGGCATTTGCGCCTCCTTGCATGAACGAGGCCTGGAGCATCGCGCAGCCCGGTTGCAGAGCCGCTAACGCCGCGTACGTCGCCCGCGCAACAGCAGGCGGGCAGGGGAGGCATCAACAGGATTGATGAGGGAGAAAAAGGGGCCGGACCGGGTGCGTTTCCAGCGCTTGGCAGCGCAATTCACGCCAGGATCGACCGCCGGGGCAGGGAGGTTTCGCGCGCGAAACCTCCCCGTTTCGCGTCAGACTTCTTCGAGCAGATAGCGGATATGATCCATCACCTGATCGACCAGCACCGTATCGACATTGCCGTAAAGCCGGATGGCAAACCCGTCCGGCGTCTCGACCCGCTCCATCGACCGGCCATTGGCCAAAGGCACCCTCGGCGAGCGCACCACCTTGCTGACCTTGCGCGGCCGCCCGCCGCGTGCCGGGTCCGCTTGACCCTCGGCACGGGTGACAATGGGCTCGATCAGCTCCCATTCCTGCTCCGCCGTCTCGGGCTGATGCCCTTCCAGCTCGTCGCGCAGATCCTCGCCCAGATTGGCCCGCAGCGCCGCCGCGATGCGCAGGCATTGCCGCTCGCTCAATGCCGTTGCGAAACGCAGCATGTCGCCCAGTTCCTCATGCACCAGCGCGAAGGACCGGATCTTCGACCGCTTGGCCTTGGAGGCCGATGTGAACAGCGTGTTCACCGCCTCTTCGAGGCTTGCGAAGACCCCGTCATGAAAGGCGATTGCCGCCGTCCGGCCGCGCTCATACTGGCTCAGCCCGACCCGGATTTCGTTCTCTTCCACCATCGAGACCAGCGCCTCGGCAATGCTGCCGGGCTGGCGGATGAAGGCCTGAATCGTGCGGTGCCGCTCGCCCCCGGAATAATCGTTGAGTCGCCGCACCGCGGCCAGCCGCCGGAAGCCGGAGATCAGCGCATATTTGCCCGCCGCCTCGGGATTTGTCGGCTCGAAAACCTCGATCGGCAGGCGCAGCCCATGGGCGCTGATCGAGCTTACCAGCTCGCTCATTTCCTCGTCATCCAGCGCCATCCGGTCCCGGGTCAGCGCGTCTGCGGTGATCTCGTGCACCGGGATCTCGACCGCCACCAGCCCCTTCTCGCGGGCTTCGCGCATCAGCCGCGCATCGGCCTTGTCCTTGGCCAGCGCCTCGCGCTGCGCCTGGGGCAGGGGGTCGTTGCGCAGGGCCGCATCGGCCACCACATCGGCAATCGGCGGCCGCAACCCCGTCCCCGGCCCGGGGGAGGTTTCGCGCGCGAAACCCTCCTCGATTTCCTTCAGCGCCTCGGCTGAGGGCATCTCAAGCTGCCTGCGTTTAGCCATGCTCCACCTCCTGCTGGTCCTGTGCCTGCTCTTGCTGCTGTTGCGCCGCCAGCTGCCCGTCACGCCACCAGGCCCCGATCAGCATCTCCTTGAACTCTGCATAGGTCCGGTCGAAGGTCTCGCGCCCCCGCACATAGGTCTCGCGGTTGTAATTGCGGTAATCGGCCTCGTAGATCCCGCTGACGCTCTCTCCGGCCTGCCCGACCATGGCAGTGAATTCCTGGCGGTAGGCATTGGTCATATCGCCGAAATAGGCCTGGATCACATTCGCCAGATCGGTCTGCTGGGAGGGGTCGAACCGGGTGATGATCGCGCGCACCACGTCCCATTCGAACTTGATCTCCGGCAGCCCCTCACGGCGCCGCACCGCGTTCTCGCCGTCCTCGATCGAGGCGAAGGTCGAATAAAGCATGTCAAAGAACCGGCCGGTCGAATCGAACTCCAGAAACGACGCGCCGAGCGGCACCAGGATGATATCCGCCGCCGCCAGCGCGTTGATCGTCAGATAGCCGAGGGCAGGGGGGGTATCGAGCAGGATGATGTCATAATCATCGAGCGCCCCGCCCTGCTCCAGCGCCCCGTTCAACGCATCCCAAAGCGCCCAGCCCCGCAACGCCATCCGCCAGACCGGAATTTGGAACTCCGCCCAGTAAAGATTGAGCTGCGCGCCGATGAGGTCGATGTTGGGCCAATGGGTCTTCTGCACCACATCCTTGAGCGACATGGTCAGCGCCTCGGTCAGCGTCTCGTCAAGCGGCAGCTCCGGCTCTCCGGCGGCCTCCCTGACCCGGTTTTCGGCCTGCACATTCACCGCGTAATCGCGCGCCAGCAGCGGGAAAACGGTCTGCCATTCATCGGCCACCTGACCGCCCATGATCGAGGTCATCGAGCCTTGCGAATCCAGATCGATCACCAGCACCTTGTACCCGTCCAGCGCCGCCGACATCGCCAGATGCCCCGCCGTCGAGGTCTTGCCGACCCCGCCCTTGAAATTGGCCACCGCCACCACCTTCGCAGGCAGCCCCTCGGGGCGGTAGGGGCGGTATTCCTTCGTGCTGACCCCCTCCTCGGCGAAGTGGTTTCGCAGCTGAAGGATCTCCTCCAGCGAGAACCACCGCGCATTGCCCTGACCCTCGCCCTGCGGCAGATCCGGGTTCTTGTTGAGCACCCGCCGCAGATGCGCCGGCGCCACCGGTATCAAGTAGCGACAGACCTCCCAGGTGGAGAATTTCCGCAGCTTCTTGCGCCCGTCCGGCGCATAGCCCCGCTCCGCCAGATCCTTGCGCCCGCGCCCGGCAAAGGCCGCCGCCCGGGCGAATCGGGCGGTGTCCACGGAGGGCCCGAGCTTCTTGCCGGCGGCTTCGGGATTGAGATTCAGATAGGGCGGAATCGGGGTGTCGTTTTTCTTGTCCATGTCGCGATGCCTCAATCAGATCGCCCTTTCAGGGCTCTATTGCGCAAATCATCGCACATCCTCTCTGGCAAGTGAATCACAAAGAACAGCGGCGCATTTCCGGGGGGTTCCGAGGTTTCGCAGGCGAAACCTCCCCTTCTTCCATCCTAAAACAGGGAAAACAGCAGCCTAAAGCTTGTATTTCCTTTCAGGCCTTTTGAATCTTTAACCGGATAAATACTATATATAACAGTTCCTTAAAACAACATGAGACCCCGTTTACGGGATCATAGGCACCCGTCTACGGGATCAGGGGACCCCACAGACAGGGCCGAGGGGGCCGATTCGCGGGAGCAGGGGGCCCTATGGGCGGGAACCGGGGCTAAAGCGGCCTTCGCGGCCATTATCGCGGCTTCTTATCCACAGATGCCCCCCGAAAACGGGTCCCTATGCGCGACAGGTACCCGTTTACGGGAGCGGCTCCTCCCGTAAACGGGTACCCTAACAAAGATTGAGCGCGGGCACCTATTGCGCCATACTGAGGGCGAGCAGAACCGCAGAGAGCGCCAGCAGGCGCCGCGGGAAGAAAGCAGGGCAGATGCAGGCGAGTGACATACCCCATGACAAGCTGACCGGCGCGCTGCGGCGCAAGTCGGTAAAGAAGAACGTGGCAGCGATCCATGTCTCCGGCAAGCTGACGCTGCTGCAGCGCAAACTGTCGAACGTGTTGCTGCTCAATGCCTATGACACGCTGGTGACCCGGGCCAAGCACCAGATCGATGCGCGCACCCTCTGCCTGATGGTCGGCTACAATTCCAACGACATGGCGGCGCTCAAACAATCGCTGCGCAGCCTTGCCGAGACCACGGCGGAATGGGACATGCTCGATTCCGAGGGCCGCCAGGAATGGGGGGTCTCGGCTCTCCTCTCCTATGCCAAGCTGGCGGGCGGGGTCTGTGAATACGCCTATTCCCCGGCGCTGGCCGAGAAGCTGCATGACCCCAAGGTCTTCGCGCTGATCAACCTCAACATCCAGCGCCGCTTCACCTCGGGTCATGCGCTGGCGCTCTATGAGAATTGCTATCGCTTCGTGCGCACCGGCAGCACCGGCTGGTGGCCGATCGATCTGTTCCGCCGCCTGATGGGTGTCGATGGCAGCACCTATTACGAGAGCTTCAAACACCTGAACGGCAAGGTGATCAAACCGGCGGTCAACGAGGTCAACAAGACCTCGAATATCCTGATCACCCCGGAATTTCGCAAGATGGGACGGCAGGTCAGCGAGCTGCGCTTCCTGATCAAGGAGAATCCGCAGCTGGCGATGCTCGATATAGATGACGGTGCGGCGGTGCGGCAGGGGGCGGTCTATGGCGCCCTGGTCGAGGTCGGGGTGAGCGACCGGCTGGCGCGGCAGTGGATCGCCGAACATGGCGAGGATTATGTCTCCGAGAAACTCGACTATCTGAAGGGCAGGGGGGCAGTGAGTAGCCCGGTACGCTATCTGACCGCCGCGCTGAAGGGCGATTACAAGGATGCCACGCCAATGCCGCAGCCCTCGCCGGAGGCAAAGGCCGCGGCCGAACAAGGTGTCGCTCAGCGCCAGGCGGTGAGCGCGGCGGAGGCGGAACGCGCAGCGCAGATCGACGGCGAACGCAAGCGCCGCGCGGCGCTGATGGCGCGGATCCGCAGCCTTGTCGAAGCGCGGAGCCCGACCCAGCGCGACGCCGACCGACGGTTGTTTCTGGCCAGTCTCACCGACGAGCTGGCGCGTCAGGAATTCGCCCGGCTGAGCTGGAGCTCGGCGCTGAACGTGTCGGAAATGGTGCGGTTCTGGGAGGAGATGGTGCCGGGGGCTTTCGAGGATCTCGAAGCACCGGCCGCGCGCGCCTGACATTTCGGCAACAACTGTTGCATTTCAATTACCCTGCAAATCGCGATGTTGCAAAAACGCACCAATTGAGCGGTTTATCTGCTTTTGGCTTGCATTTGCCGCCGTATTGATGCCCAACGCCCTGTTGGCATTATTTGCGTCAACAAAGTGTAATTCCTCAATTGCCATCTTCATTCAAATCTGGTTGAAAGACCGCGGGCTCGAATATTCATGGGTCCGTACAAGAAAGCTCATTTTTCGGCCCTGCATTTCTAGGTGGTAACCAGTGAAGCATCACGATTTTCCGACTTATCAATTGCAATCCAATGCCACGCTTGTCGAAAGCCAAGCTTTCGAAGTTCCGGCCCGAATTCTGCCCCTGCGTCCCTACGGATTTGCGAAACGGGCGTTTGATTGTGTCGTCTCGCTGCTTCTGCTGCCGCTTTTCGCGATCTGCTGTCTGGTGCTGAAGCTACTGAATCGCGGGCCCAATGCCGGGCCGCTCTTTTATGTGCAGCTGCGCATGGGACAGGATTGCAAGGCCTTCCGGGCGATCAAGTTCCGCAGCATGAAATGCGCCGACCGCATCACCCGCGGCGCCGACGATCCGCTGGAACTCGACCGGATCACGCCGCTGGGGCGGTTCCTGCGTAAGGCGCGGATCGACGAGATTCCACAGATCATCAATGTGCTTCGCGGCGAGATGAGCCTGATCGGGCCGCGGCCGGATTACTACAAACATGCGCGGGTCTATCTGAAGACGATTCCCGGCTATCGCGAGCGTCACGCGGTACGGCCCGGGATCAGCGGCTATGCCCAGACCGAGGTCGGCTATGTCCAGGGGCTGGAGGCGACGCGGGCCAAGGTGCGTGCCGATCTGCATTACATCGCGCATCAGAATTTCTGGCTCGATACCTGGCTGGTCTGGCGCACCGTCAGCATCGTCCTGGGACGGCGCGGCGCCTGAGGCGCGGCAGGATTTATCGTTTGGATATGAGGACTTGCAGCCGGTCTCGCGATCGGCTGTTGGCGTGTTTGCCGTCCGGATGCGGGCGTGTGATGCGCCGCGCGTTCAGCTTTGGATGCGTTGCTCCGCCCGGCTGAACGAGCGCGGCAGGAGCTGGTTGATGATCAGCCCGAGTGCTGCGCCGACGCTGGTGCCGAGCATGTCGGCGAGGAAATCCATCCATTCGGCGGAGCGCCCGACGCTCGGCTGGATCAGCTCGATCACCCCGCCATAGAGGAGCGCACCCGGCAGGATCATCAGCAGTGCGCGCGGGTAGAGCGCGGCGCAGGGCAGGGTGAGCGCGGCGAAGGCTAGGAAGTGATAGAGCTTGTCGCTGCCGGGCACGCCCTGGGAGAGATCGCTCGGAATCAGGGTCAGGTAACCGATCACCGCCGCCAGCGAGCCGGTGAGGGCGAAGGCCGCATATCGGCGCCGCCGGGAGGCGGTATTGGGGTAATCCAGAGACATCGCTAAACTCACATTCTGACCTGTCGGCACCGCTGATAGCGCAGGGTGGCGGCGCTGTCGCGTGCAAAAGACCGGCTCGGCGGCGTGCTGCCGAGTGGCAGGCGATCTGAGAATACGTGATTCGCCTTGCGAAGGCCATCGCGGCCAATGCCGAATTCGGTGCGCGTATTAACGAAATATTAATCGATATTAAGACGCCATACAGAAAACAATCGCGCGAGGCGACGAAGGGCGGAAAGGCGCTGCGCGTTCGATCGCCTGTGGTGCGATTCGCCGCAGCAATTCGCCTTCCCACCGCTTCACATTCCGCGGCATTCCTGATCCAAGAGGGGCAAATTGTGACGGCAGCGCGGCTGCCGCCGGTACGAGTGGAGAAGGTCGATGTCGGCACATGCGGTGATGGCTGAAGCGGAAAACTGGTTCGTGGCGCAGCTCAAGCCGAACGGGCTGACGCTGGCGGAGCGCAATCTGGCGCGGCAGGGTTTCGCGCATTTCGCGCCGCGACGGCGCGAGACCAGCCTGCGCGGCGGGATCCGCAGCGTCAGCTCCAAACCGCTGTTCCCGGGCTATATCTTCGTTCAGTTCGATCCGCGGCGGCCGGGCTGGACCGCGATCAACGCCACCCGTGGCATCACCCGGCTGCTGCTCAATGACCTTCGCAATCCGCGTGGCCTGCCGGGTCAATTCATGGCCGGGCTGCGGGCGCGTTGCGATGACGGCCAGATGCTGGAAAGCTCGGATCTGAGCGCGGGGGATCGAATCAGGGTGATCTCGGGGCCCTTCGCGGAGATCGTTTCCACTGTTGAACAGCTCGGCAAGGATCAGCGGATCGGCCTGTTGATCGACCTGATGGGGCAGAAGGTGCGGGTCAAGCTTCCCGCGCATAGTGTCGAGAAGCTGACCGGTTAGTCGGCGCGCTTCAGCAGGCCCGGACGCCGAGACGGATCATCTCGCGGCCGCTGACATAGGACAGGGAGCGCAGGTTGTAACGCGCCTTGCTCATGTACCAGCTGCGCAGCGGAGCAGGGTAATGTTCTGATATCACGGCAGAAGCGCGGTTGAACGTATGCGGGTCGAGGGGCCGACCAAAAGAGCTCGGACCGTGAAAGCCGAAAGTCGTATCGGCGGAGATGCAGGTCTGCGGCAGGCCGATCAGCATGGTGCAGGTCGAGTAGCAGACGGAGCCGGTGATCCGCACCGGCTGGCCGGTTCGGCGCAGGTTGCGGATTTCGGCGAGGCGTTTGAGCAACAATCCGCCTCGGTCGTTCTTGACGATATGGGGCCGGGATTGCGGATAGGTCTGGGCCTGGGCCGCGATCGGGAGGGCCAGGAAGGCCAGCGTGAGCGCAGCCCGGCGCAACAGCCTGCGCCCGGATTGCGCGATACGACAGGCAAGGGGATATTGTTGCCGCAAAACGGCTCGATCAAATGTCAGCATTGTTCCACTCCAGAAATCGGGGGCCAAAAAGATGGAAAAAGGCCCCACTGCGCCACCACGCGCAAAAAGCAGAACACCATAAGGCCGTTAAAGACGGGTGTGTTCTGACATGCTGATTGTATAGATTTTTCCGGATTCGAGCAATGCAGACGGCCCCGACCTGTCGGTCGGGGCCCGCGCCTCGTCAGCGCAAGTCTTGATCCGGCGGGGGCCGGACCAGATTATGGCCGGGGCTTAATTGGTGCCGGTCGTGCCGGTGGTGCTGGTCGTGCCGGTGGTGTTGTTGCCGCCAGAACCGGCGACAGCGCCGACCAGCGCCGCGCCGCCGAGCACGGCCGGTGCGACGAAGGCGAAGTTGGTTACCCCGGCCAGCCCCACGGGCAGCGCCAGGCATACTTCGTGTTCGGCATTCGCCGCATCGTCGCAATCGATCGCGGCATCCACCGGGCCGTCGGCGAGCGTGTCGGTCTCGAGATTTCCGGCGAGCGCCGGGAGGGCGAAGCAGGTGAGGGCTGCGGCACCGATAAACGTCTTACTAATCATCATGGCTCTCCAAATTATTCCGTGTTTTCTAGCATGTCTGCCGGGGGATCAGAAGGGTAGAACCAGCAGCCCTGCAATTAGTTCGGAAACTGCCTTAAAATAGCACTCACGTCCAATGGTATATCCATCGTTTGTGAGTTAGAAACCGCGCAAATTCCGACAATCCGCCTTCTCACGAGACATATACATGACTGAATTCCCCAAGAAGCAGCAATTCGCGCCGTCCCTGCCGGAGACCGAAGATGATTCCATCGATCTCGCGGCGCTGGCGGGAACGCTGTGGCGGGGCAAGTGGATCATCGCGCTGGCCACGGCGCTGGCGCTGCTGATCGGCGGTTATTATGCCTTTGTCGTGGCGACGCCGCTCTACCGGGCGACCTCGGTGGTGATCCTGCAGACCAAGCAGGACAATATCGTCGATCTGCAAAGCGTCGTCGGCGGCATGTCCGGCGATTCCACCGAGGTCAATTCGGAGATCGAAGTGCTGCGCTCGCGCGGGCTGATGGGCAAGGTGGTGGACCGGCTCGATCTCATCAACGACCCGGAATTCAACGGCGAGCTGCGCGAACCGGGGCTGGTGGCGAACGTCACGGGCGGCATCAGAAACAGCATCGGGGCGCTTTTCGGCGGGGATGAGGCTTCCGAGCTCAGCGACATCGAGGCGCAGTCACGGCGCGACGCGGTGGTGTCGGCGCTGCTCGACAAGGTATCAATCAGCAATATCCGCCAGTCTCTTGTATTCAACGTCACGGTGGAGACCGAGTCGGCGCGCAAGTCGGCGCGGATCGCCGATGCGATTGTCGAACTCTATATCCTCAACCAGATCGAGGTGAAGTTCGAAGCCACCGAACAGGCGACCACCTGGCTGACCAACCGCGTCGGCGAGCTGCAGGTCGAGCTCGAGGCGGCGGAAACCAAGGCGTCTGATTTCTCCTCGCGCACCGAGCTCGTCTCGATCGAGGGGCTGCAGGCGCTGGAACGCCAGATCAAGGACATGCGCGAGCGGATCGCCACGGCCGAGCAGACGGTGAGCTCCGCTCAGGCGGAACTGGAGGGGCTGCGCGCGGCCGAAGCCATCGAGGACAAGGTGGCTCTGGCCGATGACACGCAGCTGACCCGCATGGCGCAACGGCTCGATGACGGGCCCGAGATGGTGGCGGCTTTCGACAACCGCTACCAGATGGTGATCAACCGCAAGGCGCTCGATCTCGCGCGGGCCGAACAGCAGCTTGAGGCGCTGCGCCGCTCGGCGGTGGAGCTCGAACGTCAGGTCGCGCGGCAGGGGCAAGATCTGATCACCCTGCAGCAGCTCACCCGCGAGGCCGAGGCGACCCGCACGCTCTATGAATATTTCCTCACGCGGCTCAAGGAAACCTCGGCGCAACAGGGCATCCAGCAGGCCGACAGCCGGGTGCTGTCCAATGCGGTGGTGCCGGGCGCGCCCTCGGAGCCACGCAAGTCGCGCATCCTGGCGCTGTCGATGATCCTCGGCATGATGATCGGCGCGGGGATCGTGCTGCTGCGCGAGATGCGCAACAACAGCTTCCGCACCGCGCGCGAGCTCGAAAATCATACCGGTCTGACCGTGCTCGGCCAGATTCCGGAAATTCCAGCGGGCAAACGGCCCAATGTCCTGCGCTATCTGCTGGACAAGCCGACCTCCGCCGCCGCCGAGGCGGTGCGCAACCTGCGGACCTCGCTGATGCTGTCCAATGTGGACAACCCGCCGCAGGTGATCCTCTCGACCTCCTCTGTGCCGGGCGAGGGCAAGACCACCAATTCGCTGGCGCTGGCGGCCAATCTTCTCGGGCTCGGCAAGCGGGTTCTGGTGATCGAGGGAGACATCCGCCGCCGCACGCTCAACGAATATTTCCCGACCCTGCCGACCAGCGGCATCGTCGGGGTGCTGAGCGGCGAGATGCGGTTCGAGGATGCCGTGCATCGTCCGGCGGATTTCGGGGCCGATGTGCTGGCCGGGGACAAGACCGCGACCAATGCCGCCGATCTTTTCTCCTCCGACCGTTTCCGCGATTTCATCGAGGAAATGCGGGGGCGCTATGACGCGATCATCATCGACACGCCGCCGGTTCTGGTGGTGCCCGATGCGAGGATCATCGCCCAGGTCGCCGATGCGATCCTGTTCACCGTCTATTGGGACAGCACCAGCAAGCAGCAGGTCGAGGAAGCGCTGCGCATGTTCGACCAGACCAAGCAGCGCATCAGCGGGCTGGTGCTGAGCCAGATCAGCGCTCGGGGCATGAAGCGCTATGGCTATGGCGGACAATACGGCGCCTATGGGGCCTACGGGGCGAAATATTACACCGAGTGAGGCCTTGCTGTCTTGCCGGATGAGATGAGGGGCGCGGACCGCAGGGTGCGCGCCCCTTTGCCTTGCCGGGTCAGCCCTTGGGGCGGAACGGCTTGGCCAGCGACACCGGGAAATCCAGCGCCATCGCCTCGCGGTTGCGCGAGATCAGCACCAGCACCACGATGGTCGCCAGATAGGGCAGAGCGGAGAGCAGCTCGGACGGCAGGGTGAGGCCGATCGCCTGGCCCTGCAATTGCAGGATCGTCATGCCGCCGAACAGCCAGGCGCCGAGCAGCACCCGCAGGGGGCGCCAGGCGGCGAAGACCACCAACGCCAGCGCGATCCAGCCGCGTCCGGCGGTCATGTTCTCGACCCAGAGTGGCGTGTAGACCAGCGACAGATAGGCGCCGCCGAGCCCTGCCATGGCGCCGCCGAACATCACCGCGAGATAGCGCATGCGGATCACCGGATAGCCGATGGCATGGGCGGAATCCGGGTTCTCGCCGATCGCGCGCAGGGCCAGCCCGGTCTTGCTGCGATAGAGGAACAGGCTGACGGCAGCGAACATGGCGAAGGAGAGATAGACCAGCGGATCAAAGCGGAACAGCATCGGGCCGAGCACCGGCAGGTCCGAGAGCAGCGGAATGTCGAGCGGCCGGATCGCCGCCACCGGCGTGCTGCCGAAGCCGCGCCCGACGAAGGCCGAGACCCCGGCGCCGAAGATCGCCAGCGCCAGCCCGGCGGCATATTGATTGGCCATGAAGGTCAGCGCCAGCACTGCGAAGAGCAGCGAGGCGATCATCCCCGCCAGCATCGCCGCGAGAACCGCGAAGACCATCGGCACCCCGGCGAAATGCGCCCAGACGCCGAAGGCGGCACCGATCAGCATCATGCCTTCGATGCCGAGGTTGAGCACGCCGGATTTCTCCACCACCAGCTCGCCGAGCGCGGCGAAGACCAGCGGTGTGGCGGCGATGATCGTGGCGGCGACCATGGAAATCAGCAGGTCCATCAGCTTGTCCTCGCGGCGATCTTGCGGACGCGGAAATTGATCAGAAAATTGCTCGCCAGCAGGAAGAACAGCAGCATCCCCTGAAAGATCAGCGCGATAGAGGAGGGCAGGCCGAGCGAGAGCTGCGCGGTCTCGCCGCCGAGATAGAGCAGCGACAACAGCAGCCCGCCGAGCGCGATGCCAAAGGCGTTGAGCCGTCCGATGAAGGCGACGATGATCGCGGCGAAACCATAGCCCGGCGAGATCTGCGAGGAGAGCTGACCGAGCGGCCCGGCGACCTCGGTGACACCGGCGAGCCCCGCGGCGGCACCCGAGACCAGCAGCCCGACCCAGATCGCCGCGGCGCCGCTGAACCCGGCGAAACGCGCGGCCGCGGGGGCGGTGCCGCCGACCGACATCTTGTAGCCGAGAAAGCTGCGCTCCATGAACAGCCAGGTGGCGATCACCGCGATCACGGTGAAGAAGATCGAGGTGTTGAGCCGGTAGGCATAGTCGAAAACCCCGAACATCCCGGCATTGGGCAGCAGCGCCGTCTGGGGAAAGTTGAACCCGTCCGGGTCGCGCCAGGGGCCATGCACCAGATAGGACAGGATCAGCTCGGCCACATAGGTGAGCATCAGCGTGACGAGGATCTCGTTGGTGTTCATCCGCGCCTTCAGGAAGGCCGGGATCGCCGCCCAGGCGGCCCCGGCGAGCATCCCGGCGAGCACCATCAGCGGCAGCAGCAGCGCGCTTTCCGGGATCGGCGCGAAGAGCCCGACGCCGGTGGCGGCGATGGCGCCGATGATCAGCTGCCCCTCGGCGCCGATGTTCCAGACATTGGCGCGAAAGCCGATGGCGAGGCCGCAGGCGATCAGGATCAGCGGCGCGGCCTTCAGCAGCCATTCCGAGACGCCATTGAGCGTGGTCAGCGGCTCGACGAAGAAGGTATAGAGTGTCAGTGCCGGGTCGAGCCCGAGGCTGAGGAAGAACAGCGTGCTGACCAGCAGCGTCAGCAGCGTGGCGAGCAGCGGCGCGGCCAGCGCCATGGCCCGCGAGGCTTCGGCGCGCGGTTCGATTCTATAGGGCATGAAGCTTGTTTTCCTCGCACGGTTCCGCGGCGGCATCGTCGATCCCCGCGCCGGTCATCAGCAGGCCGATCTCCGCGACATCGGTGGCGGCGCGTTCGAGCCGGCGCGACAGGCGCCCCTTGCTGATCACGTAGAGCCGGTCGCAGATCTCGAACAGCTCGTCGAGCTCCTCGGAGATCACGATCACCGCCTTGCCCGCGCGGCTGAGGTCGATCAGCGTCTGGCGCACATAGGCGGAAGCGCCGACATCGACGCCCCAGGTCGGTTGCGAGACCAGCAGCACCTGCGGGGCCAGCTCGATCTCGCGGCCGATGATGAATTTCTGCAGGTTGCCGCCTGAAAGCCCATGGGCGCGCGCGCCGGGACCGGCGGCCTTGACCTTGTATTTCTCGATCACCTGCCGGGCAAAGCCGCGTGCCTTGCCCCGGTCCGCGAAGCCACGGCGCACCATGCCCCGGCGATGCGCGGTGAGCAGCGCGTTCTCGGTGAGCGAAAAGGGCGGCACGGCGCCGCGGCCGAGCCGTTCCTCGGGCACGAAGCCGAGGCCGCGGTCGCGGCGCTGTCCGGCGTCGAGATGGCCGATCGGCACGCCGTCGAGCAGCACGTCGCCGGGCCGGGCCGCGCGGCGCTCGCCGCTGATCGCGGCGGCCAGCTCACCCTGACCATTCCCGGATACCCCCGCGATGCCGACGATCTCGCCGCCGAAGGCTTCGAGCTCGATGTCGCGCAGCGGCGTGCCGAGCACGCTCGGGGCGGCGAGCGACAGCTTGTCGAGCCGAAGCAGCGGCGCCGCGCCGCGCTCGGCGGGCGCGCGGGTGACCTCGGGCAGATCGCTGCCGACCATCAGCCGGGCCAGCTCCGCCGAGCTGGCGGCGCGCGGATCGGCGGTGCCGGTGACCCGGCCGCCGCGCAGCACCGTTGCCGAATGGCAGAGGTCGCGCAGCTCGTCGAGCTTGTGACTGATATAGAGGATGCTGCAACCCTCGGCGGCGAGCTGGCGCAGGGTCTTGAACAGGGTCTGCACCGCCTGCGGGGTCAATACGCTGGTCGGCTCGTCGAGGATCAGCAGCCGGGGGCTGCGCAGCAGGCAGCGCACGATCTCGACGCGCTGGCGCTCGCCCACCGAGAGGGTCAGCACCAGACGCTGCGGATCGACCGGCAGGCCGTAGCGCTGCGAAACCTCGCGGACCCGTTCGGCCAGCGCCTTGAGGTCCATCTTGCCGGGCATCGACAGGGCGATGTTCTCGACCACGGTGATCGATTCAAACAGCGCGAAATGCTGATAGACCATCTCGATCCCCAGCGCGCGCGACGTCGAGGGGTCATGCGCCCCCACTTCCTTGCCATCGCAGAGGATCTTGCCCGCATCGGCGCTGGTGGCGCCGTAGATGATCTTCATCAGGGTGGATTTCCCCGCGCCGTTCTCGCCGAGCACCGCGTGGATCTCGCCCGGCATCACCGAGAAGGAGATGTCGTCATTGGCCAGAACGCCGGGATAGGATTTGCTGATGCCGCGCAGTTCGAGCCGGGCTGTCATGGGGCGACCTTTCGGATGCTTTGGCGCCCGCCACGCATGGGCGGGCGCCGCGGGCTCAGCCCATGTTGCCGATCATGCCCTGGACGAACCAGTTCATGCTGCGGATATCGCCGTCGGAGAGCACCTCGCCCGCGCCGACGCGGCTGGCGCCGCTCTGGTCGTTGAGCTCCCCGCCGAAGGGATGCAGCGTGCCGCCGATTATCCCGGCATGGGCGGTCTCGATCGCGCTCAGCGCCTCGGCCGAGAGCGCCTCGTTATAGGGCGACATCTGCACCACGTCATCGGCGATGCCGCGCCAGCGTTCGCGGCTCTCCCAGCTGCCCGCCGCCACGTCGCGCGCGGCCTGCAGATAGACCGGCACCCAGTTGAGCGTGAAGGCGGTCAGGTGCTTGCCATTGCCGAATTTCGACATGTCGCTGGCGTAACCGATCGACCAAGCGTCGTTCTCGCCCGCGACCTGCACGCCGGTGGCGGTGTCGGTCATCGAGCAGATCACGTCGCAGCCCTGGGCGATCAGCGTCTTGGCGGCCTCTTTCTCCTTGCCCGGATCGAACCAGGAATTGAGGAAGATCACGTTGCAGGTAATGTCGGGGTTGACCGATTGCGCACCGCGCAGCAGGGCATTGGCCGGGCCGACGATGTCGGGGATCGGGAAGCCGCCGATGAAGCCGATCTTGGCCCATTGCGTGACATGGCCCGCCGCGACCCCGGCCAGATAGGTGCCTTCGAAATATTTCGCCTCGAAAGTGCCGAGGTTCTTCAGATGCTTGATGCCCGAGCAATGTTCGAACGCCGTCTCGGGGAAGCGCGGCGCGACCTTCTGCATCGGCGTGCCATGGGAGAAGCTGTTGCCGAAGATCAGCTGATGGCCCGAGCCCGCCAGTTCGCGGAACACCCGTTCGGCATCCTGCGGGCGGAAGACGTTGTCGATCTCGGTCACTTCGACATTGTCGCCGAATTCCGCCTTTATCGCCTCGATCCCCAGCGTGTGCTGCTTGGTCCAGCCGATGTCGGAGATCGGCGAGACATAGACCGCCCCGACCTTCAGCTTTTCCGCCGCACGGGCCGGGCCGGAGAGGCCGGAAAGCCCGGTCGCCAGACCGGCGGCGGCGCCGTATTTCAAAAGCTCTCTGCGGGTGGTCATCGTCATTTCGCTCTCCCGTTGGGTTGAATATTCATCTGCATGGGTTCACCGCTCATCGCTGCTCTGCTTCCTTGGGCGCTGCCTCGCGCCGCGGTTCGACCGAGGCGGCGGCATAGGGCGCCAGCGCCTCCTGCACCGAAAACGCCGGCGCGCTGTCCTCGTCGAGGATGAAACCGCTGACCACGGCGCGGTGATGCCGCTCGATCAGCGCCTGCGCCTCGGCCACATTGCCCGCTTCCAGCAGGTCGATCAGTTCGCTGTGGTCATGCAGCAGCCCGCAATAATCGAAACGGCTGTCCACCAGCGTGCGCAGCAGCGCGGTGCGGCGCAGCAATTGGGTATGCAGCTCGCGGACCACCGAATTGCGCGAGAGTTTCACCAGCTCGGCGTGAAATCCCCAGCCGAGCGCATCGGCGCGCGCATCGTCCTTGGCCTCGACCGCCGCGTGCTGGCATTGCACATGCTCGCGCAGCTCGGCCCAGCCGCGCGGGCCGATCCGCCCGGCAAGCTGCGCCGCCACCCCCTGTTCGAGGATCGTCAGCGCGTCATAGATCTCCACCGCGTCGCGATAGCCCGGCCGGATCACCGAGGCGCCCTTGTTGCGCTGCAGTTCTACCAGACCGTCATTGGCGAGCCGGATGATCGCCTGGCGCACCACCGCGCGGCTGACCGCGAAGAGATCGGCGAGGCTCTGTTCGCTGAGCTTGCTGCCCGGCCAGAGCCGCTTGTCCACGATGGCCCGGGTGACGGCCTCGGCGATCTCGGCGGAGCGGTTTCCCATCGATGGTGAGGGCCTTCTGGCTGTAAGGGCGGGGCGGGTCTGGTGTCAAAGACTGATCTTGCGACGATTCTATAGCAATCCTGATCCGATGCCACAATGTTTGAAATGCGAAGGTATTGATATTGGTATCCAATCCATCCGCCATTGCCTAGCATTGCTCGCCGATGCTAGGATATCGCCGCGGAAAGGGTGGCACCGGGCAGGGACGATTCGCCCGGTTTTGTCCCTGTACGCGCCCCAACCGATGAACCCGAGATCACGAAGAGGACATGCATATGAGCGATCCCGCCTGCAGCGACCCGGTGGTACGCGACCTCTGGCATGTCATCGTCGCCTGCGAGGAAATTCCGCAGACCGGCATCGGCAGAACGCGGCTGCTCGGTGAGCATCTTGCCTATGCGCGCGGCGCGGATGGCTCGGTCGCGGTCTGGCGCTGCGAGAAGGGGCAGGTGCCGGTGATCCCGGAGGATCCGGCGCTGCTGCTGCCGGTGCAGGAACGCTACGCCTATGTCTGGACCTGTCTCGGCACCCCGGCGCGGGAGATCTTCGACATTCCCGAATTCGACGAGGCCGAGCGGCGCAACATCCATGCCGCCTCCTTCGGGGTGCATGTCTCCGCCCCCCGCGCCATCGAGAATTTCCTCGACATGGGGCATTTCCCCTTCGTGCATACCGACATTCTCGGCGCCGAGCCGCATACCGAGGTCAAGGAATACAGCGTCGAGGTTTCCGCCGAGCGCGACGAGATCATCGCCACCAACTGCACCTTCTGGCAGCCGATGGCGGCGACCAATTCCACCGGCGGAGCCGATGTGGACTACATCTACCGGGTGCCGCATCCCTTCTGCGCGGTGCTCTACAAGAGCAGCGGCGACATGTCCGGGCGGCTCGATGCGATCGCCCTGTTCGTGCAGCCGCTCGATCAGGAGCACATCCGCGCCCATATGCTGCTGACCCTGTTCGACGAGGTCAGCGAGGATCTGGCGATCCGGCTGTTCCAGCAGACGATCTTCGCCCAGGACAAGCCCATCCTTGAGAACCAATACCCCAAGCGCCTGCCGCTCGATCCGCGCGCCGAGACCCCGATCCGTGCCGACAAGGCGGCCATTGCCTATCGCCGCTGGCTGTCGGGCAAGGGGCTGACCTATGGCGTGATCCCCGCCGCCGCCTGACCCATTGCTGAGGAAGACCACCCCATGACCTTCGACCCGCACGGCCAATGGTTTCCCATCGCCGCCGCCAGCGATCTGCCGCCGCGCCATGTCTATCAGGCGCAGCTTCTGGGCCGCGAATTCGCCGTCTGGCGCGCCGATGACGGCCATGTCAACGTCTGGGAAAACCGCTGCCTGCACCGCGGCGTGCGGCTGTCGATCGGGATCAATGACGGGCGCGAGCTGCAATGCCAATATCACGGCTGGCGCTATGCCAACCGCACGGCGGGCTGCACCTATATCCCGGCGCATCCCGCCGACGCCCCGGCGCGCACGATCTGCAACAACACCTACCCGGCACAGGAGCGGCACGGGCTGATCTGGGCCTGCGAAGCGCCGCAGGGCGAGGTGCCCGAGCTCGATGGTTACGGGCTGGTGCTGCGCGCGATGCCGCTCAACTCGCCGCGTGATCTGGTGATCGCGGCGCTGCTGGCCGAGGGGGGCGCGGCGGCGCAGCAGGATGGGTCGGTGCTGCTGCGCGGTGAGGATGGTCATGCAACGCGTTTCTTCGTGCAGCCGGTCGACAGCAACCGCAGCGTGATCCGCGGGCTCAGCGACGCCGAGGCGCAGGGCGCGGCGCGTATCGCCCTGCTGCGCGACTGGGACTGGCGGCTCGAAGAGCTGCGCGCGCGGATCGAGGCGGAAGCCGCGACGCGCGAGACCCCCGAACCGATGCAGCCGCAGATCACCCGGCTTTCGGAAGAACTCGCCGCGCTGCCTGCCGCCGGGGCCGATGGCCGACAGGCGGAGCAGCGGGTGCGCGTGGCCGAAAAGGTGGAGACCGGCAAGGGAGTGATTGCCCTGCGGCTCGAACCGCTGCGCGGCAGTCTCGCGACCTTCCAGCCGGGCGCGCATATCGACGTGCATCTGCCGAACGGGCTGGTGCGGCAATATTCGCTGACCAACGGGCCGGGGCAGACCGATCACTACCGGATCGGGGTGAAGCGCGAGGCCGAGAGCGGCGGCGGGTCCGCGGCGCTGCACGATCAGGTGCAGGTCGGCGACGTGCTCGCCATTTCCGCGCCGCGCAACAATTTCCCGCTGCGCCGGGATGCGGTGCAGACGATCTTCATCGCCGGGGGCATCGGGGTCACACCGCTGCTGTCGATGGCGCGGGCACTGCAGGCCCAAGGGCTCGACTTCGCCTTCCACTACTTCGTGCAATCGCCGGAACACGCTGCCTTCGCCGGTGAAATGGCCGGGTTCGGCGCGGCACTCCATCTGCACGCCGGGCTGACCCCGCAGGACACCGGCACGCGGCTGGCCGAGCTGCTCGCCACGCCGGGCCATGCGCGGCACGTCTATCTCTGCGGTCCCGGCCCGATGCTGGAAGCGGCACGCGGCATCGCCGCCGATCAGGGCTGGCCCGAAAGCGCGGTGCATTTCGAGTATTTCAAGAACACCAGGGAAATCGACGATTCGAGCAGTTTCGAGATCGACCTGGCGCGCTCCGCGATGAGCCTCACGGTGCCCGCGGGCAGGACCATCCTCGAAGTGCTGCGCGAAAACGGGGTCGATATGCCGTCCTCCTGCGAACAGGGCGCCTGCGGCACCTGTCGTGTCGCGGTGATCGAGGGGGAGATCACCCATCAGGATGTCTATCTCAGCCCCGGCGAAAAAGCCGAGGGCAAAAGCATCATGACCTGCGTCTCGCGCGCGGCCTCGGGCCGTCTCATTCTGGATATCTGAGGGCCGCCATGATCACGCTTCATGATTACGAATTGTCGGGCAATTGCTACAAGCTGCGGCTGATGCTGTCGTTTCTCGGGGTGGAGTACCGCTCCGAAATGGTCGATTTCTATCCCGGGCGGCAGCATAAATCGCCGGAGTTCCGCCGTCTCAACCCGCTCGGGCAATTGCCGGTGATCGAAGATGGCGATCTGGTGCTGCGCGATGCGCAGGCGATCCTCGTTTATCTCGCCTCGGCCTATGACGGCTCCGGGCAATGGTATCCGCGCGACGATCCGGCCCGGCTCGGACAGATCGCGCAATGGCTGGCCTTTGCCGATGCGATCACCGCCACCGCCTCGGCGGCGCGGCTGCATGACGGGATGTTCTTCGAGGAGATCGACATCGACGCCGCCCGCGCCGGGGCGCATCGGCTGTTCCGTATCCTCGATCAGCATCTGCATTTCGCCGAGCTCGAAGGACAGGACTGGATCTGCCCCGGCGCGCATCCGAGCATCGCCGATGTCGCCTGTTTCCCCTATGTGATGCTGTCCGAGGAAGGCGGGATCGATCGGATGGATTACCCGGCGATCCGGCGCTGGTGCGACGGGTTCAAGCGGATCCCCGGTTTTGTCACCATGTCGGGTGTCTTCCCCGCCGGTCCCGGCGTGGCTTCGGCGGGCTGAGGCTCAGAGCCGCGCCCAGTTCAGCGCGCCCTGCAGCGCTGCGCGGTCGTCATCGAGCAGGTGGATCGGGAAATCCTCCATCAAATCGCGCATCCGTCCCTTGGCGTGAAAGGCTTCCAGAAAGAGACTGTCCTGCGCCGTGATCAGCGGCCGCATCGCCTGCGTGGCGCCGCCAAACAGGTAGATCCCGCCGCGCGGCAGAAACAGCAGTGCCAGATCCCCGGCCACCCGCCCAAGCGCGCAGGTGAAGGCGCGACAGGCCCGCGCGGCGACTTCGTCCTCTCCCGACAGCCCGGCTGCCACGATCTCGCGGCTCCCTTGCAGATGTGGGGATTCGTCCGCGAGACTGGCGGCGCAGCGATAGGCGGCCTCGATGCCGCCGCCGGACAGCACCCGCTCCACCGAGCAACGCCCGTGTTCGGCGCGGATCCGCTCGGCCAGCGCCCGTTCGAAATCGCTCTCGGCAGCGTATCCGGCATGGCCCGCCTCGCAGCGCAGCACCTGATCGCCGGGCAGCCAGAGCGCCGAGTTGAACCCGGTCCCGGCGCCGAGCACCAGGCGCGGCGCCCTGGCCTGCGCCGTTCTTGCAGCGGTCAGCGGCGTGTGGTCGAGCTGGTCCGGGTCCTGCAGCGCATGACCCAGAGCCTCGAAATCATTGATGAAATCGACCCTGTCGGCGCCGCTGATCCGGGCAATCTCCGCCTTGTCGATGCACCAGTCGCGGTTGGTCAGCCGCACCCGGTCCCCTGCCGCGATGGGGGCCGCCAGCGCGATCACCACTCGGCGCGGGGCCGGGGCGCCGCTCTGATCGAAATAGGCGCGCAGGATCTCGGCGAAACTCGCGTGATCGTCATTCTTCAGCCGCGTCACCTGCGCCGCGTCGAGCGGCGCATCGGGCGCGGTCTGGACAAACCGGCTGTTGGTGCCGCCGAGATCGAAGAGAAGCAGATCCATGCTGTGAGCCCTCCCGTGGTGCTGCTGTAGAGGTAGGATGCTCGCAGATCGGGTCCAGCGATGCCATCCAATCTGCCCGCTGTTCCGGCAACGCCACTGACGCTGCGTCAAATCGTCCCGGCCCCGGCGGCGCGACAGGCGGGGAATCTGCTTTTCCACCGGACGTTGCAGCCCTATTCAGAACGGGAAAACAGCGTCTTCGCTCAGCGGCGGCGCGCAGAGGCGCAAGGAGTATCCCGCATGAATATCGACGAGAAGCTTGAACCGGTCCTGGCCGAAGTGATGGCGCGCAATGCCGGTGAGGCGGAGTTCCATCAAGCGGCACGCGAGGTGCTGGAAAGCCTCGGCCCGGTGGTGGCGCGGCATCCGGCCTATGCCGAGGGCGCGCTGCTGGAGCGGATCTGCGAGCCCGAGCGGCAGATCATCTTCCGGGTGCCCTGGGTCGATGATTCAGGTCAGGTGCAGATCAACCGCGGCTTCCGGGTCGAGTTCAACTCGGCGCTCGGCCCCTACAAGGGCGGGCTGCGCTTTCATCCCAGCGTCAACCTCGGCATCGTCAAGTTCCTCGGCTTCGAGCAGATCTTTAAGAACGCGCTGTCGGGCATGCCCATCGGCGGCGGCAAGGGCGGGTCCGACTTCAACCCGCGCGGCCGCTCCGAGGGCGAGATCATGCGCTTCTGCCAGTCCTTCATGACCGAGCTCTACCGCCATATCGGCGAATATACCGACGTGCCCGCCGGGGACATGGGTGTGGGCCAGCGCGAGATCGGCTTCATGTTCGGCCAGTACAAGCGCATCACCAACCGTTATGAATCCGGGGTGCTGACCGGCAAGGGCCTGCGCTGGGGCGGCAGCCGGGTGCGCACCGAGGCGACCGGCTACGGCACCGTCTATTTCCTCGAGCGGATGCTGGCCACCAAGGGCGACAGTTTCGAAGGCAAGCGCGTCGTCGTCTCGGGTTCGGGCAATGTGGCGATCTATGCGATGGAAAAGGTGCAGGAGCTCGGCGGCATCGTCGTCGCCTGTTCGGATTCCGGCGGCTATGTCACCGATGAGGGCGGCATCGACCTGACGCTCGTCAAGGAGATCAAGGAGCAGCGCCGCGCCCGGATCGCCAGCTATGTCGAACTGAACGGGGCGGGCGCCTATCACGTGGCCGAGGCCAGCATCTGGGACGTGCCCTGCGACATCGCCATCCCCTGCGCGACGCAGAACGAACTCAGCGGCAAGGCGGCCAAGCGGCTGGTTGAAAACGGTGTGATCGCGGTGGCCGAAGGCGCCAACATGCCCTGCACCCCCGAGGCGGTGCGGCTGTTTCAATCCGCCAACACGCTCTTCGCCCCCGGCAAGGCGAGCAACGCGGGCGGCGTGGCGACCTCGGCGCTGGAAATGCAGCAGAACGCCTCGCGCGACAGCTGGACCTTCGAGCAGACCGAAGCCCGCCTCGCCACGATCATGGCCGCCATCCACGACCGCTGTGCCGAGACGGCGGAGGATTACGGCATGCCGGGCAATTACGTCGCCGGGGCCAACATCGCCGGGTTCATCCGGGTGGCCGAGGCGATGCGGGCGCTCGGGGTGATTTGAGGTTTGGGGGGGGCTGGGAGGCCCCCTATTAGTTCTGATGGTGGGAGCGAGGGACGTAGCTGCTTTTTGGTATAGCGTGGGAAGGGATCGGAGAGCACACGGTCTCTTTAAGGTGCGCACATTACTTTGATCGTGGTTTTGGGATCATCTTCTGAGGTGGCTCGGTTTGCCGCACCAGCTCAAGGAGAGATAATTTTATGACGGTACAGAAAAAGATCTGTGCTGCTTTCTGCGAGGGTCTCCCAGTCCGAGAGGTTCCGCTTGGTTATGCGATCAAGACCCCCTTCAACTGGCTTCACCGCGAGCCCTTGGTTGTGTTTGGCGAGAAATCGGACGGTTTGGTCCGTATGCGTGATGGTGGCGACACACTCGCCCTGTTGGAAGACGTCGCTGGAGACCTGACGACCGAGACGAAATTGGATACTATGAGGCAGCTAGCTATAGAGCACGGCATAGCGTTCGATGAAGAACGCTCGTTGTTCCTCAGTGATTGAACGGAAGAAGCGAACTTAGGTGATGCAGTTATCAGATTCATCTCGTTCCTAAACCGCATACAAGACCTTGCGTTTCTGTCACGCGAACGCGTTAGCAATGCGTTTCGCGAAGAGCTTACTGCAGCGATTAAAGCACGATTCGGGGCGCGTTTTTATGTGGGTGAGCGAGAATCTTTGTCTAAAGAACATAAAGAGTACACCGCTGACATCATCATCCGCGACGCAAAAATCCAAGCGGCTGTCTACGCTGCAACTAACGAAGTAAACGTTCTGGAAGCTTTGTTAACAGAGCAAGTGTTCAAAGACGAGCAACACGTGAAAACTGTACCCTTGGTAGTGTTTGAGGACTTTATGCAAAGCAAAGTAAAGGCAAAAACGCGCCGCCGTGTTATAAATAGCTCTGGCATTGAGATCGCAGACTGGGCCGGGGGGCCCGATGACGTACTTGCCAAGATCGATCAACTCTTGAAGGCTCGAGCCGCATGATTGGCACGACGGAGTGCCAATGGATGCAAGAAACATTCTGCTCTCAGCACGTTGCTGACATGGTTCTATAGCGCGGCAGCAAAAACAACATCTCACCCCGCCCCCATTGATCCGCCCCGCCCATTGGCATATATTGCCATCAAGGAGGTGGCCAAATGGTAACCCGCAACGTCGTACTGACCGAGAACCAGGATCAGCTCGTGCAGGCGCTTGTCGCTTCCGGGCGGTATCAGAATGCAAGCGAGGCTTTGCGGGCCGGGTTGCGGCTGCTGGAGCAGGAGGAGGCGGGGCTGATGCAGATCCGTCAGGATCTGCGCCGTGCGCTGGATCAGGCGCAGAGCGGTGATCTGGCCGAGGGCAGCGGCGACGACGCGGTGCGCCGGGCCTTTGCGCGGGCGCGCGGCGGGGCGTGAGCCGCGGCTTCCGCCTCACCCGGCAGGCCGAGGATCATCTGGTCGAGATCGCGCTCTGGACGCTGAACCAGTTCGGCCCGCGACAGGCCGATCTCTACGAGACGGAGATCCTGCAGCGCTGCGCGGCGATCGCGGCGGGCAGCGCGCCGAGCCAGGATTGCACGGTGTTGCTCGACGGGGCCGAGGGGCTGCGTTTCAGCCGGGCAGGGGCACATTTCATCGTCTTTCTCGACCGGCCCGACGCGGTGGTGATCCTCGATTTCCTGCACGCCAGCCGCGACCTGCCGCGTCACCTCGCGGCGCTGGCGACGCGTCGCGATTGAGCCCTGTCTCGGCGCGGCCTCTTGAGTTCTCTGCAAAAGCCTTATGTTTCTGGCAACAGAAGTCTGATGAGAACCGCAGGATATGTCCATTGATCCCTATGAAGCCCTCGGGCTGAGCAAGACCGCCAGCGCCGAGGAGATCAAGAAAGCCTATCGCAAGATCGCCCGCAATTCGCATCCCGATCTCAACCCCAGCGATGCCGACGCGGCCGCGAAGTTCAAGGCGGCCTCGGCGGCCTATGACCTGCTGAAGGACCCGGAGACGCGGGCGCGTTTCGACCGCGGCGAGATCGACGCGAGCGGCGCGGAACAGCAGCAGCGCCGCTATTACCGCGATTATGCCGAGCGGGCCGACAACCCCTATCGCCGCGCCGGTCATCCGGGCGGCGGCACGGGGGCCGGGGAGGCCGGTTTCGGCGATGCCTCCGACATTTTCGCCGAATTCTTCCGCCAGCAGGGCGGCGGCGGGCGCCAGGAAGGACAATTCTTCAACGCCCGCGGCAGCGATCTGCGCTATGCGCTCGAAGTGCCCTTCCTCGACGCGGCACTCGGCGGCAAGACAAGGATCACCCTGCCCGACGGCGCGGCGCTGGAGGTCAGCATCCCGCAGGGCACCGCCGAGGGCCAGACGATCCGCCTGCGCGGCAAGGGGGCGCCCGGCTTCGGCGAGGGGCCGCCGGGCGATGCGCTCATCACCATCAGCATCGCGCCGCATCCCCATTTCCGCCGCGAAGGCGATGACATCCTGCTCGATCTGCCAATCACCATCGACGAGGCGCTGCTCGGCGGCAAGGTCGCGGTGCCGACCATCGGCGGCCGGGTCAATCTCAACATCCCGAAGGGTGCGAGCTCGGGCCGGGTGCTGCGGCTGAAAGGACGCGGTGTTGCCCGGCGCGGCGCGGCGGCGGGCGATCAGCTGGTCAGTCTCAAGGTGGTGATGCCGCCCGAAGTGGATGCCGAGCTGGCCGATTTCATCGGCAAATGGCGCCGTGAGCATGGCTATGATCCGCGCAAGGAGATGATGTGATGAGCGACAGATATTCTCTCGACGAGGCCCTGGCGCAGGTGGCGCGGCTCGACCGGGCGCGGCTGGTTTCCTACATGGAGGCGCAGATCATCCTGCCGCTGCAGACCCCGCAAGGCCCGAGCCTGCGCAAGATCGACATCAAGCGGCTGGAGCTGGCCTGCGAGCTGAGCGATGAATTCGGGCTCGAGGAGGACGCGCTCGGCGTGGTGCTGTCGCTGCTCGACCAGCTACACGGGTTGCGCGCCGAATTGCGCGACGTGCTCGGCGCGCTGGAAGAGGAATCCCCCGAGGTCCGTGCCCGTATCGCCGCGGCGATCGCCCGGCGCCATGGCGCGCCCGGTGCGGGGCATTGATCATGATCGCGCCGATGCGCCCCGGTTGAGCGCGATCAGCGCGACCTGACCATCGGTGCCGGATTTGGCATAGATGCTGCGCAGATGGCTGCGCACCGTCGCGACGCGCAGGTTCAGCGCCGTGGCGATCTGGGCCGCCTTGTCCCCGCGCAGCAGCAACCGGCAGACCCGCTGCTCGGCCCGGCTCAGCCCGCAGGGATTGTCGCTGCCGAGGATATCGGCGCTGTCGGGATGCGGCTGCCGGGGGGGTGTTGCGCCCGGCGCGGGGCCGGGGGCCATGGCGGCGGCAAGCCCCGGCATGCGGCGGGCCCAGCCCTCGGCAAGCGCCTGCGCGATCAGCGTCAGCGGCAATTGCGGATGCAGATCGGGGTCGCGATCGAAATCGAGCGCGATCATGTCGAGACCGTTCTTGGTACAATCCAGCACGATCAGGCAGAGTTCGTGCAGCCCGGCGCTCTGCGCGATGGTGGTCGCGGCGGAGCTGGCGGCGAAACCGGGATCACCGCGCATGTCGGACAATTGCCAGAGCCTGCCGGGGCCGGGCGACGTGCCCCCTGTTCTCAGCAGATGCCGCGCCAGAGCGGCGGCGGGCGCGGTGCGCGCCTCTCCGGCTTCGGCGAGGCATTGCACACGCTCGCCCTGTATCCGCAGCAGAACGACCCGGCGCGCCCCGGTCTGGCGCCGCAGCAGTGCCAGCACCCTGTCGAGCCGCCCCTGACCGCCGAGCGCCGCGTGCCAGTCATTGATCAGCGCGAAGCTCTCCGCGATGCGGAAGGACAGGTCGTCATCGGGTTGGCGCGCCGGGGGGCAGGGGTCTGGCAAGGTGAGTCCTTTGCTTTCGTCGCAGCCTTTCTGCCCCGGGCTGGTGGTGCGGGAAGGGCTGTTTTGCGGCGGCAATGGGGCAATGTCCTGCCGGGAGCGGCCCTGTCGCCCGCCGGAGCCGCAAAGCTGCCGGATTCCGCCTCTGCACGCCTAGAAATGGCCCCGCTGCCTCATCCATCGTGAGGATGCACCACGCTCCGCGCCGCCGTACCATTCCCAAGGCGATGGCCCGTCCTTTGCCGTCTGACGCCCGCTGATAGGAGCCCGCCATGACCCTTGCCGAGACCGATATCGAACGCCAGGTCGCGCTGGCCATGGCGCTGCCGGATGATCCGCCGGAAACCGCGGGGATAGTCGAAGTTGAAGCCGAGGCGCCTGCCGCGCCGGGGTGCGCGCAGGTGCTGCTCGTGACGCAGACACCGGCGATCCGCGACGCCTTGAGCGCCGAGATGGCGCAGGATGACACCGTGCAGGGCCAGACACGCCCCGGCCCGCTGAGCGCGGCGCTGCCGGAACTGGCAGGCGCGCCCGGAAACATCGATGTGCTCGTCTTCGAGCTTGACCGCGAATTGGAGGCGGATCTCGCGGCGCTGCGCGCGCTGACCGAGACGCCGGGGCCGCAGCTCATCGCCGTCAGCGCCACGCCGCTCTGCGAGACGCGCAAACAGGTACTGGAGAACGCCGGGGTGCAGGAGGTGCTGAGCCTCACCCTGACCGCGCAGAGCGGCGCCAGGGACGTGCAGAAGCTCCCCGAACCGGCCGAAACAATCCCTGCCGAAACGATCCCGCCCGAAACGATTCCGGCCGCGCGCGATCTGCCACCTCCGAACGCGCCGCAGGGCAAGCCGATCCGATTGCCGCAATCCGGGCCGCTGAACGCCCTCGCGGCGGCGCAGCCTGTGCGCAGCGACATCACCGTGGTGCTGCGGGCGAGGGGCGGTGCCGGGGCGACCACGATTGCCGTCAACCTCGCGGTGACGGAGGCCGAACATGTCGCGCCGGGCAGCATCGCGCTGGTCGATCTCGACCTGCAGAACGGCGCCATGGCGCTGTCGCGCGACATGCCCGATTGCACCGACACCAGCGAGCAAGGCAAGGGCGAGACGGATGTGGACGACGATTTCCTTGCCCGCGCCATGGTGCGCCATCACAGCGGCGTCGATGTGCTGACCGCGCCCGATGTCTTCGCGCCATTGACGGCGCTGCAGCCGGGGCGCATCGCGCAGCTGCTCGACGCGTTGCAGGCGCGCTATGACCATGTCGTGCTGGACATGCCGCAGAGTGTGCTGGACTGGATCGAGCCGGTGCTCGACCGCGCCGCGCGGGTGCTGCTGGTCAGCGACATGTCCCTACCATCGATCAAGCGCACGCGACGGCTGGTGGACATTATCGGCGAGAACCGCACCGCGCTGCCGATCCGGGTGGTGATCAATCTGGATCGCAAATCTACCTTCCCCAGCGCCACGCAGGCGGAGATCGCCGAGCTCATCGGGGCGCCGCTCGCCCATTGGATCCCGGTCGATCCCCGCGCCGCGCGTCGGGTCGGCAACGGCACAAGAGCCGCGCCGCCCCTGGCCGACGCCAAACCTTCCGCGACCGGCAAGGCTTTCGGCGCGCTGGTCAAGGCGATCAGCCCGAGGCAGAAGAAGGGCTGACCGGACTTGCGCCGGGCGGCCATCCGAGCTTTTTATTTGCGAAAAAATTCTTACCCCCGTAGTCCGGGCCTGCTAATCTGCGGGTCAGACAGCGGGCAGGGCGGGCATGATCAGCAGGCGACACTTCATCAGCGCCACCTCGGCGGCGGCGGCCCTTGCGGGGCTCGCGCCCGGTGTCGCGGCCAATCCTTCCCCCAACCCGGACCCGAGCCGCGCCGATACCCGGCTTGACCGGCTGGTGAACCGCATCGACCCGACCATCGCGCTGTGGAACCCGCATACGGACGAACGGCTGCAGCTCCGGTTCTTCGGGGCGGCGGGCTATGACCGCGAAGCTTTGCGAAAAATAAACTGGCTTCTGCGCGACTGGCGCGAGAACGAGATGGCGGAGATCGACGCGCGGCTGCTCTGGGCGCTGGCGGCGCTGCGTCAGGCGGGGATGCAGGAGGGCAATGCCGGGCTGATCCATGCCCACTCCGGCTACCGCACGCTCAAGACCAACGAATACCTGCGCCGCAAGGGCTATCGCACCGCGCGCCATTCCTTCCATCTGCGCGCCCGTGCGGTCGATTTCACCATGCCCGGCGCGCCGGTGGCCAGCCTCGCGCGCTATGCACAATGGCTGCAGATCGGCGGCACCGGCCATTACCGCAACAATTTCGTGCATATCGATTCCGGCGGGTCGCGGCGCTGGACCGGCTGAGCAGTCTCAATCCTCCTCCTCGGGACGGCGCAGCCGGGCGCCGCCGGGCGGAGCGCGGCGGATGCGCTGCCTGAGGTCATGAACAAAGCTCACCAGCTGCGCGACCGCGGGCCAATGTGCCTCCGGGATCGTCCGGTCCACCTCCGCCGCGGCATAGAGCGCGCGCGCCAGTTCGCGGCTTTCCAGCACCGGGATCTCGTGTTCATGGGCCAGCTTCCTGATCTGCGCCGCCAGCAGGTCGGCGCCCTTGGCCACGCAGACCGGCGCCTCGTCGACGCCGCGTTCATAGCGCAGGGCGACGGCGAAATGCGTCGGGTTGGTCAGGATCATCGTGGCGGTCGGCACGTTGCGGCGGATCTGCTGGCGCAGGCGCTGGCGGCGGATCGCCTCGCGCCGCGCCTTGATCTGCGGATCGCCCTCGGATTCCTTGTGCTCGTCCTTCACCTCTTTCAGGGTCATGCGCTGTTTCTTGGCATGGCTGAAGCGCTTGTAGAACGCGTCGAACAGCACCACCGGGATCATCGCCACCATCACCCAGGCCAGCATCGCCGAGGCCCGGGTGCCGACCAGACCGGGGCTCCATTCCGGCAGCATCGCGGCACCGGGCAGCATCTCGTCGAGCGTGTCCCAGGCGACGTAGAGGCAGATCCCGGCAATGATCACCAGCTTCACGAAGCTCTTGGCGAATTCCACGAGGTTGTTGGCCGAAACGAGCTTCTTGGCACCCTTGAGCGGTGACAGCTTGCTGCCCTTGGGCTTGATCCGCTCCCTGGCCACGACGAAAGGCCCCTGCAACAGCCCCGAAAGCAGGCCGCCGAGCAGGAAGATCGCCAGCGCCACGAGGGTCACCATGGCAATCCGCCCGACCATGTCGCCGAGCGCCGCGGAGAGGTCGGCGATGCCGGTGCTGCCGGAGCCGATCTGCAGGCTGCCCGAGAGCGCGAAAACGCCGCCGAGCGCGCCGCTCGCCTCCATCGCGAAACGCGGCAGGTACCAGGCGGTGAAGATGAACAGCGCGCCATAGCCGAGCAGATGCCCGACCTCCTTGCTGACCGGCACATCGCCCTTCTCGCGCGATTTGCGCAGCTTCTTCTCGGTGGCCTCTTCATTGCGGGACCCGTCGTCGTCCTTGTCCTCAGCCATGCATCACCGCACGAATGTCCGGTACCAGTCGGCAATCGCCTCGATCTGCAGATCGAGCAGCGCCGGGATGGTCAGCGCCAGCACCCCGAGACCGAGGACGATCAGCCCCGGCGCGGCGACGAAGAACACCTGCATCGCGGGCATCACCCGGTTCGCCACGCCGAGCCCGAGATTGACCAGCAGCGACAGCAGGAAGAACGGCGCGGCCATGGTCGCGGCGATGTAGAAGGCCCCGGCGCCGAGCCGCGCCACCTGATCCGCCATGTCGCCGGGAATGATCCGCCCCGGCGGCAGGATCACGTAGGAGCGCAGCAGCCCCGACAGGATCACATGGTGCAGGTTGGTCGCGAACAGCAGCGCCACCGCCCCGGCCATCAGCAGCGCGGCAATTGCCGAACCGCTTTCGGCATTCGACTGGTTGGGCATGAAGGCGTTGCTGAGCCCGGCGGCAAAGCCGATCTGCGCGCCGAGGATATGCAGCGCCGCCAGCAGCAGCCGCGCGCCGAGCCCGATGAAGATGCCGATCATCACCTCGAGCCCGATCAGCAGCACGAAGAGCGGCAGCGCGGCGGGCGGCTCGGGGATCGGCAGGATCGGCATCAGCGCCAGCGTCAGCACCAGACCGAAGGCGATCTTGACGCGCGGCGGGATCGCCTGTTCGCCGAAACCGGGCAACAGCAAGGTGGCGCTGCCGAGCCGCGCGAAGGCGATGAAGGCGGTGAGCAGCCAATGTTCGGCGAAGGCCGAGAACAGCAGCGGGTCGGCGCCGCTCATGTGCCGATCGTCGAAAGCGTCTTGAGCCGCGCCTTGCGGTGGATTTCGGAATGCGAGATCACCGGCGTCTGCGGCGCCACCCGTTCCAGCATCGAGCGGATGATCGGGCGGAATTCGGGGCTGACCAGCAACGCCACCTGTTCCTCTCGCGCCGAGAGTTTCTGCAGCTCGACCCGCGCCTCCTTGATGAAATCCTGCACCTTGCTCGGTGACATGGTGCAGATCGTCTCGTCGCCCTGCACCTTGACGGCAGCGGCGAATTCGCCTTCCCAGCGCTGCCCGAGCGTGCTCACCGCGATATAGCGGTCGGAATCCTCCAGCGCGCCGCAGATCTGCGCGGCCAGCTTGCGGCGCACATGTTCGGTGATCGTGGTGGCATTCTTCGACACCGCCGCCGCCTCGGCCAGGGCCTCGACGATCAGCGGCAGGTTGCGGACCGAGACGCGTTCGGAGAGCAGTTTCTGCAGCACATGCTGGAGCAGGATCACCGGCGAGGCATTGGCGATGTCCGAGACCAGCTTGCGGTAATCGGGGCTGAGACGTTTCAGCAGGGTCTGCGTCGCCTCATAGGTCAGCATGTCGGGCATATGCTCTTTCAGCACATCGGTGAGATGCGTGACGATGACGCTTTCGGGATCGACCACGGTGAAGCCCGCCGCCTCGGCATCCGCCACGCTGGCGCGGTCGATCCACAGGGCGTTGAGCCCGAAGGTCGGCTCCTTGACCCGCTCGCCGGGAATGCCGACCGCCTCTTCGGCGGGGTCGATCATCAGGCGGGCATTGGGGCGCAGCTCGCCGGTGGCGACCTCGACACCCTGTACGCAGATCCGGTATTGCGTCGGGCCGGCGGTCTCGCTGTCCTTGATCCGCACCGGCGGCAGCACGAAGCCGTAATCGGTCATGAACATGTTGCGCAGGCTCTTGACCTTGCCGGGCAGGGTCGCCTCCGCATCGTTGAGCAGGATGATCAGCCCGGTGCCCATCTCGAGCCGGATCGTGTCGATGTTCATCATGTCCATCGGATCCTCGGCCGTCTCCGCGGGCTTGCTCTGCGCCGCGGCCCGCTCCTCCTCCGCCAGTTTCTCGGCGTTGCGGCCGAGCATCAGGCCGAGCCCGGCCAGCGCGGCGGCGACGCAGAAGAACAGCAGATGCGGAAAGCCCGGCAGCAGCCCCATGCCGCCGACCAGCGCGGCCGAGACCAGCAGCGCCTTGGGGCTCGCGCCGAGCTGCTTGGTGATCGCATCCGAAGACGCGCCCTCGCTGGCGCCCTTGGTGACGATCATGCCGGCGGCGATCGACACGATCAGCGCCGGGATCTGCGTGACCAGCCCGTCGCCGATTGTCAGGATGGTGAAGTTATGCAGCGCGTCGGTGATGCTCATGCCATGGCGCATGGTACCGATCAGCACCCCGCCGAGCACGTTGATCAGCGTGATGATGATCCCCGCCACGGCATCGCCGCGCACGAATTTCGCCGCACCGTCCATCGCACCGAAGAAGCTGCTCTCGCCCTCGACCTCCTTGCGGCGACGGCGCGCCTCTTCCTCGTCGATCATCCCGGCGCCGAGATCGGCGTCGATGGCCATCTGCTTGCCCGGCATCGCATCGAGCGAGAACCGCGCGGTGACCTCGGCGATCCGGGTCGACCCCTTGGTGATCACGATGAAATTGATCGTCACGAGGATACAGAAGATCACCGCCCCGATCACGTAATCGCCGCTGACCACGAAATCGGCGATGCCCCGGATCACGTTGCCCGCCGCGTCGGTGCCGGTCTGGCCCTCGGACAGGATCAGCCGCGAGGAGGCGACGTTGAGCGACAGGCGCAGCATGGTCACGATCAGCAGCAGCGTCGGGAAGGAGCTGAATTCCAGGGGCTTGTCCACCCAGAGCGCCACCATCAGCACCAGGATCGACACCGCGATCGACAGCGACAAGCCGAAATCGAGCAGCAGCGGCGGCAGCGGGACGAAGAGGATCGCCAGCACCACGCAGATCGCCAGCGCGAAGGAGATGTCGCGGTTCTTCGCAAAGGGCGCGAGCCATTCGGAGGCCCCGTCGATCGCGGCTGTCTTGCGGTTGCTCATGCTGCTCATGGCGCCTGTCCCGGCAGCGGGGCGATGGCATGGGCGGGGATGACCGGGGCGAGGTCACGGTCGCTGTAGATCGACCGCGCGGCGCCGCCCTCGCTGATCTCCGCGCTCCACCACGGGCCTTTCGCGGTATCAGCCTCGGGCACGGAAGGCGCGGCGACGGCCTGCGCCAGCACGCGCGACGCGGCGGTCGGGGCGAAGCTGCGCCGGTAGCCCCGGTTTCCCGCCGCGCCGTGGCGCACGGGTGCGCGCAGCGGGTTGAACCGGCGCGGCTGCGGCGCGGCGCTGGTGAGCAGGGTGGTGCCCGCGTCGGTGGCAAGGCCCGGCCCGGCATCCTGATCGGCCAGCGCCGCGAAATGCGCGGCCCTGTTTTCGATCACCTGCAGGTTGCGTTCGATCCCGGCGATATAGAGCGTTTTGTAGCGCGGCGTGGCCGAATGATAGCGCCCCGCCGCGTCGATCCAGCCCTGCGCTTCCGCGCGCAGCCGCTTGAGGAACCGCGCCGCGTAATCGGCATTGGCGATGGGATCGAACCCCTGCGCGGCGCTGGCGAAAGCCTGCGGATGCCAGCGCAGGTTGATCTGCATGCAGCCGATGTCGATCGAGGTCTTGCCCTCGGCCTGCCGCGCGGCGACGAAGCCCTGCGCCTCGGCGCGGCTGTCGAAGAAATGGCTCTGCCCGTCGATATTCACCGACCAGGGCCAGACGGTCAGCGCCCCGTGCATCTCGCGCCCGCTTTCTTGCAAACCGATGGCGAGCAGGATGTCCTTTGGCAATCCATGACGCTGCTCGGCGGCGCGGATCGCGCGGATGCAAAGCCCGGTATCGCCGATCGCCGCCTGCGTGACGGGCAGGGCGCGCGCGGTCAGCGCGGGCAGACGACCGCGCGCGGGCAGGTCGGCGTCCGGGTCCGCGAGCAGCGCCAGTTCGGCAAGGCCGGGAAGCCGCGCTTCGGGCGTCCCGATACCCGGCAAGGACAGGCCTGCGCGGATCTCGGAGCGCGGTGCCGGTGGCGAAGGGGGCGTGGCGCTTTCCGGTTCGGGAAAGGCGAAGAGGCTCTCGAATGCCGCGCCGGGCGCGGCGTTCAGCGCCAGAGCGGCGCAAAGGAGCAGGCCGAGAAGGCGCATCGCTCAGGGGCCGCCATGCACGATCAGGTCGAAGACCTGATCGGAGAGCTTGGTCAATGTGGCATAGATGAAAGGCAGGGTGAGCCCGAGCCCGACGAAGATCGCCGCGACCTTGGGCACGAAGGTCAGGGTCATCTCCTGTACCGAGGTCAGGGCCTGGAACAGCGCGATGCTGAGCCCGACCACCATGGCGAGGATCAGCACCGGGCCGGAGGCGATCAGGATCGTCCAGATGGTGTCGCTGAGAATTTGGTGTATGTCGCCGCGCGACACGTCAAACCGCCATCCGCAGGACTTCCTGGTAGGCCTCGACCACCCGGTCGCGCACCGCCGTGCTGACCTTCACCGCCGATTCCATCGCCATCGTCGCCTCGACCACCTGCTGCGTCGTAAGCTGCCCCTGCAGACCCGCCACCGCCGAGGCATCGCCCGCGCGGATCGTCTGCAACGTCTCCTGCGCGGTATTGCCCAGCATCTCCGAGAAGCTCGCCGCGCGCGGTTCCTCCGGCGCGGCAGGCTTGGCGGCGGGCAGCGATTGTGCCGCCTGATAGGCGCGCGCGGCGCCGTTCAAACCGTTGATCGCGTTACTCAATGTATTCAGCCCAGCAGATCGATGAGCTGGCTGCGCATCTTGCGGCCCGCTTCCATGATGTTGAGATTGGCCTCATAGGACCGCGCCGCCTCGCGCATGTTGGCCAGCTCGATCATCGGGTTCACATTGGACAATTTAACATAGCCTTCGGTATCGGCAGCCGGATGGCCGGGATCGTATTCCACCCGGAAGGCAGAGGCATCCTCGCTCACCGCGCCGACCTGCACTAGGCGCGCGCCCGAGGCCGCGTCGAGCAGGCTGTCGAAGCTCACCACCTTGCGCCGATAGGGGTCGGCCCCCGGCGCGGTGCCGGTGCTGTCGGCATTGGCGAGGTTCTCCGAAACCACGCGCAGCCGCTCCGCCTGCACCCGCATGGCGGAGCCCGCGATCTTGGAAATGGCGCCGAGTTGATCCATGTCGTTCCTCACTTGCTGCCCGCTGCAATGGCCATCAGCTCATGACCCTTGCGATAAAGTCGCGCCGCGAGCCGGTATTGCCCGGCGGTCTCGGCGGCGAGAATCGCCTGTTCCTCGACCACGACGTTGTTGCCATCGATGCTGCTGCCCCATGAGGTGCCGGTATAATCCACCGCGACCTCGCCGCGCCGTGCTGCCGGGGCGTTCAGGTAATCCTCGAAGGATTGCACGTCCCGCGCCTTGTAATCAGGGGTATCGGCATTGGCGATATTCTCTGCCAGCACCGCCTGACGCTGCGACAACCAGGTCAGCCGCTGGCTGGCGGTCTGAAACCAGGAGACTTTCGAATCTTCCATTACGAGCCTTGCGAAAAAGTTTCCATAAGGTCCATATATCCGAAAGCCGATGTGCAAGGAAGCCCGCCAATGTCCGGCCCGACCAGATTCTCGCAATTCCGCAGCGCCCTGCGGCATATCCGCGACGGCGAGACGATCGGCCGGGTAGTGGCGCTCGGCTCGCTGGAACTGCAGGCGGCCGGGCTCGGGGGCGATGCGAAAATGGGCGCGCATGTACTGGTCGCCGGGCATATGCGCGGCGAGGTCGTGGGCATGCGCGAGGGCCATGTGGCGGTGCTGCCTTTCGGCACCTGGGAGGGGGTCTCCTATGGCGACGAGGTGCGGCTTCTGGAAAGCGACGGCGCAGTGCATCCCGATGCCAGCTGGCTCGGCCGCGCTGTCGATGCCTTCGGTGCGCCGCTCGATGATGCCCCGCTGATCGAGGGCGCGCGGCCCTATCCGGTGCGCGCCGACCCGCCCGGCGCTTTCGGACGGCGGGTGATGGGCGACAAGCTCGAGACCGGGATCAAGGGGGTCGATGTCTTTACCCCGATCTGCCGCGGCCAGCGCTTGGCGGTGCTGGCGGGGTCCGGGGTCGGCAAATCGACCCTGATGGCCATGCTGGCGCGCCAGACCGATGCCGATGTGATCGTGATCGGGCTGATCGGCGAGCGGGGCCGCGAGGTACGCGACTTCATCAGCCGCGATCTCGGCCCCGAGGGCATGGCGCGGTCGGTCGTGGTGGTGGCCACCTCCGACCAGCCGCCGCTGACCCGGCGGCAGGCAGCATGGACGGCCACGGCCGTGGCGGAATTTTTTCGCGATCAGGGTCGGCAGGTGCTGCTGGTGCTCGACAGCGTCACCCGTTTCGCCATGGCGCAGCGCGAGATCGGCCTCGCCGCCGGGGAGCCGCCCACGACGCGCGGCTATACGCCGTCGGTATTTTCCGAGCTGCCGCGCCTGCTGGAACGCTCCGGGCCGGGCCATGAGGCCGGCGGCTCGGGCGACATCACGGCGGTCTATACCGTGCTGGTCGATGGCGATGACCTCAACGAGCCGATCGCCGACAATGTCCGCGGCATCCTTGACGGGCATGTGGTGCTCGACCGCAAGATCGCCGAGACCGGGCGCTATCCGGCGATCAACATCGCCCGGTCGATCTCCCGCGCGCTGCCGCGCTGCCATCTCCCCGCCGAGCGCAGCATCATGAACAAGGCCCGCCGCGCCATGGCGCGGCATGGCGAGATCGAGGACCTGGTGCGCATCGGCGCCTATCGCATCGGCAGCGACAGCGACAGCGACGCGGCCATCGCCTTTGCCGCCAGCGCCGAGCGGTTCCTGTCCCAGGACATCGGCGAGAGCCTGAGCTCGGAAGAGGCCTTCGCGACGCTTTACGGGCTGCTGATCGAGGCGGGCTACAAGATCACCCAGGAAGAGCTTGCGGGCGGCTGAGCCTAGCGGCGGCGCGCCGCGCGCAGATAGCCCTGGGTGCCGGCCTCGTCGCTGGCGCCCTGTTCGCTGCGCGCCGCCTCGGTCCGGGCCTGGGCGCGGATGATTTCCTGCAATTGCTCGTTGGCACGCAGCGCCTGGTAGCTCTCCAGAACGCTGTCGCGCTGCCGGTCGACCTCGCTGTCGAGCTGTGCAAGCTGCGTGTTGATCCGGTCGTTCTCGCGGCGCAGCGCGGCAAGGAAAGTGCCGCGATAGGCCATCGCCTCGGGCATGGTGACCGTTCCGGCCTCGTGACGACGACGTGCCAGCTCGCCCTGTTCGGCGGTCAGCGCGGCGGCCTGTTGCTGCAGCTCGGTCAGTGCCTGGGCCTGCTCGCTCAGCGCCTCGTCCTGCAGCCGGGCCAGCAGTCCGAGGGTTTCGAGCCGCCGCTGCATCTCAGCCCTCGACCTGCAGCGCGCGCAGCGCCTCTTCGGTCTCGGCAAAGGAGGGACGGATCGAGGGCGGGATATTGCCGCGGCCGATCTCGACGCAGAGATTGGGCGAATGGCCATGGGTCATCGCCACCACCACATCGCGGATCACCTGCGAGAAACAATGGTCATGCTCTTCGATGAACTGGATCTTGCCGACCAGCGGCGCCACCGCGCAATAGGCCAGGAAGACGCCGAGGAAGGTCCCGACCAGCGCCCCGCCGATCATCGTGCCCAGGATCACCGGTGGCTGATCGACCGCCGACATTGTCTTGATCACTCCGAGCACGGCGGCGACGATGCCGATCGCGGGCAGCCCGTCGGCCACCGCGTGCAGGGCATGGGCGGGCAGGAGGTTTTCATGCAGCCGGGCTTCGATCTTCTTTTCGATCACGTCTTCCATCTGATGCGGATCGTCGAAATTCATCGTCACCATGCGATAGGAATCGACGATGATATCGACGCTGCCCTTGTCGTTCAGGATCCGCGGATATTGCTTGAAGATGTTGGATTCATGCGGATTCTCGATATGTCCTTCGAGCGCCACCGGCCCCTGCGTGCGATAGAGCCGGGTCAGCTCGAACAGCAGCGACAGCAGGTCGCGGTGATCGGTGGATTTCCAGCGCGGCCCGGAAAAGGCGCGTTTGATCGCACCGCCGGTCGCCTTCAGCGTCGCGCCGGAATTGGCGATCACGAAGGCCCCGATGGCGGCCCCGGAAATCATCATCCCCTCATAGGGCAGCGCGTGCAGGATCACGTCGAAATAGCCGCCCGAAAGCGTATAGCCGCCGAAGACCATGCCGAGGACGACGACGAGTCCCAGAAGGATCATCATGTGAGCGAGGCCCTTACCAGTTGGGTTGCGAAAAATACGACTTAGCGGCGTTACGAGGGAAAGTACCAGTTGAATATTAACCTCACAACCGGATATTTTTCGCAAAAGTTTCTGCAGCCCGTATGTGCCTTTAGTGTCGCGCGGTGCCTGCGCGGACATCCCGGAGGATTGCCATGTCACGCCCTGCCGCACCCGCCCTGCGGGTTTTCGATCCGATGGAGTTCGCCGCGCCGAAGGACTGGCCGCCGGAGATCGGCATTGCCGCGATTGCCACGCTCGAAGGCCAGCCGGAGTTGCATCCGGCCCATGCCAGCGAGGGGATGGCGGCGCTGATCGCGCGGCTGGAGGCGAAGACCGGCTGGGATTTCAGCGGCGCCGGGATCTATCCGCAGGCCGAGGGCTATCCGGCGCTCGAGGTCAGTTTCGAGGACAACAGCCGGATGCTGCGCGAGCTCGAACGTTTCATCGACGATCCCGCCCTGCTGGAAGCGGCGCAGGACTTCGCGATCAATTTCGAGTTTGCCTCCGAAGAGGGGCTGCAGATGGAGGGCGTGCGCCCGCCCGAACCGGCCCCGCCTGCCGAAGAACCCCCCGAACCGCAGCCCGAAACGACTGCCCCGGAGCCGGAAATCGAGGCCCCGAGTGTCGCCGCGCCCGTCTTGCCGCAGGGCTATGTCCCTGTCGGCGAAGGCGAGATTCCCGCAGCCCTGCGGGGCGCCTATCTGCAGCAGTCGCGCCAGGGCGGGCTGGTCCTCATGCTGCGCGAGGGCGCGAAGCCGCGGCGGGCCGATTCCGTCGAATTGCTGATGCGCGGTGACCGGATGGGTCTGGCGGTGCTCGAAAGCGCGCTTTTCGCCGATGGGCGCCTGCGCCCGGCGATCCATGTCCCGCTCGCCGCGCTGCGCGCCGATCTGATCCGCCCGGGGGAGAAATATCCGGTGGTCTGCGGCCGGGATGGGGAGTACCTGCTGCTCACCCCGGTGTTCACGCCGCTCAGCCGGGAGAAGAAAGCGTCGCGGCGGGTCTCGGCTCCGGTTCTGGCCTCGGCGCTGCTGGCGGCCTTCGCGGCCTATATGCTGCTCACCCAGCCCGGCGGCGAGGCGAGTGCCACACGCAGCGATCCGGTCGGCGCGCTGCGTGACGAGATGTTCAAACCCGGCTCGGACTGACTTTTTCGCAAATCGCTCAGCTCGACGCCGCCTCGAGCGTGATGGTCACACGGCGGTTGCGGGCGTCGGTGGGTTTGTCGGGCAGGAGCGGCGTCATCGCCGCCGCGCCCGCGACGCTGACGAAACGCGCACCCGAAAGGCCAAGCGCCACCAGCGCCCGCCGCGTGGCATTGGCCCGGTCCGCCGACAATTCCCAATTGCCGTAATCCTCGTCATCGCGGAACGGCGTCGCGTCGGTATGGCCGGTGATGGCGATCTGCAGCGGCACGTCGCGGATCGCCGGGGCGACCGAGCCCAGGATGGTGCGGATGTCATCGGTCAGATCGGCGCTGCCGAGCCGGAACATCGGGCGGTCGCCGATATCGACGATATTGATCACCAGCCCGTCATCGGTTCGCGCGATCATCACGTTCTCCGCCAGATGCGCCAGCGCCTCTTCGTCCTCGAAGACGCTGGCCAGCTTTTCCTCCGCCGCTGCCAGCCTGTCGGGCAGATCGACGGGCTCGGCCGACACCTGTTCGACCACCGGGGTAGGGGGCGCGTCAAAGGCGGTCTTGAGCGCCGACCAGGGGTTTTCCGACGCGCCGGGGGCGGCCGGGTTCTCCCCCTCGGGCTCTGCGCTGCGGCCCATGTCGCTGCCCGGCGCGCCCTCGCCGATGCTGATATCGGCGGCTTCCGAATCCTCGCCGTTCTGGTGACGCATCGGATCGATGATCGTGTCATGGCCGCTGGTATCGACCAGCGAAACGGTCGCGGGGGTGAAATATTCCGCCAGCCCTTCGAGCTTGTCCTCGTCCGAGACGGACAGGATCCACAGCAGCAGGAAGAAGGCCATCAGCGCGGTCATGAAATCGGCATAGGCGACTTTCCAGTTGCCGCCGTGGTGACCCTTGCTGACCTTCTTGGGCCGTTTGATGATGATGACGTGATTGTTCTTGGCCATGACGCGGATGTACCGTTCTGTTTCGGACCTTCGCCGCCACGGCGGGTCCGAAGGGCAGGTTATGCGAAAAAAGTGCACCGGGAAAGCCTGTCCTGCGTGCCTGTGTGACCCTTGCAACAGGTGTCTTGCGAAAAAATACTTCCTAGACGGGTATCCCGGTGCCATAGTCGGAAGATGATCGAGAGGGCGGCAAGCCCCGGTGAGGATCTGAGCATGAACGCAATAAGCAGGCCATCCCGGCGCCCGGCGCCGGTGTTCGATCCGCGTATGGATCTGACCGGCGAACGCCAGTTGATCGCCCGTTACCAGACGGCGCGCTGCGCGCTGGCGCTCGACCGGCTGACCCGGCATTTCGCGCCGCATATCCACACCATGGCCCGGCGTCGGGCGCGCGGCGAGGATTATTTCGAGGATCTCGTCTCGGAGGGGCAGATCGCGCTGATCCGCTGTCTGGCAAGCTACGAGCCGCGCGGGGAAATTCCCTTTTTCGCCTATGCGAAGCCCTTCATCCGCGCCGCGCTTTCCGCCGCGATCCGCCAGCAGATCAGCCAGGTCAGCATCCCGCGCCAGCATCTGCGCGCCGCCGCGCAGGGCGAGGATGCGCAGCAGGCGGCGCTGGTGCGTGCCGCACGCCGCAGCGACAGCTACGAGGCCCTGGCCGAGGGGCTGGCACTGGTCGATGAGCAGAACGGCGAGAGCCTTCTGCTGCGCGGCGAGCGTGACAGCCAGCATCAGCGGCTTTTTGAAGGCGCGCTGGCGCAGCTCAGCCCGACGGAGCAGGCGCTGGTCACCCGGCATCGGCAAGGCGGTGACGTGGGGATCTCGGTCATTGCGAAAAAACTCGGGATGCGCGATGATACGGCTCTCAAGCTCGAAAAGAGAGCCCTCGCGCGCATGAAGACCTATTTCCTCCTGCAGGGGCTGACCCCGGCACAGCTCGGGCTCGAGCCGTGATGCAATTCCCGCTTCTGGAAACGCTGCCGCCTGCGCAGCGTCTCTCCCCGCCTGCGGCCCGTGGCGGAGCGGGCGGGTTCGAGGCGTTGCTCGGGCAGGCGCCCGTGACCGACCTGCGGGAAGCGGTCGAGAAGCTTGCCGAGGGACGCGCGGGGGAGGCATCGGAGCTCACCGCCGAGCTGGCGCAAGGCGGGGTCACGCGCCGCGTCGCGAAGGGCGATGGATCAACCGATCCCGACGAGACAGGCACGGCGGAGAGTTCGGCAGCGTCAGGCGCGCCGCAGACGATGCCGATTGACGACGCGATACCGATGCCCGTGACAGGGCCGCAGGTGGCGCGCACGCCGCGTGGCTCTCTTGAGGTGACGCCCAGGACGGCAGAAGCGCCGGAAGAGACCGCCCCGCCTGTGACAGCGACGGATAAACGCACCGAGGCACCGATCTCCGCGCAACCGGAACTGTCGCGGCAGGAGGCAGTCCCGCAGGCGCAAGTTGCAGAAGCCCCGGATGTCCGGGTGCGGGAGATCGTGGCGGCAGAGGCCGGGACGGACGGTGCCCGGCTGGTGCGCGCGGTCGAAGGCGGGACAAGGGATGCATCGGCGATGGCCGCGCCGGTGGCGATGATGCAACGGGCCGTGCCGTCGGCTAGCCAACCGGGTCCGGGGCAAATTCCTGTTGCCGTCCCGGCGCTGCAAAGCGCCGCATCGTCCGCGCCTTCCGCGCCTTCCGCGCCTTCCGCGCCTTCCGCACCGACGGGGGAGGGTGTCGCGTTGCCGAGTCAGGTTTCGGCGGAAATCCGTCAGGCCGGGGCGCCCAAACCCAACGCACCGCAAGTTGACGTGACCCAAGTCACCGCGCGCCAAGCCCCCATGTCCAAGGCCACCGCGAACGACTCCAGCGCACCCCAGGTCACTGCAGCGCCGCCCACCGCGCCAGTGCTCGCCTTTGCCGAGATCCTCCCGACCGGCGCGCCACCGCGCATTGACGCGGCGCTGGCCGAGACGCGCCTCCCCGAGCCATCCGCGCCGAAATCACTGCTGGTGCAGAATGTCGCCGAACGGATCGTGACGCTGGCGCCGGGACCGGGCCTGACCACGCTGCGGCTGCGCCCGCATGGGCTGGGGCTGATCGAGATCAGCATCGAACAGGCGACCGACGGGCGGCTCGACGTGCAGATGCGGGTGCAGAACCCGCTGGTGCTCGACGCGATGCTCGGCGAGCGTGCGGCGCTGTCGCAGCTGTTCGCCGGGCCGCAGGGCAGTCCGGGCGGCGCGCTGGCGCTGAGCCTGTTCCAACCCGGTGGCGATACGCCGGGCGGCCAGCGCCGCGAGCCGGAGGGCCAGACGCCGACCCGACAGAACGATAGGGCCGAGACCGACCTTGTGGAGCCTGAGTCGGAGCCGACCGCTTCGCTCGTCAGCTCCGATCATTTGAACATCCTGACCTGAGGAGCCCGCAGAGATGAGCGTTTCTTCCATCGGCAACCTGACAGCCCCCCAGGGCGCGGATTCGTCGCTTTCCAAATTGTCCAACGATTACCAGAGCTTCATGACCCTGCTTGTGGCGCAGGTCAAAAACCAGGACCCGCTGGAACCGCTGGACGCGACCCAGTTCGTCTCGCAGCTCTCGACCCTCACGCAGGTCGAGCAATCGGTGAAGCTGAACGACCAGCTCAGCGCCCTGCGCTCCAGCATGGCGCTGAGCGCGGCGCTTTCCGAGACCGTATTGATCGGACGCGACGTGACCGTGCCTGCCGAGACGCTGGTAAACGGGCCGGAAGGCGCCCGGTTCAGCTTCGAGACGGAGGCCGATACCGGCGGCATCACCGCGCTCATCACCGATGCCGAGGGCAATGTCCTGCGCCAGATCACCGGGCTCAGCAGTGCCGCAGGGGTGCTTACCGGGGTCGATTGGGACGGGCGCGACGATGCGGGCAACATGCTGCCCGAGGGCGAATACGGGCTCTCGCTGACCTCGGCCGACAGCGACATGGGCTATAATACCTATGCAACTCGGCGGGTCGAATCGATCTCCTATGCCGGGGCGGAACAGCTGCTCAACCTGATCGGCGGCGGCACGGCGCTCAGCGGAGATATCCGGAGGATCGAATAAGCGGCGCGGCATGGCCCCGGGCGTTATGTCGGCAATTCCGCCATATTACGGACATTTATTGAGGTTAAACCAACGGCAGTTAGAGCCATTGGTGATGTTTTCCAGAGAAAGGCTGGGGAAACTTACCTGACGTCGCGTTATAATGAAGTTGCCGACGTAACTTCCCTGAAATACTTTATCGCAATTCAATGAATTCCGGTCGGACCGCTGCCTGACCAGCACCGAATGACCGATATCCGATAATTGGTAGCCGTTATTCCAGACACGTTTCCATATTGCCTCGCCTTCGATATAGCGCTCCCCGCCGTACAACTTGTCATCGGAACGGCGGCGCTTGTCGGGATGCTGATTTTCTGGATCCGCGCGCATGCCAGCCTGCCGGGGGCGAAATGGTTCATCCTGGCCAATTACTCGATGCTCTGGTGGCTGTTGGCCGTCGGTCTGGAATTGTCCGTGCCCTCTGTGGAGTGCAAGGTTTTCTGGGGGCAGCTGTCGTGGCCCGGAATCGTGCTGCTGCCGACTTTCTGGTCGTTCTTCCTTTATGAATACGCGCTTTCCCGGAACGTCAGCACGCGCATATCCCTGCTGGGGGTGCTGGTATTCCCGACGCTGATCTCGCTGCTGGTGTTCAGCAATTCCTGGCACGGCCTGTTTTACGGGCCGCAGACGCGGATGATCACCGGGGAGCAGGCGGATTATGTGCATTACGATCACGGGCCGTTCTTCTTCGCCGCCATCGGCTATCTCTACCTGTTGATCATGGGCAGCACGCTCATCGCGGGACGGGCGGCCAAGAAGGCCAATCCGGCGGTGCAGAGCTTTTTCGTGAAGCTCTTCCTGACCACGGTCTTTCCGGTCGTGGCCAATCTCGGCTATGTCATATTCGGTTTCACGCTATACGGCATGGACCCGACGCCCTTTTCCTTCGCGATCTCGCTGACGCTGGTGGTGTGGCTCATTCTCGACAATCGCTGGGTCGATGTGAATGCCATCGCGCGGGATCTGCTGTTCTATAATTCCTCGGACCTGGTGTTCATCGTCGATGGCCAGGGCAAGCTTTTTCAGGCCAATCAATCCGCGCAGGAATTGCTGGGCAGGCAGCCGACGGAGGGCCGGGATCTCACCGCGCTGGCGGGGTTCGGCATTGCCTTCGGTCGGCTGCTCAGGGAGGGCGCCTTGCCCGAAGCGCTGGAGGTGCAGAATGGCGCGCGGCATTTCGTTGCGCGCGCCTACCGGATCTCGCTGGGCCGGGGGCAGAAGCTGCTTGGCTGGGCGGTGTCCTTCGTCGATGTGACGACCCAGCGGCTCGCCGCCGAACGCGCCATCTCGGCGGAGCGGCAGCAGACCCAGTTCCTCGCCACCGTCAGCCATGAATTGCGCACGCCGCTGACGGTGATCAACGGCTCGATGCAGATGCTCACCGCGAACCGCGAGAAACTCCCGCCCGAACAGGTGGACCGGCTGCTGGACCTGACCACGCGCAATGCGGGCAGGCTGGTCACGCTGGTCAATGACCTGCTCGACACGCAGAAGCTCGCCAGTTCGGAATTCCGCCTGAAGCTGCAGATCTGCGACCTCGGGGTGATCGTTTCGGATGCCGTGGCCAGCATGGAGACCTTCCGCCCGGAAAGCGGCATCTCGCTGACCTGCGACGCGCCGGTGGGCGAGCTGCGGGTGCTCGGCGATTGCGACCGCCTCGCGCAGGTGGTCACCAATGTCATTTCCAACGCGATAAAGTTTTCCGAGCCCGGCGGCACCGTCGCGATCCGCGCCCGGGCGGCGGGGGAGACGGCAATCGTCGAGATCGAGGACAAGGGCTGCGGCATTCCCGCCGGGGCCGAGGAAAAGGTCTTCGGCCGCTTCACGCAGGTCGACGGATCGGATGCCAAGGAAGTCTATGGCAGCGGGCTTGGCATGCATATCTCGCGCCAGATCATGCTGCGCCATGGCGGGCGCATCGGCTATGTCAGTGCGCTGGGGGTCGGCACCACTTTCAGCATCGAGATCCCGCTCGACGCCCGTTTCCCCGCCACGCAAGAGACGCCCGAGGCGCTCGGGAGCCGCGTGCCGCCGGTACCTGCCGCGTCCTGATCCGCCCGCGCCGCTATGGCAGCGACACGCCGAATTGCAGCCCTTCGAGCCAGGGCGCCTGTTGCTCTGCCAGGATCAGGATGATGCGGCGCAGCGCCGCGACCTGATCGATGTCCTGATAGAGCAGCGGCATGTGCAGCGCCTGATGGATGATCCCGAGCAGCATGTCGCGCAAAGCCGCATCGCTGTAGCGCGTCGCCTCCGCGGCGACCTGCAGTTTCAGCCCGGTGAGCAGCAGGTTCTGGCCCCCGAGTTCGATCATGACGTCGCCGATCTTGCGTTTCGAGCGGTCGGCTTCTGCCGTCTCCGCCGCGGCATCGCCATCCCCCATCCCGTCCAGCAGGCCGCGGCCGTGGAAGGCCGAAACGAAGCCGAGCAGCAATGCCGCCAGCAACAGGCCGGTCAGCATCCGCCTGCGCAGATGTGCCGTGCCGTCCTCGTCCGTCTTGTAGAGCAGGGTGGTCATCGCGCGCGTCCTGATCGGGTCAATAGGGCAGCACGACGTCGAGCGCATCCTCGCCATAGCGCGGCTGTTGCACGCGCGACAGCTGGCCCTTGCCGCCATAGGAAATCCGCGCCTCGGCAATCTTCTCGTAGGGGATCGAATTGCTGATATCGATATCGACCGGGCGGATGATCCCGGCGACGCGCAGCTCTCGCAGCTCGTTGTTGACCCGCACCTCCTGCCGCCCGGCGACCACCAGATTGCCGGAGGCCAGCTTTTCCACGATCATGCCCGCCACCTTGAGACTGATCTTCTCGTTGCGCCGGATCTGTCCGGTCCCGCGGGAGGCGGAATTGCCCGAAAGATCCACCAGCGCGCCGCTCGGCAGGTCGTCGGCGCTGAGCCCGGGCAGCACCCGGTCGATCTTGCTTTCATAGCCAAGGAAGGTGCTGCCGTCGATCGCATTGGCCGAGGAACGCGCCCGCTGGCTCTCGTTGCGCAGCTGCGCCTCGTCGTCGATCTCGATCAACACGGTGAGGATATCCCCGACCTGCGCGGCGCGGTGATCGCCGAAGAACCCGGTCGAGCCGGTCTGCCAGAGCGAGGCGGCCTCGGCGCGCTGCGGGATGCGCACCGGTTTCGGCGGCGGCATCGGCACCCGGACGGAGGCGGCCTCGGGCATGGTGGCGGCGCTCAGTTCCATGTCGGAGAGCTGCGGATCGCGGTGTTTTTCGTATTCGGTGCAAGCGCCGAGACCCAGCGCCGCGATGAGGAGCAGGGGCAGGGCGGGGGGGATGGACTTCTGTCGCATGAATGTCTCGCTGGATCTGGAAGGGTTCGGGTCAGCGCACGCTGACCAGGCCATCGCCCATGGCGGCGGCGAGGATCGTCTTGTTGGAGGCGCGGTTGATCACCCGGATTTGCTCGCCCTCGGCCCCGTCTTCGAGCGCCCGGCCCGGCGCGGTGAGCAGGATCGCCCCGTCGCTGAAGCTGATCGTGACATCCTCGCCGCGCCGCACCACCCGGGGCGCCATCACCGATTGCGCCGGGACGGGCCGGTCGGGCAGCAGCATCCGCCGCACCTCCTTGCCGAGGATCTCGCCGGGGTCGCGCAGGGAATTCTCGCCGAGCCGGGCCAGCGGCACTTCGGCAGTGACCATGTCGGCGGAGGTGATCACCTCGCCGGGCATCATGCGCCGCGCCGGCACGAAAGTGGTGACCGAGACCACCGCCTGACCGCGCAGCCCGAGGTTGCCGCCATTCTCCAGCAGCAGGCTCGCCGCGAAAATGCCGGTGCCCGGATCGATGCGGAACCCGTCGAGCCCGAGGATATGCTCCGGCGTGCCCTGCGGCAGACGCAGGCTGATATTGCCTTCGCCGGACGGGTCGATGACGTTGCTGCCCAGCACCGCGTCCTCGAGCAGCATCCGGGTCGGCGCCAGATCGGCGGCACCGACGGCGCCGACACCACCGGCCAGCAGGACGCCGAACAGCGCGGCAAGAAGGGCGCGCGGTTTCATCACCGGATCTGGCTGTTGGTCTGCAGCATCTGATCGGCGGTGCTCATCGCCTTGGAATTCATCTCATAGGCGCGCTGCGCGGTGATCAGATCGGTGATCTGCTTGATCGTATCGACGTTGGAATTCTCCAGATAGCCCTGGCGCAGCAGCCCGATCCCCTCATCGCCGGGGTTGGACAGCACCGGCTCGCCGGAGGCGACGGTCTGCAGCATCAGGTTGTTGCCCACCGGCTTCAGCCCGGCCTCGTTGATGAAGGTCGCGAGGGTGAGCTGGCCGAGCTGTTCGGGCTCGGGATTGTTGCCGACATAGGCGAGGAACTGGCCATCGGGGGAGATCTCGACCCGCGTGGTATTGTCGGGCACCACGATCGCCGGGTCGAGCAGATCGCCGTCCAGCGTCACCACCTCGCCTTCGGCGGACAGGTTGAAATTGCCCGCGCGGCTGTAGGCATTGGTGCCGTCGGGGCGGGTGAGCACGAAATAGCCGCGCCCGTCGATCGCGATATCGAGCTGGTTGTCGGTCTGGGAGAGGCCGCCCTGGGTGTTGAGCCGCACGATCCCGGCGGTCTGCACGCCGAGCCCGATATCGATCCCCACGGGGCGGGTCGCGCCATCCGCACCGGTGGCCGCGCCTTCGCGGCGCTGGGTCTGATAGACCAGATCCTGAAACACCGCCCGCCCGGCCTTGAAGCCGGTGGTATTGGCGTTGGCGATGTTGTGGGAGATCACGTCCACATTGGTCTGCTGGGCCAACATGCCGGTGGCGGCGATACCGAGTGTCTTCATCTTTGGGCCTTTCTCTGGCTCGCGGCGCTCAACTGTTGGACCGCAGGCGGCTCAGCGCTTCCTTGCGCAGGTCGTCGGCCGTCTTGGCCAGGGACATCGAATGTTCATAGGCGCGCTGCAGCTCGATCAGCCGCGACATCTCGGCGATCGGGCTGACGTTGGATTGCTCCACATGGCCCTGCATCAGCGCCGGTTCGAGCGTCGGGTTCAGCGGTGCGACGCCGTCGCGCGGCACCATCATCGTGCCGCTGAGCCGCTCCCAGAAGGCGATGTCGGGCGCATCGAAAACGCCGACCTGGGCGATCACCTCGCCATTGCCGCCGGAGATCGTGCCGTCGCGCGCGATGCTGATCTCGCCGCTGCCTGGCGGGATGTTGATCGGGGCGCCGCCAAGGTCGAGCAGCAGGTCGCCCGCCGTGGTGGAGAGATCCCCGGCGGCGTTCTGCACCAGGCTGCCTTCGCGCCCCAGCGCGGTCTGCCCGGTGGTGGTGAGATAGCCGAGCCAGCCGTCGCCGGTGATGGCGATGTCGAGCGGATTGCCGGTGCGGGTCAGCGCCCCCTGGCTGAGATCGGAGACCGTGCCGCGGTCGATCGCATAGCTCACCGCACCGAGATCGCCCGCGGCATTGCTCTGGGCGACGTAATTCTCGAACAGCGTCCGGGAGGCGCGAAACCCGGCGGTATTGGCATTGGCGATGTTGTTGGCGGCCACATCGGTGGCGCGTTCCAGCTGCGAAGCCCGGGCATAGGCCAGATAGCCGACATTCTCCATGCGTATCTCCCTATTTTTTCGCAGTTGATTTCTCCTCGTTTAGAGACAACAGTAGGCGCTATAGATCAAGCGAATTTTTCGCAAACAAGGCCCGAGGTGAAAACGGGTCGAATTGGGGGCCGGAGGTAGGTGACGCGGGCTTTTGCGACAGGCGGGCGGTATGGCGGCGGTGCGGTTTGCGCGCTGGTGCTGACGTTTGCCTGCGGGGTTCCGGCCAAGGTCCCGGCGGAGGTTGCGTTTATTCTCGCGTCGGGCGGGGAGGTGACTCTGAACGGCGCCGCTCCCACCGTGCCGTTCGGATCTGCGGCGCGAAATCTGCCGCAATCTCTGACTTTTTCGCAAAATCTGCCCGGCATCACCCCTGCATTGCTGCTGCAACCGCCCGCCCGGTTGCATCTGGCCGCGGAGGCGGCGAACCTCACCGCCGGGGACGAGCCGGAAGACGCCGTGGCCCCTGCCGGGAACGCGCCAACGTCCGTCCCGCGTTTCGAGACGGGGCTGATGGTTTTCCCCGAGGCCGCTCAGAGCCTGCGCGAGCAACGTGATATTTTCGCAAACTGTCTGGCCGAGGCCAGCCCGGAAGACCTGCCGCAGATCCTGCTCGATCATGCGCAGCAACTCATCGCCCGGATGATGCTGCCCGAGGCACGCGGGCTGGTGATTGCCGCCCTGCGCGACCTGCCGGAACAGGATCGCATCGCCCGCGCCCGCGGCGAAGGGTATCGCAGCCTGATCGATTATCTCGGCGCTCCGCGCGGCCCCCGCGCCGCCGAGACCCTGCCCGCGGAATGGGCCGGTGATCCGCTCTGGCCGACATTGCTGAAGCTGCAGCATGGCGCCTTGCCCGCCGCGCGCCTGACCGCGGCCCGCGCGCAGGCCGCGCTGCAGAACCCGGCGATTGCCGCGGTGCTGGCGATGGGGCTGTTCGAGGCGGCGCTCGAGGCCGGGGAGATCGCCATGGCGCGCGAGATCACCGCCGATGCCGAGGCGCTCGGAGCGCGGATGGAGCCCGACCGGCTGCTGTTGATGCGCGGGCTGCTGGCGCTGGCGGAGCGCGACGACCGCACCGCTTTTGATTTTTTCGCATGGGCAGCCGAGGGCCGCGGCCGGGCCGCCGCCGAGGCGCGGCTGCATATCGCCGATCTGGCGCTGGGACGGCGCAATCCGGGGCTGTTGCCACAGGTGCTCGACATCCTGAAGGCGGGCGTGCCGCATTGGCGCGGCGACGCGCTGGCGCTGCGGATGCGGGCGCGGTTGGCGCAGGTGGCCGAGGAGCTGCGCGATCAGGAGACGGCGATCATGGTGATGGCCGATATCATCGAGTCCTTCCCGGCCTCGCTCGAGGCGGTGCTCGCCGATGAGCGGATTCCGCTGGCGCTGACGCGGACCGAGAGACGTATCGCGCGCGACAGCCTGAGCCTCGAAGAGGGGCTGGCGCTGGCGCGGCGCATCGGGCCGCGGGTGGCGCAGCGCCCCGAATGGGTCGGGCTGCGGCTGACCCTGGCCGACAAGATCGCCGAGGCCGGGCTGCAACAGGCGGCGGTGGCGGAATATCAGGTGGTCTGGCAGGAATTGCTGGCGCTCGGCGCGAGCCGCATCGACCCGGCGCTGCAGGATCGGCTGGTCCTGCATGAGGCGCGGCTGCTGATCGGCATGGGCCGACCGAAGGCGGCGCGCATCGCGCTCGACCGCCGCGCCGCGCCGCATCCCGACGCGCCCGAAGCCGACTTCGCCTTGCTGCGCGCGCAGCTTGACGGCGCGCCCCAGGGCGGGCCGGAAAACCCCGGGGAGACGGCAACGCCGGGCGATCCGGAGCTGGCCCTCGCCCGGGCGCGCCATGCCCTGCAGGCGGGCAGCGAGGCGGCGGCGCTGGCCGCCTATCGCGCGGCGCTCGGCCGGGCGGAGGGCGCGCGCGAGAGCGATCATCTGCAGGCGATGCGCCTTGCGGCGAAGCTCGAAAAGACCCTGCCGACGAACGAAACCCCAGTCGCGACGGGCGATCTGGCCGCCCCGGCGCTGCCGGTGCTGACCGGGCTGGCGGCGCGGATGCCCGCGCTCGCCCCGGTGGCCGAGGACCTGTCGCGCGGCATGTTGGAAACCGCCGCAGCGACGACGGAGGCGGTCGATGAGCTGTTGGCCGCCATTGAATGAATTTTTCCCCCGGCCCGCACGGCACAGCCCGGCGGCCCTGACGAACTGGTTGAAGAGGATTGAGAGATGACGATTTCGAGCGCGATGCAGGCCGGGGTCTCCGGATTGCGGGCCAACGGCGAGGCCGTGAACCGGATTTCGGAGAATATCGCCAATGCGGGCACCGTCGGCTACAAGCGCAGCTTTGCCTCGATGGTCACCAATACCGCAGGGGACAGTTCCGGCGTGCGCGCCGAACGCGGCTCGGCGGTGGATCTCGCGGGCACCACCCAGAGCAGCAATTCCGGCACCGCGCTGGCGGTCAGCGGCAAGGGCTTCTTCGTGGTCTCGAAAGTCGCCAACGATCCGAACCCGGCCAATTACATGCTGACCCGCGCCGGGGATTTCAAACCCGACGCGAACGGCGATCTGGTCAATGCGGCGGGGTTCTTCCTGGCCGGGTATTCCTTTGGCGAGGACGGCACGGTGAGCGGGGTGGATCGCACCACCTTCGGCTCGCTGGAGACGGTGAACGTACAGCAGGCGACGCTGACCGCCGAGGCGTCCAGCGCGGGCAGCATCTCGGGCAACCTGCCCTCGGCGCTGACCGGCCCCGGCCCGGCACAGGCGCCCTTTATCTCGTCGCTGTCCTATTACACGCCGCTCGGCGAGCGCCAGACGCTGGGGCTGAGCTGGGCCCCGTCGAATGTGACGCCCAATGAATGGACCCTGTCGATGAGCGATGCGCAGGGCGCCGCGCTCGGCGAGGTGACGGTGAATTTCCACGATTCCGGGGAGCTCGCCGGGTCGCCTTCCGGCTACGCCTTCGCGGCCGATCCGGGCCTTGTCCCGCCGGCTGAGTTCACAATGGACGGCGATGGCAATATCCAGCTGACGCTGATGACCGGCGCCGAACCGCAGGCAATCACCATCGCGCTCGGCGCCGTCGGCAGCCATGGCGGGATCACCCAGTTCGCCGGCGATTACGAGCCGCAGCAGATCAGCATGGACGGTTCCGAAGTCTCCGCACTGAGCCGCACCGAGATCGACGAGGGCGGGGTGCTCTACGGGGTCTTCGAGAACGGGATGCGCCGCTCGCTCTACGAGATTTCCATCGCCATGGTGGACAATCCCAACGGGCTCGAACTGCTCGACGGCAATGCCTATCGGGTGACGCTGGCGTCGGGGGACGCGGTGATCAATACCGCGGGCACGGCAGGGGCGGGCACGGTGCTGTCGGGTGCGCTGGAAGGCTCGACCGTCGATATCGCGCAGGAGATGACCGATCTGATCCAGGTGCAGCGGGCCTATTCCTCCAACGCCAAGATCATCACCACCGCAGACGAGATGCTGCAGGAAACCACCAATCTGAAGCGCTGAGACTAGTCGATCATGGGTATTTCATCCGCCTTCAACATCGCCCGTTCGGGGCTCGGCGCGACGGCGCTGCAGGCCGACCTGGTGTCGCGCAACATCGCCAATGCCGATGCGCCGGGACACAGCCGCAAATCCGCGCAGCTGGTCACCGGGCAGAGCGGCGAGGTCCGGGTCGCCGGCGTGGACCGCAGTGTCAGCACCCTGCTGACGCGGCTCGACCGGGGCAATGCCGCGCGGCTTTCGGCCGGGGTGACGCTGGCGGAGGGGATCAAGGCCTATACCGATTATCTCGGCCAGCCCGAGGAGGGGATTTCCCCCGCCGCGCTGCTGAACGGGCTGAACGCGGCGGTGGCGAGCCTGTCGGGGATGCCCGGCGAGGCGGCGAGCCAGCGCGCCGTGGTCACGGCGGCCCATGCCATGGCGGGCAATCTCAACCACCTCTCCGAGGTGCTCTCGGGCGTCAATGCCGAGGTGGATTACAACCTGCGCTACGATATCAGCGCGGCCAATGACACGCTCAACGGCATCGCCGCGCTTAACAAGCAAATCCTCGGCACCGAACAGGGCAGCGCGCTGCAGGCCGAACACCGCGACCGGCTCGATAAGCTGATCGACAAGGTGACTGAATATCTCGACGTACAGGTGGTCAGCACCGCCGATGGCAGCGTGAACCTCTATACCGGCGGCGGCGCGGAGCTGGTGATCGGAACGCAGGTCCAGGATCTCGCCCATGACCGCGCCACCGGGCGACTGCGCGCCGGGGCGGTCGACATCACGCCCGGCCCCGGCGGCCGGGGCGTCAGCGGCGGGACGCTGGCCGGGCTCTTCGCGCTGAAATCCGAGGTTCTGCCCGGTTTCGGCGCGCAGCTCGATGCGCTGGCCGGGGCGCTGGTCTCGGGGTTCGAGACGGCCAACCCGGTGGCACCGGGCGGGCAGGGGCTGTTTACCGACGCGGGCAACGGTTTCGATCCGGGCGCGCTGTCCGGGCTGGCCGGGCGGATCACCGTCAACGCCGCCGTCGATCCCGAACAGGGCGGCGATGCGACGCGGCTGCAGAGCGGTGGCGGTGCCGGGGCGCTGGCGCCGGGCGATCCGGCCCGCGTCTTCGCCATGCTCGATATCTTCGCGCAGCCGGTGACAGTGGACAGCGCCGGGCTCGGCACGGGGCTCGACCTCGGCGGGCTGGCCAATGCGCTGGTCACCCAGCAGCAGGGACGGCGCAGCGCGGCCGAGGGCGAGGTGCTGGCCAGCCGCGCCGCCGGGGACACGATCGCCGCCTCGCGGGCCAATTTCCAGGGCGTCAACATCGACGACGAGATGCAGAAGCTGCTGCTGATCGAGCAGAGCTACAAGGCCAATGCCCGGGTGCTGAGCACCGTGGGCGAGATGATGGACACGCTGCTGGCGGCGGTCTGAACCGCCGGGCAAGTTTGACGAGGAAGACCGATGACACGTATTTCCACCATCGCGAGCAGCCAGATGAGCCTCAACATGCGTCTGGCGCTGGCGCGCCAGAGCAGCGAGATGAGCCGCCTGTCGCAGGAGGCCGCCACCGGGCTCAGACAGGATGTCTATGCCGGGGACGCCTCGAAAGCGGGGCGCAGCCTCGATCTGCGCGGTCAATTGGGCATTACCGAGAGTTTCATCGACGCCAACCGGCTCCTCGAGGGCAAGCTTGAGGTGATGACCGAGGCGCTGAGCTCGGTGCAGACGCTGGCCGGAGATTTTCGCAACCTGACGCTCTCGGGCGACATTGCCGCCAATCACCGCGGGACGTTCCGCGCGCAGGCCGAACATGCGCTCGGCCAGATCACCGATTTCCTCAACACCACCTATCAGGGCGGTTTCCTGTTCTCCGGTCACGAGACCGGCACCGCGCCGCTGGACCCCGACGGCACCGGCACCGGGGTGATCTATCGCGGCGGCGCGCAGGCGGCGGTGGCGCGGATCGACGCGCAGCGCGAGATGGCCTATGGGCTGACCGCGAAGGACCCGGCCTTCAACGATATTTTCGCAGGGCTCGGCATGGTGCTGAACGTGCCCGACCTCGACACGCTCAGCGATGCCGAGTTCGGGCAGCTGCGCGACAACGTGCTCGGCGCGATGAACGACGGGATCGGCGGGCTTACCGCGTTGCAGGGGCGGCTCGGCGATCAGCAGCAGCAGCTTTCCCGGCAGATCGAAAGCCAGGAAGTGCGCCAGAGGATCTATACCGGCGGGATCGGCGATATCGAGGCGGTGAACCTGGAGGAAACCGCCGTGCGGCTGCAGCAGATCGAGCTACAGCTTCAGACCACCTACCAGATCACCGCGCGGATGTCGGGGCTGAGCCTGCTGAATTATCTCTGACCCGGCGGGCCTCAGCGATAGGCCGAGGCGGAAAAGCCGCGCAGCATCTCCATATCGACGGTGAGCACGCTGTAGGTGCCCGAATTGGTCGCCGCGCTCATCAGCGCCAGCACCGGGCTCTGCACCTGCGAAGCCGCCCCGACACCGACGAAGGCCGAATATTGGCGGATCAGCTTTTCCTGCATCTCGGGATCCTGCAGATCCTCGATATCCATCCGCGCCGAAAGCATCTTCATCTTCGAATCGACATCCGCCTGGGCGAGATTGTCGGGCAGGCCGAAGGCGGTGAAGATGAAATCGGTCATCTCCTTGTCGGCGAGCACCTTGTACCAATTGCTCATCCCCGAGACCTTTTGCTCGAAGGCAAGCACCGTGCCGACGCTTTCGTTGACGCTGCTCTGGCTGTCGATCAGCCGCTGGCTGACATAGCGCTGCGTCATCTCCTTCTGCCAGTCCGGGTCCTGCAGATCGGGACCGGCACTGCCGTCGCGGGCGAAGCCGAGCGTCTCGTTGATCACCTTGTACTTGCTGTCGGTCAGCTTGTTGAGGATCGAATCCTTGTCCTCGGGATCGGCGGTGATGATCTGTTTCATCATCGCCTTCGCATAGATTTCCTTCTCGAGATCAAAGGCTTTCATCACAAAGCTGAAGACCTCGTAATCCTGCACCAGCTCCTCGACGCTGCCGATCGCGCCGATCCTCTCCTCGAAGGCGGCAATCTCGCGCTTGGCCATCGCCTCGTTGCGCACGTCATTCTCGAAGGTCTCGCGGTTCTCGCGTACCAGTGTGACGGCAAGCATCGGGGAGAGACCCTGGGTCGAGATCATGCGGGCGCGCCTCCCGGTTCCGGGGTGACCAGCGCGAGCAGACGCTGCTCATGTTCCAGCACCGGGGCGAGCGCCTTGAACGCGGCGTAAAAGTCGCGGGCGTCGAGATGGGCAAGCACCTCGCTCAGCGCCGGACCCTGGCTGTCGCGCATGATCTGGGCGAGCTCGGCGAGGATGCGCAGCGCATCGCTCACCGCCGCCTCGCGGTGCTCGGGGCTGGCCAGCGCCACCTGGCTCAGATAGCACAGCCGCCGCACCGGCGTGGTGGCGTCGGCCTCGCTCATGATCTCGTCGCCGCGCAGCACGTCCGAGCGGTTCTCGATCTCGATCACCATGCGCTGGGACCCGGCATTGCGCAGGATCGCGCCGTTGACGATCACCCGGTCATTCGGCTTGATGGTCAGCTTCAGCCCCATCAGACCGCCGCCGCCTCGGCCTGCCCCTCGAGCGCCTGGAGGATCGAGCGGTTCACATCGACCAGCACCGAGACCTTGGCCTCGCCCGCCAGCACCCGGGCGGTATGGCGTTCGATGAACATGGACAGCGAGATCAGGCTGGCGCGCAGCTCGGCGGGCAGGGAGTTCTGCGGTTGCAACAGATCGGCCTGGAAGGTCATCCACAGGGTGACATTGTCATGCAGGATGGGGCGCAGGAATTCCGCCAGCAGGGTCAGCCGGGTGCCCCGGTCATCGGCAATGTCGAAATCTTCCTGATGCGCGTCGAGCCGGGCAGTGACCTGCGCAAGCACCCGGCGCTCCATCTGGCGCGGGCTTTCGGTCTCGCGGATCGTCTTCTTGTAAGCGGCAAGGCTCATGGTTCTTCACCTTCTGGTGCTGGGGAAAGCGGGCCTACTGCCCTGTGACCCGGCCCCGTTGCGGGGCCGGGCCTGTGCCTGCAATGGCAAGCTGCTCGTTACTGAACTACTCGTTACGAAGTCACGTTTACTGGAACAGACGCAGGACGCCCTGCGGTGCCGAGTTGGCGATCGACAGCGCCTGCGTGGCCAGCTGCTGCTGGGTCTGCAACGCCTGCAGACGCGCGGCCTCTTCTTCCATGTTGGCATCGATCATCGAGCCAACGCCGGAATCGATATTGTCGCTCAGCTTGGTCAGGAACTCCTGCTGGCTTTCGATGGATTTTTCGTATTGACCGAGCTTGGTGGCAGCGTCGGTGGTTTTGGACAGCACCCCTTCGGCAGAAGCCATTAGACCGGCGAGATACGTCGCACCTGTGTCGAGCTCTGCACTTTGTTTGAAGTCAGTAGCCATGGCGGAGAAGTCCGTGACCAGACGTTTCACATCGACGGCACCGATCGTGATCGTCTTGGCAGCGAATGTACCGCCCGCGCGCGAAACTCCCGCGACCACATCAAGGTCTCTTGCGAAATCCTGTGGGGTCGCTTCGGTCGTCTGGCTCGCGGTAGTCGCGGTCAGGACACCTGTGGCGGCATCTACGGCACCTGCCGTGGTACCCGCAGTCGCGCCCGCAGCGACCAAGTCATCGCCGTTGAAGGTCGACTGGCTCAGCGTGGTCTCCATCCGCTTGACGATCTCTTTAAGATCGTTCTCGATCTCGCCATAGCCGCCTTTCGCGCCCTGTGCGAAGCTGACCTTGTCAAGAAATTCCTGGCCCAGACTTTGAATTGTTTCGGCACCAAGGCGGGCGGTGGCCACGCTGTTCTTGGTCAAGGTCAGACCGTCGTTAATCGCTGAGTTTACAGCCGAGTCGGCCTTCATCGTCTCGGAGATCTGAAAATAGGCCGCATTGTCCTTGCCCGAGGACACTTTCAGGCCCGATGAAATCCGGTCCTGGGTGGTCGAGAGGTTGTTGTTGATGTTGCGCAGAGCCTGCAGCGCGTTCATCGCGGACTTGTTGGTAATCAGAGAAGTCATGGATTCTGTCCTTTTGCGTTCTTGCTCAGGCCCCCCATTCTTGGAAGGCGACCCGTTTCTGCGGGCTATCGGGGGAGAGTGCGCGAAAAGTTGCCGAAAGGTTTCCGATCCGGCAGAAGTCAGATATTTTTCACAAAGCCGCCGGAGCCTGTGGCGGAATTGTCACGCAGCTTGCCCGCGCGGTCATAGATCCCGTCGAGGCTCTCGCGTTTGCGCAGCTGTTCGATCTCGCCGAGGATGCTGCTCGACGCCTCGGCCATGCCGCGCAGCAGGCGGCCGTTCTCGGTGAGCTGGGCCGCGAGCTCGCCGAGCAGTTCGCGCAGGCGCGAGACGTTGTCGCCGCCGTCCTGCAGGAAGGGTTCGATCACCGGCTGGCGCTGTTCGAGCGCCTTCATCAGCTCTTCCTTCTCGCCGAAAAGCTGGGCGATCCGGTCCACATCCCCGGCCCCGAGCGCGTCGTTCTCCGCGCGCAGCAGGGTCAGGGTGCTCTGCACCAATTGCTCGAAGGCGGCGATATTGGCCTCGTCCTCGCCGGTCAGCGACGGTTCACCGGCATCGCTGCGCTGGCGTCGCTCGCGGATGCGCATGCCGAGGCGCGACAGGGCGGAGGCGGGGGAAACGTGGGTCATTTGCCATAGGCTTTCATCTGCTGCGCGACCGAGGCGGTGAGCCCGATCCCGCCCGAGGCGACGATCTGCCTGGCCACGGCGTTGCCGAGCACGGAGTTGAACATCTCCTCGCCGAAACCGCCGTTCATCGTCTTGGGCATCGCATCGGCGAGCATCTGGGAGACGACGGTGCCGAGGAAGACTTCCTCGAAATCCCGCGCCGTGGCGGTGATGCGCGGGTCTTCGGCAGGGCGGGGCTGGCTCAGCGTCGGGGCGAGGGCGGTCAGATTCATCAGATGATCTCCAGATCGGCATGGAGCGCGCCCGCCGCCTTGATGGTTTGCAGGATTGAGATGATCTCGCGCGCGCCGATGCCGATGGCGTTGAGCCCGTCCACGAGCTGTTGCAGGTTGACCTGCCCGCCGACCACCGCAAAGCCGGAATCGCGGCGCTGGATCTGGATGTCTGTGGAGGGCACCACAACCGTGTCGCCGATGCTGATCGGGTTGGGCTGGCTGACCGAGGCGCTTTCGCTGACCGAGACGGTGAGCCCGCCCTGGCTGATCGCCACCTCGTCGATGCGCACGTTGGAGCCGATGACGATGGTGCCGGATTTGGCGTCGATCACCACGCGCGCCGGGCCGTCGGGCTCGACCGTCAGGTTGTCGATCGCAGCGAGCATGCCGGGAATGTCGGATTTGCCGTCGATCACGACCTCGACCGTGCCGGAATCGAGCATCCGTGCCCGGGCCGGGGCGCCGGCCTGGTTGATCGCCGCCTCGATCCGCGCGGCGGTGGTGAAATCGGGGTTGCGCAGGGCCAGCCTGATCGAGCGCATCGCGTTGAGATCAAAAGCGACTTCGCGCTCGACGATGGCGCCGTTATCGACCCGCGCCACGGTCGGTACGCCTTCGGTGACCTCCGCCGCATTGCCCTCGACCGAGAAGCCGGAGACCGAGACCGCGCCCTGGCCGACCGCGTAGATCTCGCCATCCGCCCCGGCCAGCGGCGTGACCAGCAGCGTGCCGCCGCGCAGGGAGCTGGCATCGCCGAGCGACGAGACGGTGATGTCGATCGGCGAGCCGCGCCGCGCGAAGGGCGGCAGGTCGGCGGTGACCATGACGGCGGCGGTGTTGCGCGTCTTGATCGCCTCGTTGCTGAGATTGCCCACGCCGAGCCGCCCGAGCATGCCTTCGATGGATTTGCGGGTGAAGGGCGAATTGCGCAGGCTGTCACCGGAGCCATCGAGCCCGACCACGAGACCGTAGCCGATCAGCTGGTTGCCGCGCACCCCCTCATAGGAGACGATATCCTTGATCCGCACCTGCGCCGCCGCAGCGCCCGCGCAGAGGCAGATCATCAGGCCGAGCATCAGGCGATGGAACATGGCGGCACCTTCGGTTGAACCGCGGCCATTCTGCGCTGAGTGCAATTTTTTCGCAACATGAAAGCCGCGCTACAGTAAAGCGATAAACCCCAGGTTGATCGTGATTGATCCGCCGGGCGGGCTGGCCTATCGTCACTCATAACTTTTTCGCAAATGATGGCCAGCTGATGCGCGTGTTTTTCCATGATTCCGATCCGACGCGTGCGGCGGCTCTCGCGCAGACCCTGCGGGCGCAGAAGATCAAGCTCGAAATGCCCGGCGATGCGGCGATGTTCCAGGGGCTGGCCGGGCTCGATCCGGAGGCGGCGCGACTGTTGCCGATGCTGATCGGCCTGACGGCACAGGAGGGCGCGGCGCGGATCCGGGTGTTGCGCGCCAATGGATGCGGCGCGCCGCTGCTGGCGCTGCGCGAGACGGCGGAGCCGGACGAGCTGGCGCAATTGCTCGATGCCGGGGCCGATGACGTGATCACCGCGCCCTATCCGCCGCAGGTGATCGCCGCAAAGCTGCGCGCCGCCCTGCGCGGGGCGCATGACATGCGCTCGGATCGCGTGGTCGTCGGGGCGCTGGCGGTGCATATGGACGGGCGCCATCCGGAGATATCCGGGCAGGAGGTGCGGCTCTCGACCAAGGAGAACGAGGTTCTGCGTTTCCTGGCGCTGAACCGGGGCAAGGTGCTGCCGCGCAGCGCCATTTTCGATGCGCTCTACACCTTGTCGGACTACCAGCCGCACGAGAAATCCATCGACGTGCATATCTGCAAGATCCGCCGCAAGCTCTCCGATCACACGGCCGACGGGCGCAATTATATCGAGACTTTCTCGGGGCGCGGCTATGCGCTGGCGCGGATCGGGGCAGGGGCGGAGGGGGCGACGCCGCCCTGTGCGAGCGGAACCGCGCCTGGCGCGGCTTGCTGGGCCTGAGCCGGGAAGCCATACGCGCCTAGTTTTCCAGCAGTTCGTCCTCGTCGCTCGGCAGGCGGATGATCTCCTGCTGCACCAGCTCGTTGGCGATGTCGATCAGCTTGGTCTGCGCCTCGCGGGTCTCGCGGGCGCGCACGGTGCCGAGCTCACGCATCTCGGTCTTCAGCATCTCCTGCATACGCTGGGTCAGCCCGGCGAGAATCGCATCCCGCACGTCTTTTTTCGCACCGCGCAACGCCAGCGCCAGCACATTGCCCTCGGCCATGCGGATGATCCGCTGCAGGGCTGCCGGTTCGAGCCGGATGAGATCGTCGAAAGTGAACATCTTCTGCTTGATCTGGGCAAATTCCTGCGGCGTGCGGTCGAGCAGATTTTCCGAGAGCCGCTCGAATACCTGACCGTCCATCTTGTTGAACAGCTCGGCCATGCGCTGGCGCGAATCCGGGTCGGATTTGCGCATCCCGGCGGTGAGGATCTCGGATTGGATAATCTTTTCGAGATCTTCCAGAACATGCCGCGGCAGCGCCTTCAGCCCGATCATCCGCACCGAGATCTCGGCCATCCGCTCATCCCCGAACAGGGGCAGCACCCGCGCCGCGACATCGGGCTTGATCTGGGTCAGGATGGCCGCGACGGTCTGGTCGTGCTCGCCGCTCAGCCAATTGGCGATGCTCTGTTCGTTGAGGGTGGAGAAATCCTCCCAGACGTTGCGGCTCCCCGACGGGCTGCGCAGGTCGGACATGATCTCGCTGATCTTCTCGTCGGGCATGAAACCCGACAGCATCCGCTCGGCAATGTCGATCGAACCCTGCACCCCGGCGGCGCCGGAGACATTCTCCGAAAATTCGCGGATCACCGATTCCACCGTGCTCGCCGGGATCGTGCCGAGGGTGGACATGGCATGGACCACCGCCTGAATCTCGCTGGTGGACATCATCTTCATCATTTCCGAACCGCGTTCCTCGCCCATGCACAGAAACAGGACCGCGGCCTTCTCGACGCCGCGCAGCTGGATATCGTCATGGGCAAGTTTCATCGGGTCACTCCGGGGTCAGGACGGCTCAGCCGGCGGCGTAGGATTGGATCAGCGAACCGGCAAGCATGTACCAGCCGTCGATCAGCACGAAGAAGATCACCTTGAAAGGCAGCGAGATCATGACCGGCGAGAGCATCATCATGCCTGCGCCCATCAGGATCGACGCGGTGATCAGGTCGATGGCGATGAACGGCAGGTAGATCAGGAAGCCGATGGTGAAGGCGCGGCGCAACTCGGAGATCATGAAAGCCGGGACCAGCACCGACCAGGACAGCTCGCTGCGATCCGCGGGCAGGGTGATCGCGTCGCCTTGCTCGTCCGGCAGCTGCGGCCCCGGCATGGCGGTCTGCGCGCGCCCGGCATCGGAAAACCGCTGGAACAGCGCCAGATCGGCGTCGCGGGTATTGGCGGCCATGAAGCGGTGGAACGGCGCGGCGATGCGCGGCAGCGCCTGTTCCTCGCTGATCGACCCCTCGATCAGCGGCGCCAGCCCGTCCTCCCAACTGTCCTGGAACGCCGATTGCATGACGAAGAAGGTCAGGAATAGCGCCAGCGAGGTGATCACCATGTTCGGCGGCGACTGGTTGAGCCCCAGCGCCAGCCGCAGCATCGACAGCACGATCACGAATCGGGTGAAGGAGGTCATCACCACCAGCAGCCCCGGCGCCAGCGACAGCACGGTGAGCAGGCCGAAGAGCTGGATCAGCCGTCCGGAAAGCTCGCCGCCGCCGCTTTCGCTGCCGCCGAAATTGCGCGCCAGCGCGCCCAGCGTCTCGCCGAAGGAGGCGGTCGCCTCCTGTGCACCGGCCATCCCGGCGCTCAGGACGAGCGTCGCGCAGAGCGCGGTGACGAGGGCGGGTCTGATCACTCGGTGGCCGAAATGTAGTCTTTGACGATCTCGGTGAGGGTGATGCCGATGCCGTTCTCGCCGACCCGGACCAGATCGCCGCGTGCCACCAGCCGGTCGTTGATCATCACGTCGAGCGGCGCGCCGATCTTGCGGTCGAGCTCGACAACGGAGCCGCGCGACAGGGACAGGAGCTGCGAAATCGGCATCCGGGCATGGCCGAGCACCACCTGGATATTCATCGAGACGTTGAGCATGGCGTTGACGTTCTGTCCCTCGGCAAGGCTGCGCGCCCCGTCGCTGGAGATCAGATCCGTCAACAACTCTTTTTTCGCATCATCGGTCATCGGTGGGTCCTGTCTGCAATTTGCGAGATCTCCGGGGCGGCGAGCAGCTGCAGGATCGCCTTGCAGGTCGCCTCGAAGGAATAATGCGACCGGCCGTTCTGCCAGGTGGCCTCCACATCGGTTTCGGCCAGTGTCGCGTCGGGAATGACCCGCGCCTTGCGCCCCTCGTCGGGTTCGAGCCGGGCCAGCGCCGCGCGCACATGCAGCGCCATGTCGGGAGCAACGCGGATGTCGAGGCTCGGCGAGCCGACTGCGCGGCGGATGATCCGCGCGATCTCCTCGCTGACCCGGGCGCTGCCATAGGCGGCGCCGAGTTCGGGGAAGACCTTGGCGCAGATGTCATGGACAAAACCGGTCATCTCGGTTTCGAGCCGCTGCTGATGCTCCTGCCTGTCGGCCAGCAGATCGCCGAACCGGGCGAGCAATTGCTCGGCGAGCTCGGTCTGGCGCGCCGCGATCTCCGCGCGGGCGGCGGTGAGCCCGGCCTCGTGACCGGCGGCATAGCCTTCCTGCCGGGCAGCCTCGGCGGCCTCGCGCACCGCGGCGGCCAGCGCCTCGGATGAATGCTGCGTCGCGGTTTCGGACCGGGCGCGGGCGGCGGCTTCCGCCTCGATCTCGGCGTCGAAATTACGGTCGAAAAAGCAGTCAAGGGACATTCTTCATCACGCCTTCTGATTGATCCAGTTGCGAATCGTGCGCATCGTCGCTTCCGGCTCCTTGTGGGCGAGCTGGCCAAGCTCCTCGATATAGCGGCTCATCACATGGCCCGAGACCGAGGCGATGGAGACGTAATCGACATCCGCCAGCGGGTCTTCATGGGGATCTTCGGGGTCGAGCAGCTCGCCGGTCTCGCCGCTTGGCGCGCCGACGGCGGTGCCGGGCGGTTCGGAGAGCGCCGGGTTGGCGGCGGGCTTGTCGAGCGCCGGGGCGGCGGCGAGATTGCGCAGCGCCGGACGCACCGCCAGCAGGATCACCAGCGCCACGATGACGATACCGCCGAGCACCCGCAGCAGCGATCCGAAATTGCGCGCCAGCATGTCGCCGAGCCCGAGCCCGCCGACCTCCGCCGTGCGCGGCGGGCCGGTGACGAATTGCAGATTGTCCACCGTGACGATATCGCCGCGGTCCTCGTCGATCCCGGCGGCGGAGCGCACCAGCGCGGTCAGCCGGGCGATGTCCTGATCGCTGCGCGGGACATAAGTGCCGTCCGCGTCCCAGGAGCCGTTGACCAGCGCCGCCACGGTGATGCGCCGCACGCCGCCCGCCTCGGTGATCCGCTCCGAACGCGTGTTGCCGATCTCATAGACCACGTCATCGGAGCTGACGTCGCGGTTGTCCGACCGTGAGCCCGACGCGCCGCCTGTGTCGAAACCGGGCAGGTTGTTGGCGACATCGACATTGGCGTTGCCCGCCTCTGTGCCCGCCGATGATTCGGTGGAGGAGGAGGTCGAGCGCGCGACCTGCTGGTCGGGGTCGTAGCTTTGCTGCACCACCACTTCGCGCGAGGTATCGAGATCGACAGCGACGCGGACCCGGACGTTCTCCGCCCCGACATGGGCGCCGAGGATGTTCTCGACATTGCGGCGCAGCCTTTCCTCGATCTCGGCCCGCGCCCCGGCAATGCCGCTACCTGCGATCGCGTCCTCCTCGGTCAGGATCGCCTCGCCGGTGCCGGACAGGATCGTCACCCGGTCCGGCGCGAGCCCCGGCACGGCGGCGGCCACGAGGCTGCGGATCGCCAGCGCCTGGCGCCGGGTGACCGACTGGCCGCGGCGGGCATGGACGACGACCGAGGCGGAGGGGTCGGGCCGCTCCTGCGAAAAAGTTTCGCGTTCAGGCAGAACCAGATGCACCCGCGCCTGTTCGACCTTGTCGATGGTCTCGATCGACCGGGCCAGCTCGCCCTCCAGCGCGCGCAGCCGGTTGACCCGCTGCAGGAAGCTGTTCATGCCGATTCCCGAAGCGGTGTCGAAGATTTCCCAGCCGGTATTGCCCTCGGCGGGCAGCCCGGCGCTGGCCAGCGCCATGCGGGCGCGGGCGATATCGGCTTCGGGCAGCGAGATGACCGTGCCGTCGGCGGAGACTTTCGGAGCGAATCCGGCGGTTTCCAGTTCCGAGATCATGCGCGAGGCATCCGCGGCGTTCACATCCATGGCCAGCGGACGGTATTGTGGCGCCAGCGCCACAGAGAGCCCGACGAGCAGCGCCGTCATCACCCCCAGGGCCACCGCCGCCATCACCAGGAGCCGAGTCCGCCCGAGCCCCTTCAGATTTTGGATGAGATCTGTCACAGCCGCCTGATTTATTGGGTGAGAATTGTTCTTTGCGAAAATGATATGGACTCTGCGGCCCGGCCTCAAGGAAATTTTTCGCAAACCTGCCCCGGACCTGTGCGCTCCGTGCCGCAGTGTTGCGGCAAGACAGCAACACTTCTGCATCTCGGTTCCGGCATCTTCCCATAGACCAGGAGTCCTGATAATCAATATGCGAAAAAGTTGAAGAGGTCGGGAGCCGAAACCATGTCTGATTCCTCCTCTGCTCCTGTCAGATCGAAATGGGCGGGCAGGGTCATTTTGATCAGCGTTCTCGTCGCCTTCCTCGCCGGCGGCGGTCTTGGTGCCTATGCCTGGCAGGCATTGGGCCCGGGCTTCGCACCCGCGCAGGACCCGGCCGCCGCGCCCTCCGACGCCCCGGGCAAACCGGCCAGCGCGCGTATCGAGTTCGAGCTCGGCAAGACCACCGTCGCGCTCGGCCTGCCGCCCGGCGAGCGGCCGCGCTATCTGATGATCGCGCCGGTCGTGGTGTTCAGCTTCACCGATCCGAAAGTCATCGACGGGGTCGAGAAGGATCCGCTGCCCGGTGCCGCCGCGGTGCTGCGCGACGGATTCGTAGAATACCTGTCGCAGCTGCATCTGCGCGAGGCCGAGGGCAGCGCCGGGATCGTGCGGATCCGCAGCGAATTGCTGCGCCGGGCGCGCGCGCTTTATCCGGAAAATGACGTCAGGGAGGTCCTGTTGCAGGACTTTCTGGTGCAATAGCCATGGCGGGGCTGGAGAATAACGAGCTTTTCGAGGGCAGCGGCGCTGTCAGCTCGGTGCAGACCCGCGACATCCAGCAGGAGATCATCGACCGTGCCTCTGCCGGGTTCCAGCCGCTGCCGATGCTCGATGTCATCTTCAAGCGGCTGGCGGCGGGGCTTGCCGCGACGCTGAAGGCGCGGGCCGGGCTGATCGTGGAGATCGATTTTGACAAGCTGCGCTATGCCAGCTGGGGGGAGATCGTCGCCGGGGCGGAGGAGAACGGCATCTGCGCGCTCGCCGATTGCCGCCCCTGGAACGGGCCGATGGCGGTGGTGCTCGACAACGAATTCATCTTCGCGGCACTGGAATCGCAGCTCGGCGGCACGCCGCGCCCGGGCACCGCGCCCAAACGCGCCGCCTCGATCATCGAGCGCCATATCTCGCGCCATCTGGTCGAGCTGATCCTGGCCGACCTTTCGGCCAATGTCGCGCGGCTGACCGAGGCGCGCTTCATCGTGGATGCGATCGAACCGGTGCGGCAGATGGCGGCGCTGCAGCCTGCGGGCGCGGCCTGCGCCACCGCGCGGCTGATGGTCAGTATCGGGGAATGCCGGGGTCATATCGACGTGATCCTGCCGCTCGCGACACTGGAACCGGCGCGCAAGATCCTGTCGCGGATGTTTCTCGGCGAGAAGCTCGGCGGGGACACGTCCTGGCGCGATCATATCGTCAGCAATATCAGCGGCTCGAATGTCACGCTCACCGCGCAGATCTGCGAAGTGCCGGTGCCGCTGGCGCAGATCCTGACCTGGGAACGCGGCACAACGATCGACCTCGGGATCCTGGCCAGCCAGGAAGTCTCGCTGATCTGTTCCGGCCTGCCGGTGCTCTACGGTTCCGCCGGGCGGCGCGAGAACGGCAATGTCGCGCTGCGCATCAGCCGCGAGGCCGAGGCGCCGGTGCCGGAGGAGGAAGAGGGCGGGACGGCGCGCAGGCCCGCGCCCGGCCCTGATCACAACGACGCGGCGCCGCCACGGGCGCCCGCCACCATCAACGCGGGGGAGCCATGATCGGCGACATCGACCTGACCGACATCATCATCATGGCGCTGCTGATCGCGGCGCTGATCTATTGCTTCGTGCTGTCGCGGCGCATGGAACGGCTGCGCGCGGCGCTCGAGGAGGTCGGCCCGGCGCTGGAGGTCTTCTCCGAAGCGGTGGACCTGTCACAGGAAACAGTGGCCGAGATGCGCCAGGCCAGCGAGGAGCTGAGCGCCCGGACCGGGACGGCGTCGCGCGGGCAGGAAACCAAGGCGGCTGCGCGCGAGGGCGCCGCGCCGGATCAGAAGGACACGCTGGTCAGCGGCTTTTACGATATGGTGAACCGGGGCATGGCCTGATGGCACGGGCGATCACCTATGCGATGATCGGCCTGGTCGGGCTGGCCGGGGTCAAGGGCGTGTCGCTGATCGGCGCGGCCTCGGCCGTCGGCTCCGACGCGCCGCCCGACAAGGTCACGCAGGTGGCCGCCGGGGCCGACACCGCGCCGCAGACGGTGGAACCCCGTGCGCTGCCCGAACGGGCGGCGCGGGAGACGCCCGAGCTCTTGCCCGAGCTCCTCGTCGCCATCGCGGCGGAGCGCCGCGCGCTTGGCGAACGCGAGGAATCGCTTCAGGCGCGCGAGGCGGCGCTCGATCTCGCGCGCGATGCCATCGCCGAGCAGAACCGGCAGCTCGAAGCGCTGCGCGAGCAGATCGACCGCCACCTGGCCCGGGCCGAGCGGGAGAATACCTCCGACGTGACCCGGCTCATCGAGATCTACAAGGCGATGAAGGCGGAGGAGGCCGCCGGGATCATGAACGAGGCCGATATCGAGGTCGCCGTGCTGGTGCTCGCGGCGATGGCGCCGCGGTCTTCCGGACCGATTATCGCCAAGATGAACCCGGTGCGGGCGCGGGCGATCTCGAAGATCATTCTCGAACGCTCCCGCCTGCCGGGGGACCAGAAACTGGTCGATATCAGGCTCAACTGAGCGCTGAAGGTGACTTTAGGTCAGTTAGATCGCGGATGTTGCGCCCGGGCCACAGGTCGAGCCGGGGCCACGTCTGGCGGGTGATGAGGATTCCATTGCACGCCCTGATAGGCGATATTGATTGGGGGGAGGAATCGCCCGGGCCGACAAGGCCATGGCGCTTCAAATTTTCGCCGCGGGAACGCGATGCGATAGCCATGCGAAAAAATGTCAATATCAACCGGCCTCGCCGGTTCTGTATCGGGTAACGAGGGGGGCTTCATGGGCTGTCAGAACGTGCGGGAAACTGTCATTCCGGGAGTTGCGGGCAGGGCGCGCTGCGATCTGCCGGGGCTGTCTTTGGTGAAACGCGGCGAGGACCGTGTCTGGACCGGTTTTGCCACGCTGCCGGGATTGCTGCATTTCAAGGAGGAGCGGGGGCTGGGCCCAGAGTGGCACATCCGCGACCGGCGCTCTGCCGGGGCGGCACTCGATCCCGTTGCCGACCGGCTGCTGGTCTGTGCCGGGATGATCCGCGATCACATCCGCCCGCTGCTCGCCGTCCTGCAGGCCGACAGGCCGGGCCGGGCGTCGTTCGCCGCGGATGTGGCGCTTTTCGCGGCGATGCTGATTCACGAGCAGAATCTGGTTATCGGCGGGGTGCTGCCCGGGGTTCATGCGGTGCGCGGGCAGCGCGACTGGCAGGAATGGGCCTGGCTGGTAAGCGGCGAGGGGGCACTGCTCGATCTGGCCGAAATCGGGCGGGCCGGGGCGCTTGCCTATCATCGCGCGGGACCGGAGATTGCGCGGCGCTATGACGCCAGCCGTCACCTGTCCTTTGATTACGACAACCGGCTCGGTGCGCTGCTGCGTGGCGATGCGACACGCGCCGACATGCCGCTCTCGCGCCCGGAAATGCGGCGGCGCTACGAGGATCTGTCATTGGCCATGAGCCTTTGCCTTGAACGGATGCAGGAGCGCGCCGCGCCGCGCCGACAGGAAATATCCGCCTGAGCCGCGGCCGCGCGCGTTTTCCCTCCCGCCCCAAAGTTTCCATCTTTCCGGCCCATTTCGGCGACAGGAAAATTCACCTTATCCGCTTAAAACACTTTTAAAGTGTGAAAAAGCGGATAACAATAACCTATGAGTGTATAGCGAAAATATTGTAAGCCGGGGTGCAAGGGGGTGGATATGGCCGAAACAGACCGGTTCCATTTCCGCAAAGTGGAAAAACATGGACAGCGCCCCTATTCTTTGTGAGGATATTCGAACTTGCGAGAATATCTGAGAATTACGATCAGAGGATCATCGCGATGACAGGACCGGGCAGCAGGTGCATCACGGGATTTCGCCCGGCACCGCGCTGCGCATCCGGCCCATGCCAGATCCGGTGCATGCATGATCGAGGAGGAAATATTGTTGAACTCCCCTATCACGACCCCCGACGAGACCGTTCCGCGCGCGGCGCGACGCTCCGGCCGCGACATCCGTTTCGCCACGCAGGAGATCACCCCGGCCGAAGCGGCGCAGATGCTCGCCAGCGCGCATGCCCCGCATAAGGACACCCGCGCGATCGAGACCTATGCCCAGGCGATGCGCCATGACGCATGGGTGATGAACGGCCAGCCGATCATCCTTGACGAGCGCGGCGCGCTGATCGACGGGGTTCAGCGGCTGGAGGCCTGCATCCTCGCGGACAGGCCCTTCACCACGCTGGTCGCGCGCAACGTGCGTGCCGATACGCTGCACACGATCGACCAGCACCGGCGGCGCAATTACGCCGGGGTGCTGGAAAGCCGTGGCTATGAGAATGCCGGCGCGGTAGTGCGGCTGCTCAGCAAGATGATCCGGATCGAGAACGGGACCCTGAACCGCGAGCCGCTGCCGGTGAGCTGGGGACATTTCGACCGGGTGCTGGAGCGCAATCCGGGCCTCGTCACGGCGGTGGCGCTGTCCGAGCGTTATGCGGGGTCGATCCTGCCCGCCAGCGTGCGCCCGGCGTTCTTCTTCCAGGCGCTTCAGGCCGGGCGGGGCACGGCGCTTGAACATTTCATGGACGTGCTGGCGCCGGAGGTGCGGGTCGAGCGGATCACCGCGGCCACTCAGGCGCGGATGCGGCTGGCGGGCTGGATGAGCGACGGCGCACTACGCATCGAACCGGACAAGATCCTCGGCAATGTGGTGGATTATTTCAACGCCGAATGTCGCGGCGAGACCCTGCCCGACAATCATGTCTGGAACTTCGATCCCGGCCGGGTGCGGAATGCCGATGGCAAATGGGTGGTGCCCGAACGGCCGGTGCGTCAGGACCGCGCCGACAATCTCGATGCGCGCGAGGTCGAGATGGTGCGCGGCATCCGCTTCGCGAGTGCCAGCGAACTCGAAGAGATCGCCCTCAAGCTGTTGCTGAAGGGGGCGGATATGCCCGATGCCGACAAGGGCGCCGACAGGGACGCGGAGGCGGAAACGGTATCCCGGCGGGTGCCCGAGCGGCTCGATCAGGCCGCGTTCGACGCCTTCCTCACCCCGGTGCAGAGCCTGCGGACGCGGCTTGAAAAGGAGATCGAGCGGCGCTTGGTGGAACGCGCGGCGCCGCCCAACCTCGGCCTGCCGCTGGTGGAGGGCTATCGCGGCTTGACCGGCGGGCGGCTCGACCGGCGCCGCCGGGTCGAACGTTTCACCGGACGGCTCGCGGCCGAGGTGCAGGCGGCGGCGCGCACGCCGAGCGACGCGGTGGCGGTGCGCATGGTCACGATCACGCCGGAGCTGGCCCGGAACTGGCTGGCGGCGCCGATCAACAGCGGCAACCGCAAGATCCAGCGCACCCATGTCAAGGCAATCGCAAGGGACATCGTCAACGAACGCTGGATGGTCAATGCCCAGCCAATCTGCTTCACCGGCGATCCTTTCGAACCGGCCGACCGCGATGGACTGCGCCTGCTCAACGGGCAGCACCGGCTGCAGGCGGTGATCGAGGCCGGTCTGCCGATCGAGGCGCCGGTGGCGGTGAACATTCCGCAGGCCGCCTTTGCCACCTTCGATGTCCATGCCAAGCGGGTGGTGCGCAGCGGCGGCAGCCGGGTCGATGACCGGGTGCTCGCCGCGGCGGCGCGGTTCCAGTGGAAGGAGGACAACAATATCCGCCTGCTGGAAAGCAGCGTCTCGCCGACCTCCTCGGAATTGCTAGAGACCCTGCAGCGCCATCCGGGCCTTGCGAAAAACTTCCCGCGCTCGCGTCGGGCCGGCATGGCGAAGATCGGCTCGGCCGGGGTGCTGACCTATTTCTTCTACCGGGTTGGCAGCGAGGCGCCGGACGTGGCGCCGCAATTTCTCGACGATCTGGAATACGGCGAAAGCCTGACCGGGCAGAACCCGGCCAAGCAGCTGCGCGAGGATCTGCTCTCCGGACAGGGCCGCAGCACCCGCAAGCAGACGCTGGCGCGGTTGCTGAGCGGCTGGAACGCCTACAAGACCTGGGCGCGCAAGGCCAGGGCGCGTCAGGAGACCGACGACCTGTTCTGAAATGGCGCGCCCGCCGGGTCAGCTCAGGGGAAGCGGGCGCTGTTCCTCGATCGCTTCCATGGCGAAATAGGAGGTCACCGTCTCGAGTTCGATCTTCTCGATCAGGCGTTTGTAGACCTCGTCATAGCTGCCCATGTCGCGGGTGATGATCTTGAGCAGGTAATCATATTCGCCGCCAATGCGAAAAAAGTCGATCACTTCGGGGATCGAGGAAACATGACTGCGGAACTGTTTCAGCCAGCTTCCCGAATGGTGGCGCGTCTTGACCATCACGAAAACCACCAGATCGGCGCCGAGCTGGCGCCGGTCGAGCGCCACGGTGCGGTTGCGGATCACCCCCGCTTCCTCCAGCGCCTTCAGCCGCCGCCAGCAGCCGTTCTGTGACAGCCCGACCTTGTCGCTGAGGCTGCGCTGGGATTGTGCGGATTCCCTCTGCAGCTCCTCAAGGATCCGATAATCGATTTTATCTAGTTTTGCCTTCATTCTGCTATCAAGTGATAGTTTATTGGCAAAGACAAGATGAATTTGAGTAAAAACTCTCGCGGCTCCGGTGTCATATTGCGTGTTACATCTGTTTACGGAGCCGAGATGACCCCGCTTGAAGAATTCGCCCAGAGCCTCGATTGCCCGGATGTCCATGCGCTGATCCGCGCCGGGCTGATCGGCGAGGATGCCGAGGTTGACGGACCCTATGGGCGCAAGCCGCTGATCTATGCCGATTATGTTGCCTCGGGCCGGGCGCTGGTGCAGGTCGAGGATTTCATCCGCAACCGGGTTCTGCCCTATTATGCGAACAGCCACACCCAGGCCTCCTATTGCGGTGCCTTCATGACCCGGCTGCGCGAGGAGAGCCGGGCGGCGATCGCGCGTATGATCGGGGCCGGGGAGGGCACGAGCGTGGTCTTCGCCGGGTCCGGTTCGACCGCCGGGATCAACCGGATCGTCGCGCTTCTGGACATTGCCGGTCTGGTGCGCGGCGGGGAGCGGGCGGTGGTGCTGGTCGGGCCCTACGAGCATCATTCCAACCTGCTGCCCTGGCGCGAGAGCGGCGCCGAGGTCATCGAGATCGCCGAAGGGCCGCGCGGCGGGCCGGATCCCGAGGCGCTGGAGGCGGCGCTACATGCGGCGCAGGGGGCCGAGCTGATCGTCGGCGCGTTCTCGGCGGCGTCGAATGTCACCGGCATCGTCGCCGATGTCGATGCGCTCACGGCGCAGCTCAAGCGTCATGGCGCGCTGGCGATCTGGGATTACGGCTGCGCGGCGCCCTATATGGCGATGGACATGGGGGCCAAGGACGCGATCGTGTTTTCCAGCCACAAGTTTCCCGGCGGGCCGGGGGCTTCCGGCGTGCTGGTGGTCCGCGACGCCATTGCGCGTCGCGAGACGCCGAGCCTGCCGGGCGGCGGCACCGTGTCTTTCGTTTCGCCATGGGGCCATGTTTTTTCGCAGAACCTGGCGGCCCGCGAGGAGGGCGGCACGCCGAATGTGATCGGCGACATCCGCGCGGCGCTGGCCATGCTGGTGAAGGAGGCCCTGGGGCAGGACTGGCTCTGCGCGCGGCAACGGGAGCTGCGCGCCCGCGCGCTGGCGGTCTGGTCGGGCAATCCGAATATCGAGCTGCTCGGCAACGGCCAGGCGCAGGAGGCACTGCCGATCTTCTCCTTCAGGGTGCGGGACGGTCGTGGCGGGCGGATCCATCATCAGCTTTTCACCCGGCTTCTGAGCGACGTGCACGGCGTGCAGGCGCGCGGCGGCTGTGCCTGTGCGGGATCCTATGCGCATCGCCTGCTGGGGCTCGACAAGGCCGCGTCGGAAGCCACTTTCGCGGCGATCGCGCAGGGCGAGGAAGTCGAAAAGCCCGGCTGGGTGCGGCTCAACCTTTCGGCGCTGATGTCGGATGCCAAGGTCGAGCTGATCATCGCGGCGGTCGATGCGCTGGCGCGCAATGCGTCAGATTTCCTCAACGATTATGAAGTTGACACCGCGTCCGCGCGATTTATGCCTGCTGGCAGTTCCAAGGAGTCCGCCACCTCGTGAAAAGCCCGCTCGCCCTGCCTGCCTTCCGGACGCTGTTCGCGGCGCAGATCTGCTCGCTCGTCGCGGTCGGTCTGCTCACCGTCGCGCTGTCGCTGGCGGCGTTCCGGCTCGGCGGCGCGGCGAGCGGCGGGCAGATCCTCGGGTTCCTGCTGGCGCTGAAGATGGTCGCCTATGTGCTGCTGGCGCCCTTTGCCGAGACGCTGCTGGCCGGGTTGCCGCGGCGCAAGGTGATGGTGGGGCTCGATATCGGGCGGCTGTTGCTGTTGCTGCCGATGGCGCTGGTTGCCGGTCCCTGGCAGCTGGCGGCGCTGGCCTTCGTCTTTTTCGCATTGTCCTCGGCCTTCACGCCGCTGTTTCAATCGCTGATCCCCGAGCTGTTGCCCGACGAGGCGGTCTATGCCCGGGCGCTGGCCTATTCGCGCATCGCCTATACGATTGAATCGGTGCTGAGCCCGGTGATCGCGGCGATGCTGTTGCAGCTCGTGCCCGCCGACAACCTGTTCTTTTTCGCAGCGCTGGCCTTCGTCGGCTCGGTGCTGGCGCTGCTGGCGACACGCTTTCCGGCGACGGGCGGGGCGACGCGCAAGGGGCCGTTCCTGCGCCGCGCTTTGCGCGGGATGGAAATCTACCGGCGCACGCCGCGGCTGCGCGGGCTGTTCCTGTTCAATCTGGCGCTGTCGCTGGCGATGGCATGGGTGCTGGTCAACGGCGTCGTCTATGCCGGGGCGCGGCTCGGCGATGCAGAGGCGTATTTCCCGGTGCTGATGACCTGTTACGGGGTCGGTGCCGCGATCGGCGCGGTGCTGGTGCCGCGGCTGCTGCGTGATCTGGGCGAGCGTCGGGTGATGCTCGACGGCGCGCTCGGCTTTGCCGGGGCCGGGCTGCTGATCCTGCTGCCGCTGCCCTATGCCGGGCTGCTGCTGCTCTGGGCGGCCTTCGGGCTGGCCTCGTCGCTGGTGCTGACGCCCGGCGGGCTGGTGATCGCGCGTTCGGCGGCAGAGGCGGACCGGGCGGCGGTGTTTGCGGCGCAATTCTCGCTCAGCCATGCGGGCTGGCTGCTGGCCTATCCGCTGGCGGGCTGGCTGGCGACGCAGGTTTCATTGGAGCTGGCGCTGGTCCTGCTCTGCGGTCTGGGTGCGCTGACGGCGCTGCTGGGGGCGCGGGTCTGGCCTGTCGATGACCGGTCTGAACGCGTCCACAGCCACCCCGAGCTTGACCCCGATCACCCGCATCTGCGCGCGGTACCACCGAGCGGCGCCGGGAATGCCCATGCGCATGTTTTTCACATCGACGATCTTCACCCACGCTGGAACCGCGCGCCGGTCACCCAGTGACTGCTGACGCCTTGCCCACAGGAAACGATACATGCCCCAGGACGCGTTGAACCCGATAGATGCCCAAGGACTGCCCGCGCTCGAAGCGCGGCTGCGCGAGGATCTGGAATATCTCTGCCTGCCCGGCAAGGAATGGGCGCCGCGGCGCGAGGGCGTTTCGGATGTGGTCATCATCGGCGGCGGCATGTGCGGCATGGTGGCCTGGCTCGGGCTCTACACCGCCGGTCTGCGCAACATCCGCGTGCTCGACCGGAGCGAGAGCGGTTTCGAGGGGCCGTGGCTGAACTATGCGCGCATGGAAACCCTGCGCTCGCCCAAGACGCTGACCGGCCCGGCCTTCGGCCACGGGGCGCTGACCTTTCAGGCCTGGTACCGGGCGCAGTTCGGCGCGGCGCAGTGGGAGCAGCTCGACAAGATCCCGCGACCGATGTGGATGGAATATCTGCGCTGGTATCGCAGGGTCCTGGAGATCCCGGTGGAGAACCGCGTTTCGGTCGATCAGGTCGAACCCGAGGGCGATCTGCTGCGGCTGCATCTGAGCGGCGGCGCGGAGGCGAGCATCCTGACCCGCAAACTGGTCTTCGCCACCGGGCGCGACGGCACCGGCATGCCGAATATCCCCGGTTTCGTCGGCGATTTGCCGAAGGCGCTCTGGGCCCATTCCTCGGAGGAGATCGACTTTGCCGCGCTCAAGGGCAAGCGCGTCGCGGTGGTCGGGGTCGGGGCTTCGGCGGTCGATAACGCCGCCGAAGCGCTGGAGCATGGCGCGGGCGAGGTGCGTCACCTGATCCGGCGCAAGGAAATGCCGCGGATCAACAAGATGATGGGCATCGGCAGCCCCGGCTTCACCGCCGGTTTCGCCGAGCTGCCGGATGAATGGCGCTGGCGGTTCATGCAATACAGCTTCGCCACCCAGACCCCGCCGCCGCGCGGCTCGACGATGCGGGTGAGCCGTCATCCCAACGCCTATTTCCATTTCGGCAAGGGCGTGGCGCGCACCGAGCGGAGCGGCGAAGCGGTGCGGATCGAATTCACGGACGGCACGGCCTATGAGGCGGATTTCCTGATCCTCGGCACCGGCTTCGCCACCGATCCGATGGCGCGGCGCGAATTCGGGGCGGCGGCGGATGACATTCTGCTTTGGCAGGACGTCTATACCCCTCCCGAGGGCGAGCAGAACCGCGATCTCGGGCAGTTTCCCTATCTCAACCCCGATTTCACCTTCCGCGAGAAGCGGCCCGGCGAGGCGCCCTGGCTTGGCAATGTCTATTGTTTCAACTACGGCGCAACGGCGAGTCTCGGCAAGGTCAGCGGCGATATTCCGGGTGTCTCGGAGGGCGCTGCCTGGCTGGCGCGGGCGATTGCCGCGACGCTTTATGCCGAAGATGTGGAGCAGCATTGGCAGGGTTTCCTCGATTACGAGACGCCCGAATTGCTGGGCGATGAATGGGAGGAAAGCGTGCTGGAGGGTCAGCCGGTGAAGGGAGAGGTGGCATGAGCGATATCTTCGGGATGACCAGTCTGCGACTCGGCGGCGTTTCACCGCAAAGCGCCACCGGCAAGGCGGCGGCGAGCCGCGCCAAGGTGCTGGAACTCACACAGGCGGCGGAAGATGCGGTGCTCGCGCCCGAGGATTGCGGCGGCATCAGCGCCGATCTTCGCGCGGCACTGGCGGCGCGGATCGCGCGGCTGAACGGCGACGAGGCGCTGGCGGCACATTACGCGGCACGGATCGTGGGCGATGCGACGCTGGCCGACCCGGCGCAGGACGGTGCGGCGCAGGGGGTGGCGGCGATGGTGGCTTTCATGGACAAGGTCGCGGCGAAGACTGCCGGTGTGGCGGCCGGGGATGTCAGCGCCCTGCAGAGCGCCGGGGTCAGCGATGCCGATATCGTGCGGCTGGCCGAGCTGAACGCGTTTCTGGCCTACCAGATCCGGCTGATCGCCGGGCTGCGGTTGATGGAAGGAGCCGGGGCATGAGCAGGGTCATTCACAAGTTCACCCGCAACGTGCCGCATTGGCAGCCCCGTGTGGTGCCGGTCGATCTGGCCGAGGCCAGCGAGGAACAGCTCGAGGCGTTGCAGGTCACGCCCTCGAACACCAAGGTCTCGGATTACGTGCTGGTGCTGGCCCATGATGTCGAGACGCTGAAGGTGCGCTCGCCGCTGTTCAACGCGATCATGTATGATCCCGGCGGGATGAGCCGGGCCGAGCGGGAACTGGGGGCGATCGGCGCCTCGATGGTCAACCGCTGCATCTATTGCGCCGCCGTGCACGCCAGCCGCCATGCGCAGCTGGAAAAGAGTGAGGCAGTGACCGACGAAATTTTCGCAAAAGGGGCGAAGGCCGATCTGGGCGAGCGCGACCGGGCGATCTTCGATTTCGCGCGCAAGCTGTCGGAAAGTCCCTCGCAGGCCGATGCGGCGGATATGGCGGCGCTGCGCGCGGTCGGGCTCGATGAGGCGGAAGTGCTGGATCTGATCCTGTCAACCGCGCTATTCGGCTGGGCGAACCGGCTGATGCACGTGCTGGGCGATCCGGTGCGCAAGGAAGAAACCGTCTGAGCCGGGGGCGGCAGGGTGAGGATGTGAGATGAGTGGATCTGTGAAAGTCGGGATTGCCGGAGCCGGGTCGATTGCCATGGGCAGCGCGGCGCTGCTGGCCGAGAATGGCCATGCGCCGATGCTCTGGTCGCCCTCGGGCGCGGGCACGGCGGAGCTCGCGGCGGGCGCGAAGCTGCGCGCCGTCGGTGCGCTGGAAGGCGAACATGCGGTCGGCGTGGCGGCGGATGCGGCGGCGCTGGCCGAAAACGATGTGCTGATGATCGCGCTGCCGGGCTATGGTCACAAGACCGTCTTCGATGCGCTGGCGCCGCATATCCGCGAGGGTCAGCATGTGGTGATCTCCTCGCATGCCTCGCTCGGGGCGGTCTATCTCGGGCAATTGCTGGCGGCGCGCGGTGTCTCGGCGGTGATCACCGCCTGGGGCACGACGGCGGTGACCGGGCGGCGGCAATCGGGCGTCGAGGTGCGGGTCAACACACTGCGCAAGCTGGTGGACCTCTGCACTGTGCCGGAGGAACAATCCGAAGCGGCGCTGGCGTTGATGCAGCGGCTTTTCGGCGACAGGTTCAAAAAGCGCGACGGGCTGCTGGCGATCTCGCTGTCCAACCTCAATCCGCAGAACCACATGGGCATCGCGCTTGGCAACATGACCCGGATGGAACGCGGCGAGAGCTGGAGCCAGGGGCAGAATGTCACCCCCAATGTCGGGCGGCTGCTGGAGGCGCTGGATGGCGAGCGGCTGGCGATCGCGGCGGCGCTGGGGCTTGAGGTGCGCACGATCTTCGAGCATTTCCACCTGTCCTTTCATGTGCCCGTCGCCTCGATCAGCGAGATGAACCAGCAGATGCACGCGCAGGGCAACGGCGGCACGGGGCCTGCCACTGCCGACAGCCGCTATGTCACCGAGGATGTGCCCTACGGGCTTGCCCTTACGGTCGCGCTCGGCGATCTTGTCGGGCGGCCGGCAGAGCTGCACCGGGCCGGGATCGCGATCTTCTCGGCGATGTACGGGCGGGATTTCATGGCGGAGAACGCGCTTCTGAACGCGCTCGACCTTGCGCGCTTCAGCCTTGCCGACCTGCAGGGTGCCGCGCGCAGCGGGCTGTTGCCGGAGGCGCGGGCCGCCGCTGCTGTCTGACCGGCGCAAACGACGCGCATGACGAAAAACGAACCAGAAACGATATCCAGCAAGGAGACGACAATGACAAAACTGAGCTTCAACCGCCGCCGCTTCCTCGGCACCGCCGCCGTCGGTGCCGCCACCCTGGCGAGCCCCGCCTATCTGCGCCGCGCCCATGCCCAGGACGGTGGCGAGGTGAATATCTGGACCTATAACGATTTCGTGCCGGAGAGTTTCAAGGCGCAGTTCCAGGACGAGACCGGGATCAAGGTCAACGTGCGGCTGGTCGATGACCAGGGCAAGCAGTTCAACCTGCTGGCCGCCGAGGCACCAAAGCCGACAGTCGATATCGTTACCGTGGCCGGGCACCGGTTCCTGCAATTCCTCGACAGCGAGCTGCTGGCACCGCTCGACACGCAGCGGCTGAGCAACTGGAAGAACATCAACCCGACCTTCTCGGAAAGCGACTGGGCGACGATCAACGGCGAGAAATGGGGCGCCCCGATCCTCTCGGGAATGGAGATCCTGGCCTATAACACCGAGCTCGTGTCGCCCGAGGAAGTCACCAGCTGGGACGTGCTCTTCTCCGAGGAATATGCCCAGCAGACCGCCTATATCATTCAGGACATGATGTCGGTACTGATGCTGAAGATGGGCTATGACGGCAACATGATCGCCTATCTCGATGACCCGGAGAAGGCCGCCGCGATCGTCGAGGAAGCCAAGCAATTCCTGATCGAGAAGAAGCCGCTGGTGCGCAAATATTACGACGGCGGCGCCGAGGTGCAGCAGATGTTCGTCAATCAGGACATCGCGCTGGCCCATGCCTGGAACGGGCCGATCGCCAAGCTGATCAACGACGGTTTCCCGGTCGACATGACGATTCCGAAGGAAGGCAGCTATGGCTTCGTCTATACCTATAACATCGCCAACAACGCGCCCAATGCCGACAATGCCTACAAGTTCCTCGACGCGATCCTCGCCAGCCCGGAGATCGGCGCGGCGATGACCAAGGCGTCGGGCTTCATCTCGACCTACAAGGATGTCGCGCCGCATCTGAGCGAGCTTGAGCAGAAGGCGACGACCTTCACCGACGAAGAGCTGGCGGGCATGAAGTTCTTCCGTGCCGAGGCCAATGAGTTGAAGTATTCGCTGGTCGATCCGGCGGTCGAAGCGATCAAGGCGGCCTGAACCGGGCGCTGAAAGACCCCGGCCGCCGCTCTGCGCGGCCGGGGTCGCGGCAATGCCGGGCGAGACCTGCGAGACTGAAAGGTAGATCATGAGTTCTGACACCGCTTCCGTGCCCGACAAGCGCGCGGCGAGAACCGGACACCGGCAGGATGCCGGGGACCGCACCTTCTGGGGGCGGCTGGTGAACTGGACCCCGTATCGCGGGCTGGTCGGGCTGATCTATGCGACGCCGCGGCGGCAGTTCCTGATCCTCGCGGCCTTTCCGCTGCTCTGGGTGCTGACCCAGCATCTCGGGCCGATGCTGCAGATGCTGCGGGTCAGCCTGACCGATGCCTATCCGGTGGCGCCGGGGGTCGAGACGCATTTCACCTTCGAGCATTACCTCAAGTTCTTCGGCGACAGCATCTTCTGGATGCCGTTTTTCCGGACTCTCGGCTTCGCCGTGGTGATGACCTTCTGCACGTTGCTGCTGACCTATCCGGTGGCCTATTACCTGGCCCGTCACGTCAGCCGCAAGAACCAGTTGTTGCTGCTCCTGTTGCTGCTGATCCCGTTCTGGGTCGGGGAGATCGTGCGGACCTATGCGATCATGATCCTGCTGGGCAACAACGGCGCGATCAACCTGATGCTGAAGTCGATCGGGCTGATCGACCGGCCGATTCCGTTCATGTATACCGGCTTTTCGGTCGGGCTCGGCATCGTCTATCTGACCGCGCTCTACATGCTGCTGCCGCTCTATTCGTCGCTGGAGAAACTGCCGCGCAGCTATACCGAGGCCGCCGCCGACCTCGGCGCCGGGGCCTGGACGCGGTTCCGCCGGGTGACGCTGCCGCTGACGCTGGAGGGGATCAGCTCGGGCTGTACGCTGGTGTTCCTGATCTCCACCGGTTTCTACGCCACGCCGGTGCTGCTCGGCGGGCCGTCGACCACCACATTCGCCGAGACGATCGCAGGCTTCTTCCATGTGGCGGGCGATCAATGGCCGACCGGCGCGGCCTTTGCCACGATCATGTTCCTGACCGCGCTGGTTTTCACCGGTGTGTTCCAGAAGCTGATGAACAGCCTGCGCAAGGGAGACAGCAAATGACCCGCGGCACCCGCATCCTGCTTTCCTGCATCTACTGGGCCTTCGTGCTCTATGTCTTCGTGCCGCTGATGCTGATGATCCTGATGGGGTTCAAGGACAGCAAGTTCATCGGCTTCCCGATCAAGTCCTGGACACTGGATTGGTATCTCGGCGTCTTCGCCGATACCGAGGTGATCTCCGTCTTCGGCTATTCGGTGGCCATCGCGGTGCTCTCGACGCTGGTGTCGGTGATTGTCGGCACCTGGATCGCGGTGCTGCTGGCGGAGCGCAAGTTCTTCGGCCGGGCGGTGATCTTCGGGCTGACCATCCTGCCGGCACTGGTGCCGGGGATCATCTCGGCCATCGCCTTTCGCATCTATGCGCGGCTGCTCGACATCGAGCCGGGAATGTTCGCGATCATCTGGGCCCATGCGGTGCATAACGTGCCCTTCGTGGTGCTGGTGGTGGTGGCGCGGCTCTCGACGCTGCCGAAAAGCTATGGCGAGGCGGCGCGTGACCTCGGCGCCGATCCGCTGGTCGCCTTTCTGCGGGTGACGCTGCCCTATCTCATGCCCGCGATCATGGGGGCGAGCATCTTCTGCCTGCTGCTCAGCTTCGACGATTTCGTGCGCTCGTTCTTCCTCGGCGGCTACGAACCCACCCTGCCGGTGCTGATCTTCGCCAAGCTGCGCTCCGGCATGTCGCCGGAAATCAACGCCATCGCCACCGTCGCGCTGATCCTCACCGCCATTCTGGGCGTCTGGGCCGAACGCTCGACCCGCCGCATGAACAAGGAATCCTGACATGTCCTCCGCTGATCCCATCGTCCGTATCCACGGTATTTCCAAGAGCTTCGGCAAGGCCGTGGCGCTGCAGACGCTCGATCTCGACATCGCGCCGGGCGAATTCGTCACCTTCCTCGGCCCCTCGGGCTGCGGCAAGTCCACGACGCTGCGCATCCTCGGCGGGTTCGAGACCCCCGATACCGGGCGGATCATCCTCGATGGCAAGGATGTCACCCGCGAGCCGGCCAACCGGCGCAACGTCAACATGGTGTTCCAGGACTACGCGCTGTTCCCGCATATGACGGTGCGTCAGAACATGTCCTTCGGGCTCGAGCTCAAGGGCATGGGCAAGGCCGATATCAAGCGCCGCCTTGACGAGCTGATGGCGTTTCTGGAGCTCGACAGCTACGCCGACCGCTACCCGGCGCAGCTGTCGGGCGGACAGCGTCAGCGGGTGGCGCTGGCGCGTGCGCTGGCGCCGGACCCGGCGCTGCTGCTGCTCGACGAGCCGCTCGGCGCGCTCGATGCCAAGCTGCGCGGGCAGGTCCAGCAGGAGCTGAAATCCATCCAGCGGCGCACCAACAAGACCTTTTTCTTCGTCACCCATGACCAGGAGGAGGCGCTGACCATGTCCGACCGGATCGTGGTGATGAACCAGGGCCGCGTCGAGCAGGACGGCACCCCCGAGGAGCTCTATTTCCATCCGGCAAGCCGTTTCGTCGCCGAGTTCATCGGCGAGACCAACCTGCTGGCGGGCGAAGTGCGCGGCAGCGACGGCGACGAGGTGGTGATGGACTGGTACGGCCAGACCCTGCGCGGCCATGCCCCGGCGGGCGCGCCGAAATCGGGCGAGATCGTCACCGCCTCGCTGCGGCTGGAAAAGCTCGGCTTCCACCGCGACCGCCCGGCGACCGCCAATGCGGTGCAGGGCCGGGTCGTCGGCAAGACTTTCCTCGGCAGCCGCATGGCGGTCGATCTGCTGGTCGAGGAGGCGCATGGCGCGCGGCTCAAGGCCTATGTCGATACGGCCACCGGGCAGGCGGTCGGGGACGATCCGGTCTGGCTCGGCTGGGAGGCGGATACGATGGCGGTGCTGAGGGGGTAGGGCGTTTGGCTGACAGCTTCGCACCGGCGTGCTAGTCTGCGGCCATGAAAGATCCCGGTCCGGAGAGTCCTGACGTCCGAAAGGATGCAGCAGGCATACGCATCTTTCCACCCGCGCTCCCCCTGATGACGGTGCTTGCCGGTCTCGCGCTCGGCTGGGTGTGGCCGGTGGGGGCGGAGCATCTGCTGCCCGCGCCGCTGCGCTATGGGCTCGGCGGGGGTGTCATCGCCTTCGCCGTCAATTTCCTCGGTTTCAGGTCGGTCCGGGCGATGCGGCGTTCCGGGCAATCGGAGAACCCCTACAGGACGACCACCGAGATCCTCCAGACCGGCCCCTTCGCCATCACCCGCAACCCGATGTATCTGCAGATGGTGCTGGTGTGTTTCGGCTTTGCGGTGCTGCTGGGGAACCTCTGGATTCTGCTGCTCACGCCGTTTTGCGCGATCCTGCTGCAGGTTCTGGTGATCTATCCCGAAGAGCGCTATCTCGAAAGGAAGTTCGGCGACGCCTATCTCGATTACAAACGCCGGGTCCGCCGCTGGATATAGTCGCGGCTTGCGGGGCCGCGCGTCAGCTTCACGGACAGTCACGATTTCCCCCCCCCTTAACCACCCCGCACAAAGCATTGGAAATTTTGCACCTTCCGGCCTATCCTGTCTCTGGGAGGACGGTCGATGAAGACGGGCTTGCCTTGCATCAAGCGCTGTTTGCCTCGGGTGGCGATATGCCCCGGCGGGCGGAAATTGTTACTCCGGGAGAGCGGTGGTCGGCATGGTTGAGGAGCGGGATCCGCGTCTGCATGTGCCGGAACCGGCGATCCGGCCGGGGGATGATCCGGATTTCTCCGATGTCGAGATCCCCCGCGCCGGGGCGGTGCGGCGACCTGCGGTGAATGAGAACCCGGAGGCGATGCGCGATCTTGCCTTTACCATCATCCGGGTGCTGAACCGTGACGGCGAGGCGGTCGGTCCCTGGGCGGGCAGTCTGGATGACGAGACCCTGCAACAGGGGTTGCGTCACATGATGACCCTGCGCGCCTATGACGCGCGGATGCTGACCGCGCAGCGGCAGGGGAAGTCGTCCTTCTACATGCAGCATCTCGGTGAAGAGGCGATCTCCTGCGGTTTTCAGAAGGCCCTGCGCGAGGGGGACATGAATTTCCCGACCTATCGGCAGGCCGGGCTGCTGATCGCCGCCGGGTATCCGCTCAGCAAGATGATGTGTCAGGTCTATTCCAACGCCGAAGATCCCCTGCGCGGGCGGCAGCTGCCGGTGCTCTACAGCGCGCGCGACTACGGCTTCTTCTCGATCTCCGGCAATCTGGCCACGCAATATGTGCAGGCCGTGGGCTGGGCGATGGCGGCGGCGATCCGCGGCGAGCGGCATCTTGCGGTCGGCTGGATCGGGGACGGCTCGACGGCGGAGAGCGATTTTCACGGCGGGCTGGTCTTTGCCTCGACCTACAAGCCGCCGGTGATCCTGACCATCGTCAACAATCAATGGGCGATCTCGACCTTTCAGGGCATCGCGCGGGGCGGCGCCGGGACCTTTGCGGCGCGCGCCCATGGCTTCGGCATTCCGGCGCTGAGGGTCGATGGCAATGATTATCTCGCCGTCCATGCGGCGGCGAGCTGGGCGGCGGAGCGGGCGCGGGCGGATCTCGGGCCGACGCTGATCGAATATGTGACCTACCGGGTCGGCGGTCATTCGACCTCGGACGATCCGGCGGCCTATCGGCCCAAGGAAGAAGGCAAGGCCTGGCCGCTGGGCGATCCGATCCTGCGGCTGAAGGCCCATCTGATCCAGCGGGGTCTGTGGAGCGAGGAGCGTCATGCGCAGGCAGAGGCGGAAATCAGGGACGAGGTGATCGCCGCGCAGAAGGAGGCCGAGGCGATCGGCACGCTGCATTCCGGCCACCGCCCGAGCCCGCGCGAGATGTTCGAGGAGGTCTTTGCCGAGATGCCGCTGCATCTGGTGCGCCAGCGTCACGAGGTGGGATACTGACATGGCGCGGATGAGCATGATCGAGGCAATCCGCAGCGCCCATGAGATCGCCATGGAGGAAGACCCCGACGTGATCGTCATGGGCGAGGATGTCGGCTATTTCGGTGGGGTGTTCCGCTGCACCGCCGGGTTGCAGCAGCGTTTCGGCGCGGCGCGTTGTTTCGACACGCCGATCAGCGAGCTCGGCATCGTCGGCGCGGCGATCGGCATTGCCGCCTACGGGCTGAAACCGGTGGTGGAGATCCAGTTCGCCGATTACATGTATCCGGCCTATGACCAGATCGTTTCGGAGGCGGCGCGGCTGCGCTATCGCTCGGCGGGGCAGTTCACCTGCCCGATGGTGGTGCGGATGCCCTCGGGCGGCGGTATCTTCGGCGGTCAGACCCACAGCCAGAGCCCCGAGGCGCTGTTTACCCATGTGGCGGGGCTGAAGACCGTGGTGCCCTCGAACCCGCAGGACGCCAAGGGGCTGCTGCTGGCGGCGATTGCCGACCCGGACCCGGTGATTTTCCTTGAGCCGAAGCGGCTTTACAACGGGCCCTTTGACGGGCATTTCAACCGGCCGTCGCAATCCTGGGCCAAGCATGAGTTGGGCGAGGTCGCGGAGGGGCAATACCTGACCCCGCTGGGCCAGGCGAAGGTGGTGCGCGCCGGGCAGGCGGCGAGCCTGATCACCTATGGCACCATGGTGCATGTGGCGTTGGCGGCGGTGGCGGAAAGCGGCGCCGATGTCGAGGTGATCGACCTGCGCACGCTGCTGCCGCTCGATCTGGACTGCATCACCGCCTCGGTGCGCCGTACCGGAAGATGCATCGTGCTGCATGAGGCGACGCTGATCTCGGGTTTCGGGGCCGAGGTGGCGGCGCTGGTACAGGCGGATTGTTTCTATCATCTCGAGGCGCCGGTGCTGCGCGTGGCGGGCTGGGACACGCCCTATCCGCATGCGCAGGAGGTCGATTATTTCCCCGGTCCCGAGCGGGTGCGCCGGGCCATCGAACAGGTGATGGAGGGCTGAGCATGGCGGAGCGGACCTTCAGGATGCCCGATATCGGCGAGGGGATCGCCGAGGCGGAGATCAGCGAATGGATGGTCGAGGTCGGGGATATCATCCGGGAGGATGACGTGATCTGCGCGGTGACCACCGACAAGGCCACGGTGGAAATTCCGGCAGCGGTGGGCGGCAAGGTGACCTGGCGCGCCGGTGAGGCCGGAGAGAGCCTGGCGGTGGGCAGCGATCTGGTGCGGATCGACACCGGGGAGGCGGGGGAAGAATCCGCCGAGGAAAAACCTGCGACGGAACGGCGCGAGGCACCAAAGAATGAGGAGGCGGGGAAGGAAGCGCCGGAACCATCCGCGAAAGAGCCGGAGCCTGCGCCTCAGACCGACAGGCCCCGCGCCCGCAAACCGGCCGCTGCGCCCGCGCGCAATGTCGCCGGGCGGCCGCTCGCCGCGCCTTCGGTGCGGGGACGGGCGCGCGAACTTGGCATTGACCTGCGCCAGCTGCGCGGCACCGGCCCGGCCGGGCGCATCACCCATGAGGATCTCGACGATTTCGCCCGCCACGGCCCGGAAGCCGGCGCGCGCTCCGGTCCGGCGCGGCGGCATGGCAGCGAGGAAGAACGCGTCACCGGCGTGCGCCGCAAGATCGCCGAGCGCATGGCGCAGGCCAAGGCCGAGATCCCGCATATCTCCATCATCGAGGAGGTCGAGGTGCAGGCGCTGGAGGAGCTGCGCGCCGAGCTCAACCGGCGCTTTGCCGAAAGGCGGGGCAGGCTGACGCTGCTGCCCTTCCTGCTCACGGCGCTCGCGCGCGCACTGGTCGAACATCCGCAGGTCAACGCGCATTACGATGCCGATGCCGGGGTGATCACCCGTCACGCGCCGCTTCATTGCGGCATCGCCACGCAGACCGACGCCGGGCTGATGGTGCCGGTGCTGCAACATGCCGAGGCGCTCGACCTCTGGGAGCTGGCCCGTGAGATCGCCCGCCTGTCGGAGGCGGCGCGCGATCGGCGGATGACCCCGGAAGAGCTGCGCGGCTCGACACTGACGGTAACCTCGCTCGGCCCGCTCGGGGCGCTGGCGACGACGCCGATCATCAACCTGCCCGAAGTCGCGATCATCGGGGTCAACCGCATCGCAATTCGCCCGGTCTGGGACGGCAGCGGCTTCGTGCCGCGCCGGATGATGAACCTGTCCTGCAGTTTCGATCATCGCGTCATCGACGGCTGGGTCGCGGCGCGGTTCGTGGCGGGGCTAAAGGCGCTGCTCGAGGTCCCGGCGATGCTGTTCATGGAGGCGCGCGATGACTGATCTCGAGTGCAGGCTACTGGTGATCGGCGGCGGGCCGGGGGGCTATGTCTGCGCGTCGCGGGCAGCACGGATGGGGGTCGATACGATCCTGGTCGAGGCCGGGCGGCTCGGGGGGACCTGTCTCAACATCGGCTGCATCCCGTCCAAGGCGCTGATCCATGTGGCGGCGCTGTTTGACACGGCCAGGCGGCAGGCGGCGGGCGGGATGCAGGGCATCTCGGTGGCCGAGCCGGTGCTCGATTTCGCGGCGGCGCAGGAGGATTGCGCCGAGAAGGTCGCGACGCTGCGCGCCGGGGTCGGCGGGTTGATGGAGCGCAGCGGCGTCAAGGTCGTGCAGGGGCACGCATGGTTTCGCGACGGCAAGAGCGTCGAGGTGGAGAGCGAGACCGGCACGCTGCTGGTGCGGGCAGAAAATGTGGTGATCGCCACCGGCGCGCGCCCGGTGGAACTGCCGGGCCTGCCGTTTGGCGGCAAGGTGCTCGATTCCGCCGGGGCGCTGGCGCTCACGGAATTGCCCGAGCGGCTGGCGGTGGTCGGGGCGGGCTATATCGGGCTGGAACTGGGCACCGCCTTTGCCAGGCTCGGCAGCGCGGTCACGATCATCGAGGCGGCCGCGCGGATCCTGCCGCAATATGATGACAGCCTGACCCGCCCGGTGCGCCGTCGTCTGGGCGATTTCGGCATTGCGCTGGAGCTCAATAGCAATGTCACCGACTGGCAGGCGCGCGAGGGTCGGCTGACGTTTCAAAGCGACGGTGCCGAACAGGTGCTGGAGACGGATGCGGTGCTCGTCACCGTCGGGCGGCTGCCCAATCTCGACGGGCTGGGGGTCGGCGAGCTGGCGCTGCGGATGACGGACGGATTCATCGAGATCGACGAACATTGCCGCACATCGATGCGCGGGGTCTATGCAATCGGCGATGTGACGCCGGGCGAGATGCTCGCGCATCGGGCCATGGCGCAGGGGGAGATCGTTGCCGATATCGTCGCGGGCCATGCCAACGGCTGGGACAGGACCTGCGTTCCGGCGGTCTGTTTCACCGATCCCGAGATCGCCGTTGTCGGACTGCTGCCGGGGGAGCCCAGCGAAGAGACCGTGGTGAGCCAGTTTGCCTTTCGCGCCAACGGCCGCGCGGTGACGCTGGGCGATACCGAAGGGTTCGTGCGGATACTGGCGCGCAAGCGCGATCACGTGATCCTCGGCATTCAGGCGGTCGGGCCGGGCGTTTCCGAGCTGGTCTCCGGCTTCGCGCTGGCCATCGAGGCGGGGCTGCGGGTCGAGGATATCGCGGCGACGATTCACGCCCATCCGACGCTGAGCGAAGCGCTGCTGGAAGCGGCGCTGATGCAGGCGTCGATGGCCAATCACGGCTGAGGATCAGCCGATCAGATAGGTGGTCATCCGCCCGATGCCCTTTATCTCCGTCTGTCGTGTGCTGATGCACGGCGGCGGTGTCGCCAGCGCGTCGAGCGTGGCGCGCGAGATCTGGATACGCCCGGCGGCGCCCGAAGCCTCCAGCCGACAGGCCAGATTCACCGGCTCGCCCCATACGTCATAGACAAAACGTTTCTGCCCGATCAGCCCGGCGATCACCGGGCCGGAATTGATGCCGACCCGGATCGACAGCGGCGCGGCGGCGCCGAAGCCCTCGGCCATCAGCGCGATCAGGCTCTGGGCAAAGGCGAGGGCGCGGTCGGCGTGGTCCTGCTGGCTGACCGGCACCCCGGCGACGGCCATATAGGCGTCGCCGATGGTCTTGATCTTCTCGATCCCGTGCTGTTCGGCCAGCCGGTCGAAGGCGGAGAACAGGTCATGCAGCAGGCCGACGAGATCGGACGGATCCATCTGCGCGACCAGCGGGGTGAAATCGACGATATCGGCGAAGATGATCGAGGCGGCGTCGAAACGGTCAGCGATGACGTTTTCCCCGGCCCCGACACGGGCGATGATGGTTTCCGGCAGCATCGACAGCAACAGCCCGTCGGCGCGGGATTTCTCGTATTCGATCTGCTTCAGATATTGCCGCTCCTGCGCGCGCCAGCGCCGCTGTTCGAGGCAGCTTTCGACCCGCGCGTTCAGCAGCACCGGATCGACAGGTTTATGCAGGTAATCCTCGGCCCCTGCCTTGATACATTGCACCGTCGCCTGCACGTCCTTGAGCCCCGAGACCATGACCACTCCCATGTCGCGCCAGCGCGGATCGCCCTTGAGTCGGGCCAGCAGCTCGATGCCGTTCATGTCGGGCATCAGGATATCGACCAGCGCCAGATCGAAGCGGGCCTCCTCCAGCAGCTCAAGCGCCGCGCGGGCCGAGGAGACGGAGATCGCCTCATGGCCGCGACGCTGCAGGTTGCGGCAGAGCAATTCGCAATTGGCCGCCACATCGTCGATCACCAGGATCCGCCCGCCAAGCTGTCGGGGTCCGGGAACCGTTGGCGAGAGGCTGCGCGACAGCGCCTCGGCAATGGCTGAATCGCTCTCGGCAATCGCCATGTCGTCGAGCCGCCCGCGGGAGAAATCGACCAGATCGTCGAGCCCGGCGAGCAGGGCGCGGCATTCCTTCACGACGCGCGCGATGTCGTCGGGTAATTCCGGGTCGAGCGCCTCCTGCCATTCCTCCAGCAGCAGTTCGGAATAGCCGAGGATCGCGTTCATCGGGGTGCGCAGCTCGTGGCGCAGGGTGGCCTCGTCGAGTTCGGCCAACGCCCGGTGGCCTTCGGGCGAGAGCAGGGCGGTGATCATCTCCTGCAGCGCCTGTGCCGCGCCGAGCACCTTTTCGGCATCCGCCACCGCCTCGGGCGGGGCGGCGGGGCGCAGGCTGTCGAGGATCAGCAGCTGATAGCCGAGGATCGTCTCGGCCGGTCCGGCAAGCCGCTGGCCGATGCCGATGACCAGCGCGCGACGGTCGGAAAGCTCAGCCTGCGGCATCGTGCGGCACCAGCCCGTTGATCTGCTCGAGCAGGACGGCGAGGTCGATCGGCTTGGTGTGGAAATCGTTGCAACCCGCATCCAGCGCCGATTGCCGGTCGCTTTCCATCGCATGGGCGGTGAGCGCGATGACCGGCAGTCCGGCGAGCTCCGCATGGCCGCGGATCGCCTTCGTCGCCTCCCAGCCGTCGAGCACCGGCAGGCTCATGTCCATCAGCACTAGGTCCGGGCGCTGCGCCAGCGCCGTGTCGATCGCCGCCTGCCCGTCGCGCGCGGCGATGATCTCGTATCCCTTGCGGATCAGGCGCCGCGACAGCATGTCGAGATTCATGTCATTGTCTTCCACGATCAATATCTTGATGCTCATCCTGTCTCTCCCTGTGGGGCGCGCGGGGTCACGTGGCGCCGGATCGCGGACAGCAGCTCGGTCCTGCCGTCCTTGCCCTTGCTGACCACTTCGCGAGCATTGGCGCGCAGCCATTTCATCTCGTCGCGGCTGAGATCCTTCGACGTGGCGATGATCACCGGCAGGGCGGCGCAATCGTCGCGCGCGCGCAGGCTGCGCAGGGTCTCGAACCCGTCGAGGTTGGGCATCATCAGGTCGAGGATCACCACCGAGGGCAGCTTGATGTCGAGCTGGGCAAGCGCGCGCATCCCGTCGGCGGCCTCGCGTACCGACCAGCCCTCACGCACGAGGATGCGGCGAAACAGTGCCCTTGTGCCCGGGTCGTCATCCACCACCAGCGCCTCGCGTTCGCCGCTGGCGGAAAAGGCGTTGAGGATATCGACCAGCCGCTGCTGGTCGATCGGCTTGGTCAGGTGATCGACCGCGCCGAGCGCCAGCCCCATGTCGCGATCGCCCAGCACAGTGGCGAGGATCACCGGGATTTCGCAGAGCGCTGCGTTGTTCTTGAGCTCGCGCAGCACCGACCAGCCGTCCTTCTCCGGCATGATGATGTCGAGCACGATGGCATCCGGGCGATGCGCCTCGGCCAGCGCCAGCCCGGCCCCGGCATCGCCCGCCAGCAGCGGGCGGAATCCCTCGCGGGTCAACAGGTCGGCCATTGATCTGCGCGCCGAGGGGTCGTCGTCGATGACCAGCACCGAAGCACCCGACCCCACCCCGTCGGACCGCGTTCCCGGCAGTTTCTCGCGCCCGCCGAGGGTCACTTTCAGGGTAAAGCTCGCGCCCTTGCCTGGCGTGCTCTCCACCCGCACTTCGCCGCCGAGCATCTCGGTGAACTGCTTGACGATGGCAAGGCCGAGCCCGGTGCCGCCATATTCGCGGGTAGTCGATGAATCGGCCTGTTCGAACGGTTTGAAGAGTCGGGATTTCTGCTCCTCGGTCAGCCCGATGCCATTGTCGCGCACCACGAATTCGACCGCCTCCTCGGCATCCTGCACGATCAGCTCGATCCTGCCCGACTTGGTGAACTTGGCGGCGTTGGACAGCAGGTTGAACAGGTTCTGGCGCAGCTTGGTCTTGTCGGTCTCGATCTCGCCGATTCCGGTGTCGATGCGCACCACCAGCTCGTTGTCGTTGGTGGCGACCAGCGGCTTGATCGTGGCGGCCACGTCCTGCACCAGCCGGGCGATGTCGAAAGTCTCGAAATGCAGCTCCATCTTGCCCGCCTCGATCTTGGAGAGGTCGAGAATGTCGTTGATCAGACCGAGCAGATGCTGCCCAGAGGCCATGATCTTCTCGAGATCGGCGATCGTGGTCTCGTCGCCCTCGTCGCGGGCATCCTCGATCAGCATCTCGCTATAGCCGATGATCGCGTTGAGCGGCGTGCGCAGCTCGTGGCTCATCGAGGCGAGGAAGCGGCTCTTGGCCTTGTTCGCGGCCTCGGCGCGCTCGTGAGCCTCCTGCAGCTGCGCCTGCTTGTCGAGCAGATCGGTGATGTCGCTGTAGATCGCCACGGTGCCGCCATCCGGGGTCTTGCTCTTGGTGACCTGCACCCAGGCCGGACCGATGCGGATCTCGCGACGCGTGGTCTCGGGGCTGGCGTGATGGGCGAGGCGCTCGGCGATCCACTCCTCCTCCGGCTGGCCACCGGCAAGCCCGGGATCGTCGGCCAGCACCGCCCTGAGGATCTCGCGAAAGCTCACGCCCGGGACCAGAACATCCTCGATCGCGGCGAACATGCGCCGATAACGGGCATTGGTCAGCACCAGCCGATGCCCGGCGTCGAACAGCGCGAAACCGTCGGGGATCGTCTCGATCGCGGTGAGGATCGTGTTGCGCTGCTGCTCGGCCTCCGCCTTGAGCTGGCGCTGGCGGATCTGGCTGTCGCGCAGGGCGCGCACCGTACCCGAGACCCGGCCGAGCTCGTCCGGCCCCTCCGGCGGCAGGGTGACCTCGCTGGCCCCGGCGTTGAGCTCACCGATTGCCGTATCGATGGCACCGAGCGGTTTCAGGATCGAGCGGACCACCCAGATCGTGAGCAGCGCCCCGACGAGCGCGATCACGCCGAAAGCGATGATCGCCCGCATCACCGCATCCCGGGCCGCCTGTGTGGCAGCCTGCTCGCTCTGCGCGGCCTCGCGCGCGAGATCGGCCATCAGCGCCTCGAGCGCGGCATTGACCGCACTGCTGCCGATCCGCGCCTGCGAGCTCAGCGTATTGCCGATCACCCGCCGGTCCTCGGTATAGGCATCCGCGGCCCGCAGCGCATTCTCGACATAGGCCTCCACCCCCGCGCGGATCTCCTGCGTGGCGTCCGGCGCGAAGCTCTCCATCTGCGCAAGATGGGTCTCGAGCCGTTCCCGCGCCGCCTCGGCACGGCGTTCGGAGAGGGTGAGCAGGCTGACCGACAGGTCGGTGAGCCAGAAGCGCAGCTCGCCGAAGCTGCTGTCGGCCTCGGCGGCGACCTGCAGGCGGCGGAAACGCTCGGTGGAATCCTCGACACGGTGCAGGTTGTTGAGCAATTCCCATGCCATCACCGCCGCGCTCAGCATCAGCGTGAACAGCAGCCCGGCGGAGAGCGAGCTGATCCGGATCGTGACCCGGTTGCGGGCGAACCAGTCGGAGAGACGCACCGCCCGTCCGGTCATTCCCGCGTCCCGGTCATTCTCGTTTCAGGGTGATCGAGATGGCCCCGGCCAGATCCCCGGCCGCGGCGCCCTCCTTGGGAAAGCCGGTCACATCGACCTCGCCCTTGGGGCCGCCATGACAGGTCAGGCAGGTCTCGCCGTAATATTCGGGGATCAGCATTCGGAACATCTCTCCCTCGCCGGTTGCGACCGTCTCGAAAAACGCCTGTGAGCGCGGCCAGTCGGGCTGGCTGAACTGCCCGTTGAAAACGCCGGCCTCCCAGTCGTCGGGCCGGGCCTTGCGGTTGCGCACCAGATGCATCGGCGCGGTGACCTTGAGTCGTGCCTCGCTGCCGACCTGTTCGGCGAATTGCTCGTTGACCAGCCGTCCGAAGATCGCCGGGATGAAACCCTTGAAGCCGAGCCCCTCGCTGTTGATCAGCTCCTGGTTCTCGTCGAGCACCGTGGCCATGGCGGCAAGCTGCGCCTCGGTCAGGCGGCGCTGGGTGTCGCTGAGATCCCCGTCGAGCGGCCCCTGCCCATGCTGCGCGCGATAGGCGGCATCGACCTTGGCGAGAAAGGCGGCGCTGTCGAGCCCCTTGTCGCCCCTGTCGGGATCGTTGATCAGCGTCTGATTGTTGGACACCACCCGCCGCCCGACCCGCAGCAGGGCGGCGAGGCGTTCGCCCTCGTCGGCAAGCGCCTCCGTTGTGGCCTGCGAAAAACCGGGCGGCGCCGCGAGAGAGAGCAGCAGGGAAAAGAGAAGCGCGTTGAATCGGTTCATCTGAAATCGCCCTCATCGGTAATGTCGGTGCGATATTGTGGTTATCATGCACTTTTGACCGTCATGCGTAAAGTATCTTGGCGTCATCGGGGCGCGGAACCGGCCTCCGGCTGGCGTCTTGCGCAAGTTTGTGAAATCCTGACAGATGATGTGGAAATCCGCACAAGGCCAGGCTCGCAGGGCGCTTCCTGCGGTGTTTTCGGCCGTGCCGGAAGATTCCGCATCGCGCCGCATGGTGGTGGTATTTCCGACCCGGCCTGTTTCGAGCCGGGCGTATTCTGATCGAGTAAGACATGGCAATCATCAGTTTCCTGATCTCCCTGGCCGGCGCCACCATGCTGCTGCTCTTCGCGGTGCGCATGGTGCGCACCGGGATCGAGCGCAGCTTCGGCGCCTCGTTCCAGCGCGTGCTGACCCGCAACAAGAGCATGATCGGCTCGGGCCTGACCGGCACGATGCTGGCGCTGGTCCTGCAGAGCTCGGCCGCGGTGGCGCTGCTCGCCTCGGGCTTCGCGGTGAGCGGCTATCTCGGCTTTGCCTCGGGGCTCGCGGTGGTGCTCGGCGGCGATCTCGGCTCGGCACTGATCATCCAGATCCTGTCCTTCCGGCTCGACTGGCTGGTGCCGCTGCTGCTGGCCATCGGCGGCTGGCTCTTCGTCAAGAGCGAGCAGCGCAAGCTGCGCCAGGCCGGGCGGATCCTGCTGGGCATCGCCTTCATCCTGATCTCCCTGCGTTTCCTGCGCGAAGCGATGGACCCGATCCGCGACAGCGCCTTCCTGCCCGCGGTGGCCGAATATCTGGCCCGCGACTACATCACCGCCTTCCTCGTCGGCGGGGCGCTGGCCTTCGTCATGCATTCCTCTGTCGCGGCAATCCTGATGTGTGTCACGCTGGTGCAGATCGGCGCGCTGCCCTTCGAGGCGGGCCTGTCGCTGGTGCTCGGCGCCAATCTCGGCAGCGCCTTCATCCCGGTCTGGCTGACCCGCGGCATGGAGCCGCGCGGCCGGCGGATCCCGCTGGCCAACCTGGCCCTGCGCGGCAGCGCCGCGATCCTCGCCCTGTTCGGCGCCAACCTGGCGCTGCGCTCGGGGCTGCTGACCGGTGATTACGGGGCACAGATGCTGGTCACCGCGCATCTGGGTTTCAATGCCGGGCTGCTGCTCCTGGCGCTGCCCTTCTGCGGCCTGTTGCAGCGGCCCTTCGAGCGGCTGCTTCCCGATATCGTCGCGCCGCAGAACCCGCAGCATCTGCCGCTGCGGGTCAGCGCGCTCGACCTGCAGAACACCGGCTCCCCGGCACTGGCCCTTTCGAGCCTCAAACGCGAGATCCTGCGCATGGCGGATCTGGTCGAGGCGATGTTCCGCCCGGTGCTCGACCTCTATCACGGTGGCGACGAGCGGCAGATCAAGGCGGTGCAGAAACTCGACAACGAGGTCAACAATTGCCTCTCGGGCGTGCGCGACTATGTCGCCGCCCTGCCGGTGGCGCAGCTTGGCAAGGAGAATGCCCGCGTCGCCCGCGACCTGCTGGAATATGCGGTGCGTCTCGAAACCGCCGGTGACGTGGTGGCCAAGCGCCTTGCCGAACTGGCCCGCGACCTGCGCCGCGCCAATCTCGAATTCTCAAAAGAAGGCTGGGCCGAGCTGCAGGAAATGCACGAGAACATCCTCGCCAACATGAAGCTCGCGACCAATGTGCTGATCTCGGACGATGTGGAAAGCGCCCGGCTGCTGAATCTCGAAAAGACCGAGATCAAGCGCGCCGAACGGCGCAGCCGCAAACGCCACTACCGCCGGTTGCAGGAGGGCAAGGGCCAGAGCTTCGAGACCAGCGACATCCATCTCGAGACGCTGCGCGCGCTGCGCGAATTCAACAGCCATATCGCCGCCGTGGCGACGCCGATTCTCTATGCCAACGGCCAGCTGCTCGAAACCCGCCTGATCGAAGACCTGCCGCGCACCGAGGAAGAGGCTTGAGCCGACTTCTTCTGACCGCAAATACCTCGGGGGTCCGGGGGCAGCGCCCCCGGCTTGCCGCTCCGCTCAGGCGCTCGCGCCGCCGCGCACCGCCGCCAGCAACGCCTGGCGGAACAGCCGCACCGGCGGCGAGGGGTCTTCCTCGGCGCGGGCCATGATCCCCACCGGCCCTGACATCTCGTCGGTCTCCAGCGGCAGCCGCGCCATCCGCCCGGCGGCGATGTCGCGCGCCACCACGCCCTGGCTGATGATCCAGACCGCGCCCGCCGGGCCCAGCGTCATCGCCCGTCCGAACGTGTCGGAGACGGTCTCGATCCGCCGCGACCAGTCGCCGATGCCGCGCGCGATCAGGTAGCGGTCGATCAGCGGGCGGATCGCGGCGTCCTTCGGCGGGTAGAGCACCGGCCAGTGCTCGAGTGCTGCAAGATCGCGCGTGGCGGCCAGCGGATGCCCGGCGGCGACGGCGAAGATCACCTGTTCAGCATAGAGCTGGGTGAAGGACAAGCCGCCCATCGTCTCGGGCAGGGCGAGCCGCCCGACCACCAGGTCGAGCGCGCCCGCGCGCAGCCGCTCGACCAGCGCGCCGATGCGTCCGTCCTCGACCATCACCGGCGTCGCCGGGGAGATTTCGGCGAAGGCGACGATCACGTCGGGCAGCAGATCGGCGGCGACGCTCGGCAGCGCGCCGATGCGCAGCGGTGCGGTCGCGCCGGTGCTGAGCGCATCGAGGCTGGCCAGACCATGGTTGAGCGCCGCCAGGCTCTGCTCGGCGAATTGCCGGAACACCGCGCCCTCCGGCGTCAGGGCGATGCCGCTGCGGTCGCGCAGCAACAGCGGCGCGCCGAGGATCTCCTCAAGCTCGCGCAGGGTCTTGGAGATCGTCGGCTGGGTCAGTGCGATGCGCTCGGCGGCGGCCTTGAAGGAGCCGCAGCGCAGGATTTCGACAAAGGCGGCAAGATGCCTGATCTTGATCTGGCGCAGGCGTTTGCTTTCCATATGGGCAAGTATCCCGGCTGAATTACCATTTTACATGCGCTTATGCCCCGGTCAGAAAGAAGATGACAGTCTTTGGAGGAAGCGATGCGGACACAGGTGGCGATTATCGGGGGCGGACCCTCGGGGCTGTTACTGTCGCAGCTGCTGCATCGTCACGGCATCGACAGCGTCGTGCTCGAACGCAAGACCAAGGAATACGTGCTCGGACGGATCCGCGCCGGGGTGCTCGAACAGGGGCTGGTGCGGCTGATGGAGGAGGCGGGCTGCGGCGCGCGGATGCAGGCCGAGGGCTTTGAGCATCGCGGCACGCTGATCGCCCATGGCGGCGAGAGTTTCCGGGTCGATTTCGCCGGGCTCACGGGCAAGCCGGTGATGATCTATGGTCAGACCGAGGTGACCCGCGATCTTTATGCGGCGCGCGAGTCGGCGGGCGGGCGGATCGATTTCAACGTCGCGGATGTGACGATCCACGATGCCGACAGCGACACGCCGCATGTGAGCTACAGCATCGACGGCGCGCCGCGACGGCTCGATTGCGATTTCATTGCGGGCTGCGACGGGTTTCACGGGGTCAGCCGACAGGCGATCCCGCTGGAGGTGCGGCGCGATTACGAGAAGATCTATCCCTTCGGCTGGCTCGGCATCCTCAGCAAGACACCGCCGGTCAATCACGAGCTGGTCTATGCCAATTCCGACCGCGGCTTCGCACTCTGCTCGATGCGCAACGAGCAACTCAGCCGCTATTACATCCAGTGTTCGCTCTCCGATCATCCCGAGGACTGGACCGACGAGGCCTTCTGGGAAGAGCTGAAACGCCGGATACCGCCGGAACAGGCGGAGAAGCTGGTCACCGGCCCGTCGATCGAGAAATCCATCGCGCCGCTGCGCTCTTTCGTGACCGAGCCGATGCGCTGGGGGCGGTTGTTTCTTTGCGGGGATGCGGCGCATATCGTGCCGCCGACCGGGGCCAAGGGGCTCAACACCGCCGCGTCGGATGTGAATTACCTCTATCGGGCCTTGCGGGAATTCTACGAGAAGAACAGCGCGCAAGGCATTGACGCCTACTCAAAAAAGGCGCTTGCCAGGGTCTGGAAAGCGGAGCGGTTTTCCTGGTGGTTTTCCTCGCTGCTGCACCGCTATCCCGAGCAGAGTGCCTTCGATCTCAAGATCCAGACCGCCGAGCTGGAATTCCTGCGCTCCAACAGGGCGGCGCAGCAGGCGATGGCGGAAAATTACGTCGGGCTGCCCTATTGAGGGCGTGCCGTCAGGAAAGGAGCGAGAATGTGAGCGAAAGATATGAAAGTGGCATGGTCACCCGCCGGGCGGTTCTTGGGGAAGATCACGTCGCCCGCGCCGAGGCGGAGAAAACCGCCTTCGACGCGCCGTTCCAGCAGATGATCACCGAAGGCGCCTGGGGCACGCTCTGGGCCGATAACACGATCACGCGGCGCGAACGTTCGATGCTGACCCTGGCGTTGCTCGCCGCGACCGGCAATTTCAACGAGATCCCGATGCATGTCCGCGCCTGCGCCAATACCGGTGCCTCGCCGCAGGATATCCTGCAGGCGTTCATGCATGTCGCTGTCTATGCCGGCGTGCCGAAAGCCAATCATGCGATCAAGCTGGCCAAGCGGACGTTCAAGGACATGGGGATCGAGACATGAGCAAGGCACCCCAGATGGGCGGCTATCTCGCGCGCGACCGGGGCCGGCAGCCCGAGGCGCTGACCCCCGCCTACAAGACCTCGCTGAAACGCAGCCCGCAGGCGGCGCTGCTATCCTTCCCCTCGACCCTGTCCGAAGAGACCGGCCCGGTCTTCGGTCACGGGATCATCGGCGCGCAGGACAACGACCTGATCCATAATTTTGCCGCCCCGGGCGCAAGCGCCATCGGCCCGCGGATCATCGTGCATGGCCGGGTGAGCGACGAGATGGGCCGCCCGGTGAAGTACGCGCTGCTGGAGGTCTGGCAGGCCAATGCCGGGGGGCGCTACCGTCATGCGAAGGAAGGCTATCTCGCGCCGCTCGACCCGAATTTCGGCGGCTGCGGGCGGGTGATGACCGGCGAGGATGGGACCTATGAGTTCCGCACCATCCAGCCCGGTCCCTATCCATGGCCCAACGGCGCGAATGACTGGCGTCCGGCGCATATCCATTTCAGCCTTTTCGGAGACGGTTTCGCGCAGCGGCTGATCACCCAGATGTATTTCGAGGGCGATCCGCATATCGCGCTCTGCCCGATCGCCAATACGCTGGCCTCCGACGCGCTGGCGGCGTTGGTGGCGCCGCTCGACATGCGCCGTACCCTGCCGATGGATGCCCGCGCCTATCGCTTCGACATCGTGCTGCGCGGGCGGCGACAGAGCTTTTTCGAGAACCGACCGGAGGGCATGTGATATGGTGCAAAATCTTGATAACATGCGCGAAACCCCGTCGCAGACCGCCGGCCCCTATGTCCATATCGGCTGTACCCCCAATGTGGCGGGGCTTGACATGTTCGGGGGCGACCTTGGCGCCGTGATGCGGACCGGACCGGTGCAAGGGCAGGAAATCACCATCCGCGGCAGGGTGTTAGACGGCACCGGCATGCCGCTGAGAGATGCGATGGTCGAGATCTGGCAGGCGGATGCGGCCGGGCTCTATCCCTCGCCGGAGGAGCGGCGCGGCAAGGCCGATCCCCATTTCACCGGCTTCGGGCGCAGCGCCGGAGATCCGCAGAGCGGCGAGTTCATCTTTGAGACCGTCAAGCCGGGGCGCGTGCCCTATCCTGACGGCCGGTTGCAGGCGCCGCATGTGAGCTTCTGGATCGTGGCGCGCGGGATCAACATCGGGCTGCACACGCGGATGTATTTCGCCGACGAGGCTGAGGCCAATGGCGAAGATCCGATCCTGACCCGGATCGAGCATCAGAACCGCATCGCAACCCTGCTGGCCGAGCCGGAGGAGGAAGGGCTCTATCGGTTCGACATCCGGTTGCAGGGCACGGGCGAAACCATCTTTTTCGACATTTGAAGGGGCGCGACATGGACAAACCTTGCATCATCTGCGTGGCGATCACCGGCTCGGTGCCGACCAAGGCCGACAATCCGGCGGTGCCGATCACCGTGGCGGAACAGGTCGAGAGCACGCAGGAGGCGTTCGAGGCCGGGGCCAGTATCGCCCATTGCCATGTGCGCAATGACGACGGCACGCCGAGCAGCGACCCCGAGCGGTTCGCGCTGCTGCTGGAAGGGCTGCGCAGACATTGTCCGGGCATGATCGTGCAATTATCGACCGGCGGGCGATCCGGTGCCGGGCAGGCACGGGGAGGCATGTTGCCGCTGAAACCTGACATGGCCTCGCTGTCGGTCGGGTCGAACAACTTCCCCACCCGCGTCTATGAGAACCCGCCGGATCTGGTCGATTGGCTGGCCTCGGAAATGCTGCAACATCAGGTGGTGCCGGAAATCGAAGCCTTTGATCTGTCGCATATCTTCCAGGCGGTGGCGCTGCACAAGGCGGGCAGGTTGCCTGGCAGGCTCTATGTGCAATTCGTCATGGGCGTGAAGAACGCCATGCCGGTGGACCGTGCGGTGTTCGATTTTTATGTCGAGACGCTGCAGCGGCTGGCTCCGGGCACCGAATGGTGCGCTGCCGGCATCGGACAGCATCAGGGCACGCTCAACGAATGGTCCATCGCGGCGGGCGGTCATGCGCGGACCGGGTTGGAGGATAATATCCGGATGAGCAGGAATGAGCTCGCCCCGTCGAATGCCGCCCTGGTGCAGCGGACGGTGGAGATCTGCGCGGCGCAGGAACGTCCCGTCGCAAGCTGGCGGCAGGCGCGCGAGATACTGGGGTTGGCGGCGCCCGGCGTTTGAGCCGACGGGTCAGCCCGCGATCACCGCTTCTAGATCGGCCAGCGCCGGTTTCGGCAGCTGCGCCAGCAGCGCGGTAACCGACTGGCGACATTGCGCCCCGGCCCAGGGGGCGGGGAAGTAGCGGTCGGGCAGGGCCGGGATCTTCAGCACGATGCGCCGCCAGCTATGCACGATCAGCACGCGAAGTGCCGCGCATTGCAGGGGCGAGAGGCCGGAGGATTGCGCCGTGCTCCGCTGCACGACCTGCAGTCGCTGCGCCAGATCGCGGCTCAGTTCCGCGGTCTCCGCGCTGCAGATCTTGCCGGTCATCCAGCCGGGCAGGGCGGCACCGGCGTCGATCCTTGTGGCAAACAGCCCGGCGAGCTCGGGTGGCCGCGGTGCGATCAGCATGTTGGAGCTGATCCAGGCGCCGCCCGTCGCATCCGCCGCGGCCGGTTGGCCCGGATCGGTGAGCACCAGCCAGGCGTCGTCGCTCTCCGGCTCCGAGGCGTAGATCCGCGGACTCGCGGCGGCACTCTGCGCGCGTCCCCAGTCGGTCAGGAAATAGGCGCTGTTGCGGCCCTGGCGTTGGCTGTCGATCCAGCCATCTTTGCGCAGCCGGTGCAGCGCCACGCGCATCGCCTCGGGTTTGATGCCGATGAGCTCGGTAAGCTGGCTCAGCACCGAGCCGGAAATACGCGCCTCTCGCTCCTGCGCAAGCTCGCCGAAAACGGTGACCAGCAGCGACCAGACCCGCGGGGTCCGGTCGCCGCTGAGGGCACTGATCAATTGGGTAAAGGCGGGCCTGTCCATGATTATTGATAATCCGGTTCGCCCGCCGTTCCAAGCTCAGCTTTGAAAGGCGTTCATCGTCAACAGGTCATATTCCGCGACCAGCTCGCCGTCCTGGTTGGTCAGCGTGACATGCCAGCGCACCTCGCCATATTCCTCGTTGCGCGGGGTCTTTTTCTTGACGGTGAGCCGCACCTTGATCGAATCTCCGCTCTGCACCGGCTTCATGAAACGCAGGTTGTCGAGCCCGGTGTTGGCCAGCACCGGCCCCTCGTTGGGCTCGACGAACATGCCCGCGGCAAAGCTGATCAGCAGGTAGCCATGCGCGACGCGGCCGGGGAAGAACGGATTCCGCTGGGCGGCATCCTCGTCCATATGAGCATAGAACGTGTCGCCGGTGAAATGGGCGAAAGTCTCGATATCCTCGAGCGTAACCTGGCGCAGCGGCGTGTGCAGCGTCTCGCCGATCTCGAGTTCGTGGAAATTGCGGGTAAAGGGATGCGCGCCGCCGTCCTTTTCCGCGGCACCGGGCACCCATTGGCGGCCGATCGCGGTGAGGATGTCGGGGCTGCCCTGGATCGCGGTACGCTGCATGTAATGCATCACGCCGCGCACCCCGCCGAGCTCTTCGCCGCCGCCAGCCCGGCCCGGACCGCCATGCACCATATGCGGCAAAGGCGAGCCGTGGCCGGTCGATTCCTTCATGCTGTCGCGGTTGTTGAAATAGATCCGTCCGTGGAACGCACCGGCACCGAGCGCCACTTCGCGGGCGACTTCGGGGTCATGGGTAATGACCGAGGCGACCAGCGAGCCACCGCCACGGTTGACCAGCGCGACGGCGTGGTCGAGGTCGCGATAGCCCATGATCGTGGAGACCGGGCCGAAAGCCTCGGTATCATGCACGCGCTGCGCCCCGTCAGGGTCGGCGCAATGGAACAGCATCGGTGGCAGGAAGGCGCCTTTGTCGGCATCCGCACCCTGCACGTCGAAGTTTTCCGGATCCCCGAAGACGCGCTCGGCCTCGGCGCCGAGGATCTGAGCCTTCTCCAACACGTCGCGCTTCTGGCTGTTGGAGACCAGCGCCCCCATGCGCGTCGTTTCGGCGCGCGGATCGCCGATTACGGTCTTGGAGAGCCGCGCAGAAAGCGCCTCGATCACAGCGTCGACCTGCGCCTGCGGCGCCATGATGCGCCGGATGGCGGTGCATTTCTGCCCCGCCTTGGCGGTCATCTCGCGGTGCACTTCCTTGACGAAAAGGTCGAATTCCGGCGTGCCGGGGGTGGCATCCGGGCCGAGGATCGAGGCGTTGAGACTGTCCTGTTCGGCCACGAAACGGATCGAGTTCTTCAGGATATGCGGCGCCGAGCGCAGTTTCAGCGCGGTATCGGCGGAGCCGGTGAAGCTGACCATGTCCTGACAGGTCAGACGGTCCAGCATGTCGCCGAGCCCGCCGGTCACCAGCTGCAGCGCGCCTTCCGGCAGCAGCCCGCTTTCCAGCATGATCCGCACCGCCAGCTCGGTGACATAACAGGTCGCGGTGGCCGGTTTGACGATGGCGGGCATCCCCGCCAGCAAGGTCGGGGCGAGCTTTTCCAGCATCCCCCAGACCGGGAAGTTGAAGGCGTTGATATGCACGGCGGCGCCGCGCATCGGGGTGCAGATATGCTGGCCAAGGAAGCTGCCTGAGCGCGACAGCTGTTCGACGTCGCCATCAAGATAGACATGGGCATCGGGCATTTCGCGCCGCCCCTTGGAGGCGAAGACGAACATCGTGCCGATCCCGCCGTCGATGTCGATCATGTGGTCGGCCTGTGTGGCGCCGGTGGCGAAGGACAGATCGTAAAGCGCCTGTTTCTTTTCGTTGAGATGCGCCGCCAGCGCCTTCAGCATCCGGGCGCGGTCATGGAAGGTCATGGCGCGCAGGTTGGGCCCGCCGATATTCACCGCATGATCCAGCATGGCCTGCGCATCGAGCCCGTCATTGCCCGCCCGCGCCATGACCTCGCCGCTGACCGCATTCTCGATCTCGCGTGCGCCTGTTCCGGGGGCGATCCAGCTGCCTGCGGCGAAGGAGTTGATCTCTAGAAGGCTCATGGCGATTTCCTTTCGGGGCAGGGGGCGCTTGGCTTGGCCCCTATCCTAACATGATCCGTGGCCGCCGGGGTGGCCGCAACGGGGTGGGTATTGCTTGGCGTTATTTATTGACCGACCGGACGGTTTATGCAAGTTTAATTGCAGTTCGCATCAGGCAGGGGGGCCATATGACCGATTCAATTCTGGTTCAGCAGCACGAGCGCTGGACGGAGATCACCCTTAACCGGCCGGATCGGCTCAACTCTTTCAATGACGAGATGCATTTTGCCCTGCGCGAGACTCTGGAAGGCACCCATGAGGACGGCACCCGCGCGGTGCTGCTGACCGGGGCCGGGCGCGGGTTCTGTGCCGGGCAGGATCTCGGCGATCGCGATCCCTCGAAGATGGACGGGCCGCCGGACCTCGGCAAGACGGTGCGCGACTTCTATGCGCCGCTGGTGCGGCTCATCCGCTCGCTCGATTTTCCGGTGATCTGCGCGGTCAATGGTGTGGCCGCCGGGGCAGGGGCCAACATCGCGCTGGCCTGTGACATCGTGCTGGCGGGGGAGAGCGCGAAGTTCATCCAGTCCTTCTCCAAGGTCGGGCTGATCCCGGATACCGGCGGCAGCTGGCATCTGCCACGGCTGCTCGGGGAGGCGCGGGCCAAGGGGCTGGCCTTCACCGCCGAGCCGCTGACTGCCCGCAAGGCAGAGGAATGGGGGCTGATCTGGAAGGCGCTGCCCGACGCCGATCTGATGGACGAGGCACGGGCCATGGCCGCGCGTTTCGCCGACGGTCCGACGCTCGGCTACGGGCTCACCAAGGCGGCGATCCAGGCCGCGGCGACCGATAGCCTCACCGATCATCTCGAGCTTGAGGCCGATTACATGAAACGCTGCGGCGAAAGCGCTGATTATGCCGAGGGCGTCAGCGCCTTCCTGCAGAAACGCGCGCCGGAATTCAAAGGCTCATGAGCATGGATGCGAAGACCCGCGCCAGCCGCGCCGCCGCCGCGATGTGGGAGAGCGATCAGGCGTCGAAATGGCTCGGCATGGAGCTTGGCGAGGTTGATGAGGGCCGCGCCGAGCTGGTGCTGACGGTCGCGGCGCATCATTGCAACGGGCACGGCATCTGCCATGGCGGCGTGACCTTCGCGCTGGCCGACAGCGCCTTCGCCTTTGCCTGCAACAGCCGCAATCAATCGACGGTGGCGCAGCACAACGTGATCAGCTTCACCGCCCCGGCGCAGCTTGGTGACCGTCTGACGGCGCAGGCGCGGGAGGTTTCGCTGACCGGGCGCAGCGGTATCTATGACATTCGGGTCAGCAATCAGGATGGCGTGACCATCGCCGAGATGCGCGGCATTTCGCGGGCCATCAAGGGTCGGCTATTCGAGGAGGAAGAACAGAGGATGGAAAGACAATGAAGGATCTGAGCCCCGCCAAATCCGATCTGGAACCGATCGAGATCGCCAGCCGCGACGAGATCGCCGCCCTGCAGCTCAAGCGGATGCAATGGTCGCTGCGCCATGCCTATGACAATGTGGCGATGTACCGGGAACGCTTTGACGCGGCCGGGGTCCATCCGGACGACCTCAAGGAGCTGAAGGACCTCGCCAAGTTCCCCTTCACCACCAAGAACGACCTGCGCGACAATTATCCCTTCGGCCTCTCCGCCGTGCCGCGCGCACAGATTGCGCGGATCCATGCCTCCTCGGGCACGACGGGCAAGGCGACGGTCGTGGTCTATACCAAGGGCGATATCGAGGTCTGGGCCGACACGCTCGCCCGCAGCCTGCGCGCCTCGGGGCTGCGCGCCGGGGATATGGTGCACAACGCCTATGGCTACGGGCTGTTCACCGGCGGGCTCGGCGCGCATTACGGGATCGAGAAGCTCGGCGCGACCGTGGTGCCGATGGGCGGCGGGCAGACCGAGAAACAGGTCGGGCTGATCACCGATTTCCAGCCGCAGGGCATCATGGTGACGCCCTCTTACATGCTCAACATCCTTGAGGGCTTTCACAAGGCCGGGATCGACCCGCGCGAGTCATCGCTGCAGGTCGGGGTGTTCGGCGCCGAACCCTGGACCAACGCCATGCGCCGCGAGGTCGAGGAGGCTTTCGACATGCATGCGGTCGATATCTACGGGCTCAGCGAGATCATGGGGCCGGGCGTGGCCAATGAATGTGTCGAGACGAAGGACGGTCTGCATATCTGGGAGGATCATTACTACCCCGAGATCATCGACCCGCAGACCGGCGACGTCGTCGAGGACGGGCAGGAGGGCGAGCTGGTCTTCACCACGCTGACCAAGGAAGGCATGCCGATGATCCGCTACCGCACGCGCGACCTGACCCGGCTGCTGCCCGGCACCGCGCGCTCCATGCGGCGGATGGAGAAGATCACCGGGCGCTCCGATGACATGATGATCCTGCGCGGGGTCAATGTCTTTCCCACCCAGATCGAGGAACAGGTGATGGCGACCGGAGGGCTGGCCCCGTATTTCCAGATCGAGCTCTACAAATCCGGCCGCATGGATGCGATGCGCGTGCATGTCGAGGTCTTGCCGCAGGCGGCGGATGAAGCCTCGCGCGCGGCGGCACAGCGGATGTTGAGCAAGCGGATCAAGGACATGGTCGGGATCTCGACCGAGATCGTGGTCGGCGACCCCGGCTCGGTGGCACGCAGCCAGGGCAAGGCGGTGCGGGTGGTCGACAACCGCGACAAGGGCTGAGCGTGGCCCGGACCATTGCCAAGGACCATGACGAGAAACGCGCCGCCATCCTGAAAACGGCGGCGCGGGTCTTTGCCGAAGAAGGCTACGCCCGCGCCTCGATGGCGCAGGTGGCGCGGGCCTGTGGCATTTCAAAGGCCAATATCTATCATTACTACCCCAGCAAGGACGCGCTGCTTTTCGATATTCTCGACAATTACCTGCGCGCCCTGCGCAACCGGCTGCGCGATCAGCGGCTCGAAGCGCTGCCTCCGGCCGAGCAGCTGCGCGTGGTGCTCTGCGAGACGTTGCTGGCCTACAAGGGCATGGATCACGAACACAAGATCCAGACCGAGGGGATCGTGCTGCTCGATGCGGCGCAGCAGGAGGTGCTGAAGGGCTATCAGCGCGACATGGTCAGCCAGATGAGCGGTATCCTCGCGGCGCTGGCGCCCGAGGTCTTCGCCGCCGACGCGGCCAAGCTGCGCGCCGCGACCATGTCGGTCTTCGGCATGTTGAACTGGTTCTACATGTGGAACAGCAATGCCGATGCGCAGGCGCGCGCCGATTATGCCGAGTTGGTGGCGCGGCTGACGCTGGGCGGCGTCGAGCGGCTCTAGCCGAGCCCGAGCCGTGCCAGCGTCGCGTCGAGCCGCTGCTGCCATTCCGCGCGCAGATCGGCCCCGTCCTGACGGCGCAGACCCCAGGTCTTGAGCTGCGCCATCCGCTCTGGCTCCGCATCGCCGAACATCGCCGCGACGCGGGGCTGCCAATAGGCGAGGCTCGTCTCGACGTCGGCGCGCGCGCCGGTTTCCAGCAGCCGGGCGATGCCTTCCTCGGCAAGCTCGGCATGGCGCTGCTCGCGCGGCAGGATCTCGCGGATCGCCTGGGACAGCGGTTGATAGGAAATCCGCGTAAGCTCCTGCAATTGCACGCAGACGCCAAGGCCCATGCAGAGATTCATCACCACCGCATCGCTCCAGCCCTGCAGCGGGTAATTCAGCACCGAGAGCCGCATGTCATGGGCGCTGCGCCGCGTGCCCGGCGCAGTGTCGCGCGACAGGCGGTCGCGCCACGGATGGTGGTTGGCATAGCGCGCCGTGTCGGCGCCGAACTCGCCCATCAGGCGCAGCACCTTCTCGGCATGGTCGGTTTTTTCCAGCACGATCCGCGCCGCCGCTATGCGTTCCTTGATGCCCGGACCCTCATTGATGATATCGGCAAAACCGGCGGCGCCGGCCAGCTCGCTGTCCACGAAGATCGCCATGATCTTCATCAGCTCGGCGCGGTAGCGCGCCGGGGCGTTGGCTGGCGTCGTGAGCTTGCCGCCCTGGGCGAGGTAATCCTCGATCTTCATCTCGTCGGACATCGGCTGGCTCCTATTGATCGTAATCCACGACAACGCGATCGCTTACCGGGAAGGACTGGCAGGACAGCACGTAACCGCGCGCGACCTCGTAATCCTCCAGCGCATGGTTGGCGACCATCTCCACTTCGCCTTCGAGCACCTTGCACTTGCAGGTAGAGCAGACTCCGGCCTTGCAGGCATAGGGCGCATCGAGCGCGTTTTCGAGCGCCGCGTCAAGGATCGTCTGATCCTTCTCCATGGTGAAGCTGCGCGACGCCCCGTCGATGGTGACGCTGGCCTGCGTCGATTTCGCGGCACTGGCGCCCGCCTCGGCACTGGCCTTGCGGGCCAGCCGTCCGGGCTGGGCGCTGGCGAACAGCTCGAACTTGATCTGCTCCTCGGACAGCCCATGTTCTTTCAGCGCCGCGGCAATGCCGAGCATCATCGGCTCGGGGCCGCAGATGAAGGCGGTATCGACGCTGGCGATGTCGATCCAATGGGCAAACAGCGCCTTGCATTTCTCGGCATCGACGCGCCCGGTGAACAGGTCGATATCCTGCGCGTCGCTTTCGAGGATATGGATCAGCGTCAGCCGCCCCATGTAAAGGTTCTTCAGATCCTCCAGCTCCTCGCGGAACATGATGCTGTTCACGCCGCGGTTGGCATAGACGAGGGTGAAGCTGCTCTGGCTCTCGCGCGCCAGCACGGTTTTCAGGATTGACAGGACCGGGGTGATCCCGGAGCCGCCGGCGAAGCCGAGGTAGTGACGGCCCTGATCGGGTATGATCGGCGTGTGAAACGAACCCATCGGCTCCATCGCTTCGAGCACCATGCCGGGCTGCAATTCCTCATTGGCCCAGGTCGAGAAGGCGCCGCCATCGACCTTCTTGATGCCGACCTGCAGCTTGCCCTCGCCCCTGGCGGCGCAGATCGAATAGGAGCGCCGCACCTCCGTACCGTCGAAATCACGGCGGAAGGTAAGGTACTGACCCTGGGTAAAATCGAAATCGCCGGACTCGGTCGGCTCCAGCGTCACCACGACCGCATCGCGGATGGTCTTTTGCACGTCAGTGACGGACAGGGGGTGAAATCGTGCCATCTGCTGCGTTCCTCAGATACATTTGAAATAGTCGAAAGGCTCAAGACAATCCTTGCAGCGCCAATGCGCCTTGCAGGGGGTAGAGCCGAACTGGCTGACGCGGACCACGTCGGTCGAGCGGCAGCGCGGGCAATGCTCTGGCCCGCCAGCGGCGCGCGGCGGGGCGATGCCGCATTCCAGCAATCGCGCGCGGCCCTTGTCGCTCAGCCATTCGCTGGTCCAGGGCGGCGAGATCTGGGTGCGGATGCGCAGATCCTTGACGCCCCGGTCTCGCAGCGCGGTCTCGATGTCGAGCGAGATCACCGTGGTGGCCGGGCAGCCCGAATAGGTCGGCGTCACCGCCACCTCCAGCGTCTCGCCCTGCCAGGCGACATCGCGCACGATGCCGAGATCGACGACCGAGATCACCGGGATCTCCGGGTCGGGCACAGCGTCAAGCCAGCGCCAGATCTCCTCGACCTCGGGTTTCATCTTACCACGCGGCTCCGGGATAGGCGCGTTGCAGCCATTGCATCTGGGTCAGCATATGCCCGAGGTGCTCCGAATGTTGGAAGCCGGACTTGCCGCCCTTGTGGGCAAAGCCACTTTCGGGGATGCTCAGCGTTGCCGCTTTCATCACCCGCGCGACCTCGCCGTCATAGCCCTGACGCAGCGCGGCCAGATCCGGTGCGATCCCCTCCGCCGCCATCATCTCGTCCACCGCATCGGCGGCGAACATCTCGCCGACATAGGGCCAGAGCAGGTCGAGCGCGTTCTGCATCCGGGCATGGCTCTCGGTGGTGCCGTCACCAAGACCGATGACCGTGTCGGCGGAACGCTCGACGTGATAGGTAATTTCTTTCACCGCCTTGGCGGCGATCTCCGCCACCCGTGGCTCGGAAGATTGCTCGAGCCCGCGCAGCATTGCCAGATGCCAGGCGTCGAACAGGAACTGGCGCATCATGGTCTGGCCGAAATCGCCATTGGGCTGTTCGACCAGCAGCAGGTTGCGGAAATCCCAGACGTCGCGCAGCATCGCCAGATCATCGGCGCTGCGGCCCTTGCCCTCGACCTCACCGGCGAGGCCAAGCCACATCTGCGTCTGGCCGATCAGGTCGAGCGCGATATTGGCCAGCGCGATGTCTTCTTCCAGCACCGGCCCCATGCCGCACCATTCGCTGACCCGGTGGCCGAGCACCAGCGCGTTGTCACCCATCCGGCAAAGGAATTCGAAATAGGCCGCGTCGCGCTCCATCACATCGCCCCCACTTCGTCGGGAATGTCAAAGAAGGTCGGGTGGCGATAGGCCTTGCTCTCGGAAGGCTCGTAATACGGTCCCTTGTCCGAGGGCGAAGAGGCGGCGATATCGGCGGTACGCACTGCCCAGATGCTCACGCCCTCGTTGCGCCGGGTATAGACATCGCGGGCGTTCTTGACCGCCATCTCGGCATCGGCGGCATGCAGCGAGCCGACATGACGATGGTTCATCCCGTGCTGGCCACGGATGAAGATCTCCCAGAGCGGCCATTCTTGGCGGTTCTCGCGCTTGGGCTGCTCGTTGTCGGGATAGGGGCTGGGGGCGACGCTGCTCATTCTGCGGCCATCCTCTGTGCTGTGGATTTCTTGGCGGCATGGGCCATCAGCCCTTCGCGCACCCATCGGCCCTCGTCCCACGCCTTGTTGCGCGCGGCGAGGCGTTCGCTGTTGCAGGGGCCATTGCCCTTGATCACCTGAAAGAACTCGTCCCAATCGGGCTCGGCGAAATCGTAGCCGCCCTTTTCCTCGTTCCAGCTCAGGGTCTTGTCGGGCACGGTCAGCCCGAGATATTCCGCCTGCGGCACGGTCTGATCGACGAATTTCTGACGCAGCTCGTCATTGGTGTTCATCTTGATCTTCCAGGCCATCGACTGCGCCGAGTGGACGGAGTCCTTGTCCGAGGGGCCGAACATCATCAGCGAGGGGAACCAGAAACGGTTGAGCGCATTCTGCGCCATCTGCTTTTGCTGCTCAGTGCCCTTGGCCATCTTCATCATGATGTCGTAGCCCTGACGCTGATGAAAGCTTTCCTCTTTGCAGATCCGGATCATGGCGCGCGAATAGGGACCATAGGAGGTGCGCTGCAGCGGCACCTGGTTCATGATCGCGGCACCATCGACCAGCCAGCCGACCGCGCCCATATCGGCCCAGGTCAGCGTCGGATAATTGAAGATCGAGGAATATTTCATCCGCCCGTCGAGCAGCATTTCGGTCAGCTCGTCGCGGGTGACGCCCAGCGTCTCGGCGGCGCAATAGAGATAGAGTCCGTGACCGGCCTCGTCCTGCACCTTGGCGAGCAGGATCGCCTTGCGCTCCAGCGTCGGTGCGCGGGTGATCCAGTTGCCCTCGGGCAGCTGGCCGACGATTTCGGAGTGGGCATGCTGGCCGATCTGGCGGATCAGCGTCTTGCGGTAGCCCGCAGGCATCCATTCCTTCGGCTCGATCTTCTCGCCCGCGTCGATCCGCGCCTGAAAGGCCTGTGCCTCGGCACTGTCATCGGCGTTTTCGGATTTTACCATCTGTGCATACATGTCGTCTTCCTCCCGGTCAGACGCGTTCAAGGATCAGCGCGGCCCCCTGGCCGACGCCCACGCACATCGTGCAGAGCGCATAACGCCCGCCGCTGCGCTTGAGCTGATGCGCGGCGGTGAGCACCAGCCGGGCACCGGACATGCCCAGCGGATGCCCGAGGGCGATCGCGCCGCCATGCGGGTTCACGCGTTCATCGTCATCGGCCACGCCCAGCTCACGCAGGGTAGCAAGGCCCTGGCTGGCGAAAGCCTCGTTCAATTCTATCACATCCATCTGTTCGATGCTAAGCCCGGCGCGTTCGAGCACCTTGCGGCTCGCCGGAACCGGGCCGATGCCCATGATCCGCGGTGCGACCCCGGCAGAGGCCATGCCTACGACCCGCGCCATCGGTGTCAGGCCCTGCTGTCGCGCTGCCGCTTCGGAGGCGATCAGCAGCGCCGCAGCACCGTCGTTGACGCCACTGGCATTGCCTGCGGTCACCGACAGATCAGGGCCGTTGACGCCCTTGAGCTTGCCGAGCTTTTCCACCCCGGTGCCGGGGCGGGGGTGTTCGTCGGTGTCAAAGATCACCGGATCGCCCCTGCGCTGCGGCACCGTGACGGGAACGATCTCGTCGGCGAAGCTTCCGGCCTGCTGCGCGGCTTCCCAGCGGGCCTGGCTGCGGGCGGCGAAAGCGTCCTGATCCGCGCGGCTCACCTCGAAATCGGCGGCGACATTGTCAGCGGTCTGGGGCATGGAATCGACGCCGAACTGCGCCTTCAGCTTCGGATTGACGAAACGCCAGCCGATCGTCGTGTCATAGACCGCATTGGCGCGGGTGAAGGCGCTCTCGGCCTTCGGCATCACGAAGGGGGCGCGGCTCATGCTTTCGACACCGCCGGCGATGGTCAGATCATAATCGCCCGCCTTGATGCCACGGGCGGCAAAACCCACCGCATCCATGCCGCTGGCGCAGAGCCGGTTGATCGTGGCGCCCGGCACGCTTTCGGGCAGCCCGGCCAGCAGCGCGGCCATGCGCGCGACGTTGCGGTTGTCTTCGCCGGCCTGGTTGGCCGCACCGTAGATCACCTCGTCAACGGCGCTCCAGTCAACATCGGGATGCCGTTCGATCAGCGCCGCGATGGGCAGGGCCGCGAGGTCATCGGCGCGGATCGAGGAGAGCGCACCGCCATAGCGGCCAATGGGAGTCCGCACTCCGTCACAAATCAAGGCTTCCATGGGATCGTCCTCCTGAAATCATCCGACCGCAGCATCGGTCTTAGGCAAATCGACAGATTCGCGCAATGAAAAAGTTACAGGCTGTGACGAACTTGATTATTTTGTAACGTTAATGCTTGGTAACCTTGTCGGTCAGATTTTGCAGGGTGGCGAGGAAGTCGGCGGACCAGCGCGTGACATCGGTCTCCCGCACCGTGTGCATACAGGCCTCGTAGCGGCGCTGCCGTTCGGGCAGGGGCATGTTTAGCGCGGTGCGGATCGCCTCGCTGATTTCCTCGATGTCATAGGGATTGACCAACAGCGCCTCCTCCATGTCTTCGGCCGCCCCGGCCATGCGCGACAGGATCAGCACGCCGGGGTCCTCGGGATCCTGTGCGGCAATATATTCCTTGGCGACGAGGTTCATCCCGTCGGCGAACGGCGTGACCAGCCCGGCGCGGGCACGGCGATAGAGCTGGGCCAGCAGGTTGCGGTCGATGGCGCGGTGAATGTAGCGCAGCGGCGTCCAGTCCAACTCGGCATGTTGCCCGTTGAGCCGCCCGGCAAGCTCCTCGAGCTCAAGGCGGATCTGGCGATAGGCAGGCACTTCCTCCCGCGTCGGCGGCGCGATCTGCAGCAGGCTGACCCGCCGACAGGTCTGGCGGCGCCGTTCGAGGTAGCGGCCGAAGGCGCGGAAGCGGTTCGGCAGGCCCTTTGAATAATCGAGCCGGTCCACCCCGATCAGGATATCGCCGGGCATGTCGGTGCCGAGCACGTTGCGCAGATCATCTCCCCCCGCGGCCTCGACGAAAGCCTCCACCTCGATGCCGATGGGGAAGGAGCGCAGCGCCACGGCACGGTCGAGATATTTGACCCGGCCATTGAGCATCAACTCCGCATCCGGCTCGGCGCGGAACATTTCCAGACAGCGGGCGACATCGGCACGGGTTTGCAGCCCCACGAGATCAAAGGCGGAGAGCCAGCCGGGAAAATCGATCCGCTGGGGCAAGGCGCCGAGATCCCCGAGAGCCGGAAAGGGAATATGCAGGAAGAACCCGATCTTCGCCGTGACCCCGAGCGCGCGCAGTTTCTCCGCCAGCGGGAAGAAATGGTAATCATGGATCCAGATCATGTCGTCCGGCCGCGCAAGCTCGGCAATCTGCCGTGCCAGCCGGGCGTTGACTTCCAGATAGGCGGTCTCGAATTCGCGCTCGAGCGACACCAGATCGCCGCGCCGGTGGCAGAGCGGCCAGAGCACCGAATTGGCAAAGCCGAGATAGTAATCCTCGTGTTCCTGTCGGCTGAGCTGGAAGGCCAGACGCGCGTAGCGCATGCCCTCGCGGCCCTTGTCCATGTCGATCAGCTGTTCGGAAGGCTTCTCCGCGAAGTCAGGATGGGCACCGATCCATAATCCGTTTCCGTCATGCAATGCCCCCTGCAATGCCACCACGAGACCACCCGAGGTCTGCGCCTCTGTCGGCATTCGATTCGATACCAAGATCAATCTGCCAGCCATCACCGAGCACCCTGAAATAAATTTCACGCATCCTGTCGGATCCACTCCTAGAGCAACCGACAGGAACATTCATAATACCACATTAACGCCCGACATGGGTTCCCGGTTTCCGAGAAACCCCGATTCCCTCAGAGCTCGGCCTCCCAGCGCTTCGAGAGCCGCATGGCGCCGTTGACGATGCCGACCATCGAATAGGTCTGCGGAAAATTGCCCCAGAGCGCACCGGTGGCAAAGGCGCTGTCCTCGGACATCAGGCCGAGATGGTTGCGCGCGGAGAGCAGGGTCTCGAAATGCAGGCGCGCCTCGTCGATCCGCCCGATCCGCGCCAGCGCATCGATGCGCCAGAAAGCGCAGACGTTGAAACCGACCTCCGGCACCCCGAAATCATCGGCCTCCTCGTAGCGCAGCATGAAGGCGCCGCGCCCGAGCGATTCCGAAAGCGCCTCTACCGTGGCAATGAATCGCGGGTCCTGCGGCGGCAGGAAGCCGACCTCGCCCATCAGCAGCACGCTGGCATCGAGCGTCTTGCCACCGAAGCTTTCGACGAAGGCCTTGCGCTTGTCCGACCAGGCGTTGTCGAGGATCTTGTCCTTGATGACCTGCGCCCGTTCGCTCCAGTAGCGCGCCCGCGGTTGCAGATGCAGATGCGCCGCAATCTTCGCCAGACGGTCGCAGGCAGCCCAGCACATCAGCGCCGAGGACGTATGGATACGCGCCCGCGTGCGCAGCTCCCAGATCCCGGCGTCGGGCTGGTCATGCAGTTTCCAGGCCTGTTCGCCAAGACATTCGAGGCTCTCGAACGCGGCAATGCCGGTGTTCATGAACAGCCGCCGGTCGAAGAACGCGGGCGTCGCGCCGAGGATGATATTGCCGTAGGTGTCATGCTGGAAATGCTCGAAAGCCTGATTGCCGACCCGGACCGGCCCCATCCCTTCGTATCCCTGAAGGCATTCGGCCATGGTCTCGGTCAGTTCGGTCTCGAGCCCGACGCCGAGCACCGGCTGGATATGGCCGCCCCCGGCATCGGCGACGACATTCATCAGCCATTGGAAGTAATGCTCCAGCGTGCGGGTCGCGGCGAGGCTGTTGAGCGCGCGCACGGTGAAGAAGGCGTCGCGCACCCAGCAATAGCGGTAATCCCAGTTACGGCCGCTGTTGGGCGCCTCGGGCAGCGAGGTGGTCATCGCCGCGACGACGCCGCCGGTCGGCTCGTAGCTGCACATCTTCAGCGTGATGGCGGCACGGATCACCGGCTCCTGCCATTCCAGCGGGATCGCCAGCCGCTGCACCCAGCGCCGCCAGTAACGTTTGGTGCTCTCGTAAAAATTGCTGCCGATGTCGCGCGGGCTCTCGCTCAGGCTCTCGTCGGGGCCGATCACGAAGGTCAGCGTGCCATCGAGATTGATCAGCCGCTCGTCGATCACATGATCGAGCGAGGCATCGGTGGTCATCCGGATCACCTGCTCAGGCCCGACGAACCGCACGTGATTGGAGCCCCGGGTCAGGTCCGGCGCGCGCCGCCCCCAGCCGAACCGCGGCCGCACCCGGATACGCACCCGCGGGCAGCCCTCGAGCGTGCGCAGCCGCCGGATCAGCGTCTGCGGACGAAAGCTGCGGCCCCGGGATTCGAAACGGGGACAGAAATCGATGATCTCGACCGACCCGGATTCGCCATGCAGCACGGTGCGCAGGATCGCGGTATTGGCCTCGTAATGCTGCTCGCTGGACTGGAACCCGTCGAGCTCGACCGAGAAAGCGCCATCGCCCGGGCGTTCGGGACCATGACCGAGCAGATTGTGAAACACCGGATCCCCGTCAAAGCGCGGCAGGCAGAACCAGTTGATCACGCCCTCGCGGTTCACCAGCGCCGAGACAGCGCAATTACCGATAATACCCAGATCCATTTCAGCTTCCTTCGGAAAGGCTTCCGGCCGGATCGAGCGCCGCCGCCAGCCAGGTCAGAAAATCTTCCATCGTGGCGACACGATATTGCGCACAGCTCGGACCCGGGCCGATCTTGAGACCAAAGCCGCCGAGGCTTTGCGCCGCCGCGAAACCGTCCTCGTCGGTAACATCGTCGCCCACCATCACCGGCCGCTGGTCGCGATAGGCGGGCAGGGTCATGAAACTGCGCAGGGCGGAGCCCTTGTCGATCCCCGCCAGGGTCACCTCGCTGACCATCTTGCCATGCAGCGCGCGCAGATTGTCATCGCGGGACGCGATCTCGTCGACCAATGCCATGCTGGCGTCGGCCGCTGCCGGGGCGGTGCGGTAATGCAGCGCGATGGCGCCCGGCTTGCGTTCGAGCAGCAGGTCGCGGGCATGGGCAAAATCCCGCATCTGCGCGAAGACCTCCTCCATATCGTAATCGAGCTCCGGCGCCTCGAAAAGCCCGCCGTCAGCGCGACGCAGCTCCAGCCCGTGCGATCCCGCCAGCGGCAGTCGCAGCGGCGCCAGCAGCGCATCGAGCTGCGTCAGCGAACGGCCCGACACGATCGCGAGTGCCCCGGAGGTCTGCGCGATCAATCGCTCCAGAAGCGACGCGGCCGTCGGGTCGAGCCGTGCCGCGGCCGGGTCATCGACGATCGGCGCCAGAGTACCGTCAAGATCAAGAAAAAATGCCGCCTCGGAAGCAACAATCGGCGGCGGGACTTGTCCGTCAGACATCAGGGAACTCGAGCAATCTGGTATTCCAAAAATGGGCATCCCCTGCAGTATCGGCGGCGAGGGATGCCCAGGTCAATTATTCTATGGATCAACCGGCGACTTACGGTGCGGCCCGAATTACAGGTTCTGACCGGCCTTGCGGCAATCCTCGGCACATTCGCGGCACATTTCGGCGCAGCGCTTGCAATGCGCGTCGCCATGGTGGCTGCACATCTCCGCACAATCCTCGCAAGCCTCGGCGCAGAGCTGCAGCGTGGCGCGCAGGATCTTCTCGTTGCTGCCCGTGCGCCGCGTCGCAATGCGGTAGGTTGCGGTGCAGATGTCGGCGCAGTCGAGACATTGACGGATACAATCGCGCCGCTCGGCGACGTTCTCCTCGGCAGCACAGGCATCGGCGCAGGAATTGCAGATCGCCGCGCAATACATCGCATGGCGCACCGCCTTGGCCAGCGGCTCGTTGAGGTGACCGGCAACATCGGGATGTTCGGAGATCATTTTCTCGATCGACATGATAGGTTCCTTTGGTTGCTTCTTGCAGGTCAACACGGCGCGCGGCGCAGGGTTCCGGGCGGAATCCCGCGTCGCGCGGATTGCCCCGGCGTCAGCCTGCGAGCCAGACCTTCTCGAGATGGATCTCCCGCGCCGGATGGCGCTTGTAGCCGCGCAGGGCGGCGGTGTGATGCATCACCAGCTCGCTCCAATAGGGCTGGATGATCACGCCGCTGTCCTGCAACATCTTCTCGAGTTCGGCCATCAGCGGACGGCGCTGTTCGGGATCGAAAATGCCGAGCGCTTCGATCAGCTTGGCGTCGAATTCCGGGTTGGCATGGCCGGTCTCGTTCCAGGCCTGATCCGACATATAGGCCAGCGCATAGACCTGCACACCGAGCGGACGCGCGCCCCAGGAGGTGGTGGAGAAAGGATATTGCGTCCAGTCGTTCCAGAAGGTCGCGCCGGGCAGGGTGCGGCGCGAAATCTTGAACCCCGCATCGCGCAGTTGTGCGGCGACGGTGTCGGCAAAGGCCAGCAATTCGCCGTCATCGATGGAAATCAGCTCCAGCTCGGTCTCCGCATGGCCGCTTTCCTGCAACATCTGCGCCGCGCGTTCGGGGTCGGTCGGGGGTTTGGGCACATCGGCATATTCGGGATGCACCGGCGCGACATGGTGGTTGTCCGCAGGTACGCCCAGCCCGGCGGCGGCCAGTTCCAGCGCCAGCTCATTATCGACCGCCAGCTGCACGGCGTTGCGCAGCTGCTTGTTCTCGAAGGGCGGCTGATTGACGTTCATCCGCGCCACCAGCGTCGTTGCGGTCACGGCGGTGCCGCGTTCGAGACCGATCGAATTGAACAACTCGTCGAGATTCTTCGTGGTCTCGTCGTTCATGTCGATCTCGTCGGATTCGAAGGCCGAGACATAGGCCGCGTCATCGCTGCCGTAATCAATGAACTCGACCCCGTCGAGATAGACCTCGCCACCCCAATACTTGCCATCCTCGCGCCGCTTCAGCACCGCCTTGCTGCCGACGGCGAACTCGACCAGCTCGAAGCCGCCGGTGCCGATAGGAGCATCCTGCAACTGCCCACTGAAACTCTGGTGGACGCAGAGCGCGGGATAATCGCCGAAAGAGGGGATCAGGGAAATGTCGGGCTTGAAAAGGTTCAGCTTGACGGTGAAATCGTCAACCTTCTCGACCGCGCCCTCGGCAGCCTGCTTTGCTTCACCGTCGCGCAGGGCGACAAGCCGCGCCGCCATGGAATTCCCCTCGGCATCGGCATCGGCCATGCGGCGTATGTTGAAGATCACGTCATCCGCGGTGAAGGGATCGCCGTTGTTCCAGACCGCATCACGCCTAACATTCAGCACATAGGTCTTCGCGTCATCGGAGACTTCCCAGCTTTCCAGCAGCGACGGACCGAAGGAGCCATCGACGTTCCAGCGCACAAGCGGTTCGCAGAATTGCCGCGCGACGTTGGATTTCTGCGGCCAGTCATAGGTGCGCGGGTCGTTGATATCGAGCACGGTCTGGCCGATCCGCAGGATGCCGCCCTTCCTCGGTTCCTCGGCGCGGGCGGGGGCAGCGCTCATGCCGATCAGCCCGGCGGCTCCGGCGGCGCTCATCCCCCAGATGCTCGACAGCGCCATGAACTCGCGCCTGTCCAGTTGCCCTGCCTTAACAGAGCGGGCCATATCTTTGATCTTGTTCAGTCTTTGCGGTTTCATCTGGACTCCCCCGGTGGCGGGTTGGCGTAAGGTTGTTGCCCTTTCGGGCGCTGCGCCTTCTGAGGATAGACCGCGATCGGGACAATTCACGCTATTTCTGCGCGATCCGTGGAAATCGGGTGGGATTGGACAGGATGAAAGCTCACCGCGACGAACCGGACTGCGCCAGCCGTCCCCGACGGTGCATTTGCAACTATTTTGAAAGGGCGGCAATCAGCCGATCCCGCGCGGCAAGACCGCCGTGACGAGGGTAGGGCTGCAAGGCGCAGCGGAGAACTTCATGTCCCACTTGAGAATATCTCTACAAACTTCTGTTCTAGATCAATAATACTCGTTAAACGCGCCGCCTCACCAAAGCTCGCGACCCAGTAGAGGTGAAGCGGCGTTACGGCCGAACTTGCCGTCTTTCCTTGGCAGAAAGTTATCCACCCAGACATTCCCGCGGGAGAAAAAAAATTGCCAGAATGAAAAATCCGTGCGAGCTTTTACTTACTTTCGCGCGTGGGAGGCGCGCTTTTCAACTCGTCAATAGCAGTGGAGGAATGCGTATGGACGACCGAATGAGAAGAAGAATCGACAAGATGTACAAGGGGGACACACTGTTCGCCTGTGCCTTCGTGCTGGTGCTCTGGTGCGCCATCATCTTCGTCTTCACCAGCATCAGCGACCGGATCACCGACAGCGGCCTCGGTACCGTGCTGATGATCGCCGGGGGTCTCGTGTTGGTCTTCAACACCGCCGCCATTGTCGCGATGATCCGTCAATACGCCCAGGAGAAGGATTTCATCTACGGGCTCGACATCCGGCATCTCGACGAAATGCGTGCGGCGAAGGGGAAATGATGGAACAGCGACGCGAGAATTACGAACCCCCGACACAAAGCGGCATCGGCCAGGTTTTCGACTCGGTCTTCCTGCTGGCGCTCGTCTATACCGCCCTGTTCATTCCGCTGGTGCTGGGCCTGACCGGCTCGGGCACGACGACGGTGCTGCCCGAGGAGATCACCTGGGCGAGCCTCGAGCAGAATGAGGTCATGCAGACCCAATGGGAGCAGCTCGGCTATACGCCCGAAACCGCGGCGGAGCTGATCGGCACGCGTTTCGATTACGCGATCGATCCGCTCATGCTGATCCTTACCGGGCTGGTGATCCTGGGATATTTCGTCTTCCTGGTAAAGGTATCGGACAAGGAATACCGCCAGGTCATCCGTGAAAAATTCAACAGCTGAACGTGAAGGAGGGACGACAAGATGTGGATAATACTCGAATATCTCGCATGGGCGGTCTCTGCAGCGATTCTGCTGTGGATGGTTGCCGATGCGGCACGGGTGAACCGGCTCTATGACGAGGACACGCTGATGTCTTCGGTCGAAGGGGTCGATGAACTGCTCGAACACGGCGAAGTGCCGGAAGCTGCGGAAGGAGTCAGAGGATGACCGCAGGAACAACGAATACGGGCGATCTGGTCGAACAGGCCGTCGCGAGCGATCGCGTCGGTCTGCTGCGGGTGCTCGGCCCGGTGCATGTCTGGGCGCTCGGCGTCGGCATCGTTCTGGTCGGCGAGTTCATGGGATGGAACTTTTCGGTCGGCAAGGGCGGCGCCTTCGGTGCGCTGATCGCCTGCTGGGTGATCGGGCTGCTCTATACCTGCGTGGCCATGATCGATTCCGAGGTGACCTCGACCGTTGCCGCGGCGGGCGGGCAATATGCCCAGGCCAAGCATATCATGGGGCCGCTGATGGCCTTCAACGTCGGGCTCTATCTGGTGATGGCCTATACGATGCTCGAAGCGGCGGATGCGTTGATCGTCGGTGACCTTCTGGTCATTCTCGCCGAGCAGACCGGCCATATCGGGCTCGATCCGAAACCCTTCGCGGTGTTGATCATCGCCCTGCTGGCGCTGCTGAACTACCGTGGCGTCTTCATGACCCTGTCGCTGAATTTCGTAATTACCGCAGCGGCTTTCGTGTCGATCCTTATCCTGTTTCTCGGCGTCAAGCCGTGGCAGCCGGGGGCGATCCTGCAGCATCAGGGCCTGCTCACCGAATTGCCCTACGGCTGGATCGGGGTGATCGCGTCCTTCCAGTTCGGGATCTGGTACTACCTCGGCATCGAGGGCACATGCCAGGCCGCCGAAGAGGTGCGCTCGCCCAGCCGGTCGCTGCCGCTGGGCACGATGACCGGGATCATGACGCTGCTGATCGCCGCGACCCTGACCTGGTATATTTGTTCGGGACTGCTGCCTTGGCAGTATCTCGGCCAGGCCACCGTGCCGCTTTACGACGCGGGGCGGATGAGCGGGTCGCTGCTGTTGCAGATCTTCCTCTTCGTGGGAACGATGTTCGCGGCGACGGCCTCGGCCAACGGGTGTATCAACGATGCCTCGCGGGCCTGGTTCTCGATGGGGCGGGACCGCTATATGCCGTATTGGTTCGGCGCGGTGCATCCGGTCTATCGCACACCCTATCGCTCGATCCTGATCCTGATCCCGATCGCCGTGTCCTTTGCCTTCACCGGGCTTCTGGACCAGGTGATCACCTTCTCGATCCTGTCGGGCCTGCTGGGCTACACGTTCATGCCGATCAACATGATCATGTTCCGGCGCAAATGGCCGCTGGGCAGCATCCGGCGCGGATATGTGCATCCGTTCCACCCGCTGCCGGCGATCGTGCTGATGGCGCTCTGCATCACCACGTTCTTCGCCACCTTCCTCGGCTTCGGTACCCAGCTGCTGGCGATGATGGCGTTCTATATCGTGGCGTCGCTGTGGTTCGTGGCGCATCGCTATAAATATGTACGCCGTGCGGATCAGTTCACCATGAACTGGCCCAAGCCGCAGGGGTATTGAGCGATGACCGACGTTCCGATGATGGCGGCGGCGCTGACCCTGGCTGCGGGCGGCATCGGGACGCTCGGATGGATCCACCACAGAGACCGGCGGCGCGCAAGCGCACGCCGCCGGTCGGTCTTTGACGATTGCCGCGGTCTGCTCGATGATGCCGAGCTGAAGATCGACGCGCAGAGCTATCCCGAGTTGACGGGCCGTTTCGACGAACATTCCGCCCGGCTCAAACTGATTTCCGACACCGTGCAGCTGCGCAAGCTGCCGGTGCTCTGGCTCGCGGTCACGCTGGAAGAACGGCTGCCCTGGACCGGCACTTTCGACCTGATGATCCGGCCCTCCAATACCGAGTTCTACTCGCCGCACTGGAACCTCGCCGAAAGCATCCGCACCCCCGACAGCTGGGAACCGGACGCGGTGATCCGCAGCGATGATCGCGCCGCGATGATCCGGCGCATGCCCGGCCTCGCGCCGCATGTGGCGGAATTCCTCGAAGACGGTCGCGGCAAGGAGCTGTTGATCACCCCGCGCGGCGTGCGGCTGGTCTGGCGCGTCGCCGAGAGCGAGCGCGGCCATTACCTGGCCATACGCCAACCGCTCTATGACCAGGAGCGCTTGCAGCGACCGGATGTCGAGCGGCTGCTGCGCCTTGCGCGCGGACTCGTCGAACATATCAGAAAGGACAGATCATGAAGGATCAGCACCATCGCCCGCCGCATCCCTACAAGGTGCTGGCGATCTCGTTTTTCCTGACCGGCATGGGGCAGGTGGTCAACGGGCATCCCTCGCGCGGGCTGATGATGGCCTTTACCGCGCTGTCGCTGGCCTGGGTCAGCTATAATCTCACGGGCGTCGATCATTCCTTCGTCGGGCGCTTTGCCGGCGGGTTCATGATCCACGCGATCGCGCTCATGGACGCCTATCGCCATGCCCGCATCCGCTGGGAGCAGTGGAAACATGCGCAGGGCCGCGCTGCCGGGGCGGTCTAGGCCTCAGGCTTCCGCCACCGAGCCGGGCGTCAGCAAACCGGGCGCGACACCCTTCTTCTCGGCGCTCTCGCGCACCGCCTTGCGCAGCAGCGGGCTGCGCCGGAGCAGCCGCTGGAACCGCGCTTCGTCGAGCACCAGCAGCGTGCAGGGGGTGATCGCGCGCACCTCGATGCGCCGGGTCTTCTGGATCAGGATGCGCATCTCGCCGAACATCTCGCCCTGGCCGAGCCGCCAGGACTTGCCAGCATGGCGCAGCTCCACCGCGCCGGAGGCGATGAAATAGACACGCCGGCCGGGGCTGTCGCGTTTCACGATCACCTCCCCGGCATGGGCATAGCGGGTCGAGAGCGCCCGGCCGAGCCGCCGCTGCGCATCGGTGTCGAGATCCGCGAAGAGCGGGAATTGCCGCACCAGCCGCGCCCGCTGCAGCGTCAGATCGAGCCGCGGCCGCTCGTCGGCGGCGGCGCGGCGGCGGTTGATGTCTTCTGTCAGCACGTTGTGGAGTTCCGCCCCGATCAGCCCGTCCTCGCGCATCACCATGTATTCGCGCTCCTCGAAACGCAGGGCGGTGCGGCGGATGAAACGGCGTTCGAGCTCCTCGGCATAGCCGGGATATTGCAGCCGCAGCCCGGCCAGCGCGGTCTCCACGTTCTCAGCCCGCCGGGCCAGCAATTCGAGCAGCAGCTCGGCAAGCCGACGCCCGTGGATGCGGCGGATTCGTCCCTCGATGAACCCGTCGAGATCGCGCAGGATCAGCCGTTGGGACAGCAGGATCTCGAACCGATCCGCGGTAAGCTGCGCCAGCAGCGCCGAGATGCCGAGCCGGTTGTGCAGGAACAGGGCCAGTCGGAAATAGGGGCCATAGCCGACGTTCTCCTGCGCGGCCCGGCGATAACCACTGCGCCCGTGCGAGCGCGTCGCCTCGATCAGCCGGTCGGCATCGGAGATCACCCGTTCCGCAAGATGTGTGGATATCGTGCGCTCGCGCACCCGCGACAGGATCGTGTCGCGTTCGGCGCCGGCCAGCGCGATCAGCCCCAGCGTCACCCGGTCGCGCTCAAGAAGCCCCTCGCCACTTTCGGCGGCCTCGACCGCCTCGTCGAGATGGGCGGCAAAATTCTTGGCCTCCGATCGCACGATCTCATGGGTCAGCTCGTAATTCTCGGCGGTGCGCGCGACATCCTCGCGCACCGTCTGCAGCGCCACCGCGATCACCTGATTGGAAAGCGCCTGGTCGATCGGCGCCAACCGGTCGAGTCCGAGACGGCCGATCACCCAGCGCAGTGTCGTCCCCTGCACGAGCAGCGTGTAAAGGGTGAAGCCGGTGGCGAGGATACCGACCAGCCGCTTGACCTCGACCGGCACCCGGAAGCTCTCCGTCACCGCCAGGGCCAGCGCCAAAGTCACGGCACCGCGCAGTCCGCCCCAGAGGATCGCCACGCGATAGGGCCGCTCCACCACCGGCGAGACCCGCAGCAGCGTCAGCAGCGGCAAGAGCCCGAAGAGGATCACCATCCGCGCCAGCAATGCCGCGACGACGACCACCGCGATCAGTCCGAAATCGCTCGCCCGCGCATCGCCGAGCAGCCGCGGGATCAGCAGCGCGGCGAGGATGAAGATCAGCGCTCCGGCCCAATGCGCCAGCAGGTCCCAGACATCGCGCAGGTTGGCCCAGATCTGCGGCGCCAGCCGACCCGGCCCGCCGAGGTTCAACACCAGCCCGGCGACGATCACCGCGATCACCCCGGAGGCCCCGACGCTCTGCTCCGCGATGATATAGGTCAGATAGGGCAACGCCACGGAAACCGACACCGGCGCCAGCTCGTAGCGCCCGAGCATCCCCATCAGCCAGATCCCGGCCCGCGCGGTCAGCCATCCGGTGGCGACGCCCCCGAAGATCAGCAGCGGAAACCGCCAGAGCGCGTCCTGCAGGGTCGGATTCGGAACGCCGAGCATCACGTAGCTCATGAACAGCCCGAATAACGCGATCGCCGCGGCGTCGTTGAGCAGGCTTTCGCCCTCGATAATCCGCGCCAGCCGCCGCGGTGCCGAGATCGACCGGAAGATGCTGACCACGGCCGAGGGATCGGTGGTCGAGACGATGGACCCGACCAGCAGGCAGACCGCCAGCGGCAATGCGGTGACGGACGCCAGCGCGTAGCCCACGCTCATCGTCGCCACCACTACGGCGAGCACCGCCAGCACCAGTATCGGCACCCAATCGTCGCGCATCCGTCGCAGATTCATCCCCAACGTCGCCTGGAAAAGCAGTGTCGGAAGGAAGACATAGAGGAAGACATTCGAGCGGATCGGCAGGTTGACGATCGCCGCCGCCGCCGGGTTCAGCGCATCGGTAAGCTCGGTTTGCAGCAGGAAGATCGCGCCGCTGCCGATCAACATGCCGAGCACTGCGAGGATCACCGTATAGGGCAGGCGCAGATGCGCCGCCAGCGGCTCGGCCGCGCCGATGACGAGGAACAGCGAGGCGATGATCGTGGTGATGAGAACGATATCCATACCCATCCGAATAATCGCAAACCGCGGGCGCGGTAAGCCTGAAGTCGCGGCTTTGTGCCTGTTTTCCGCCATTTGCAGATGTCGGGGCGACGTGTGCCCGTCGCCTTGGAGGAAACAAGCGCGGGCAGGGGCCCGAACAGGTGGCACCGCCCCCGGGCGGCAGGTTCAGCCGGGCAGGGGGAAACCCATCCGCACCAGCTCGCCGCCCCCCGGCCTCGGCGCGAAGGAGAGCGCGCCGCCGAGCTGGTTCACCGCGGCCTTGACGATCGCCAGCCCCAGCCCGGAACCGCCGCCGCCCCGGCTGCCGTGGAAGAACCGCTCGGTGATCCGCACCCGGTCCTGCGCCGCGATCCCCGCGCCGCGATCCGCCACCTCGATCACCAGCCGGTCATCGGCACGGGAAAGCCCCACCTCGACCGTGGTCCCGACGGGGGCGGCGGCGATGGCATTCTCGATCACGTTGCGCAGCGCCACCGACAGGATCACGGCATCTCCGCTGAGCGGCGCCGCCTCCGGCCCGGCCAGGCACAGCGCCACCTCTTTGACCTCTGCCGATCGGCGCAGCTCGGCGACGACCTCCCGGGCGACCTGTGCCGCATCAAGAAGGCTACCGACGCAGGGTTCGGCGCTGTCGAGCCGCGCCAGTGCCAGCAATTGCTGTACCATCCGATCACTGCGCGTCACCCCGTCGGCGATGCGCCGCAGCGCGCGTTCGCGGGTTTCGGCATCGGGCGCCATCGCGGCGATCTGCGCCTGTGTCCTGATCCCGGCGAGCGGCGTCTTCAGCTCATGGGCGGCAAAGGAGGTGAAGCTCTTCTCCCGCTCGCGCGCGGCATCGACACGGGCAAACAGACCGTTGAGCGCCGCGCCCACCGGCCGGATCTCGCGCGGCAGCGGCGCCAGCGCCACGGGGCCGAGATCCCGCGCCGGACGTCGCGCCAGCGCCGCCGCCAGCCGGTCGAGCGGTCGCAGGCCCCGGCGCAGGCTCGCCCAGATCAACAGCGCCAGCACCGGCAGGATCAGCAGCGCCGGCAGGATCAGCCCGGTGAGCACATCGCGCACCAGCCGGTCCCGGACCCGGAGCGCATCGCCGACCATGATCCGCATCCCCAGCGGCTCGTTGATCACCGTATAGACGCGCCAGACCTCGCCATCGACGACATTCTCACTGAACCCCGGCGTCGGCCCGCCGAGCCGCCCGCGCGGCGCACCGCCCGACTGGCCGACCAACACCCCGTCGAGCGACCAGATCTGACAGGTCAGCTGATGCGAATAGACGGCAGGGAAAGAGGAGCCATCCCGCCCGTCGCCATCGAGCAGCGCGGCGGCGCGGGTCACGTCGATGCGATGGTCCGCGATGAGCGAGGAAACCATCTGCCCGGCCTCCTCCAGCCGCGCATCCAGCACCTGCTCGACCTCGGCACGGGTGTTCTTCTCGATCCAGAAAAACGCGGAGAGCCAGACCAGCCCGGTGGCGCCGAGCAGGATGAGAAACAGCCGGATGCGGATCGAATTCACGCGCCGGATCCCGCCAGCCGATAGCCCGCGCCGCGCAGGGTCTCGATGAACCCGGATCCGAGCTTGGCCCGCAGCTTGTGGACATGCACTTCGATCGCGTTGCTCTCGACCCCTTCCTGCCAACCATAAAGCCGCTCCTCGAGCGTCGTTTTCGAAAGGATCGTGCCCGGTCGTTCCAGAAGGGCGCGCAGGATGGCGAATTCACGCGGCGAGAACGCGATCTGCCGCCCCGCATAGAGCCCGGTCATCTTCGCCGGATCGACCGCCAGTCCGTTCCATTCGAGCCGCGCCCCGGCCCGGCCTTCGGCGCGCCGCACGATCGCCCGCAGCCGCGCCGTGACCTCGTCGAGATCGAAGGGCTTGCCGAGATAATCATCGGCCCCCGCATCGAGCCCCGCGACCCGTTCCTGCACCTGGTCGAGCGCCGTCAGCAGCAGCACCGGGGTGCGATCCCCCGCGGCGCGCAGGTCGCGCAGCAGATCGAGCCCGGAGCCGTCGGGCAGCATGATATCGAGCAGCATCGCCGCGAACCCGCCCTGGGCCAGCGCTTCGCGCGCATCCGCGCAGCTGCCGACCAGTTCCGGTGTCAGCCCGGTCAGCCGCAGCCCGACGAAGAGCCCTTCGGCGATGCTTTCATCATCTTCGATCACTAATATGCGCATGTGGCGATCCCCCAAGGGCATGGCGCGCCGATTGCCCGACAATCCTTAAGCCCCGCTTAAGAACCGCGTCCCCGCGCCGCAAGTCCGTTTCTTCTGTCCGTTAAATACCTCAGGGAGTTTGAGGGACAGCGTCCCTCATTCCGCCCCTCGTCACGAACATTAACATAACCCTGATTATCCGTGTGCCGGAAGCCCACCTTGTCGGGCGGGCAATATGCCGCGATATTTCGGCTTTCCACTACGTCACCTTTTCCGGCATTAACGGCGTTAACCTTCATTGCGGATCTGATTCGACATGAGTATCGCCACCATTCTGCGTCATGCCTTCACCCCGGCGCTGCCGCAACCCACGGCACGGGAGCTGCTGCGTGCCGGGCTCGGCGCGATGCTGGGGATCGCCGGTTGCGCGTTGCTGGCACCGCTGCTTGCCGAGGCGTTCGATATCCCGGTGCTGCTCTTCGCCCCGCTCGGCGCCTCGGCGGTGCTGGTCTTCGCCATGCCCAACGCCCCGCTGGCGCAGCCCTGGTCGGCGGTGATCGGCAATGTCACGGCAGCTCTCGCCGCGATCGCCGTGCTGATGCTGGTGGCGCAGCCCTTCGCCCCGGCGCTGGCGGTCGGCGCGGCGATCCTGGCGATGCTGGCGATGCGCGCGCTGCACCCGCCGGGCGGTGCGGTGGCGCTGCTGGCAGCGCTCGACCCGCTGCCGGTGCTCGAGGTCGGGTTTGTCTTCGCGCTGGTGCCGGTCGGGCTGCTGACCGCGGTGCTGGTGCTGTGCGGCATCCTATTCCACCGGCTCAGCGGACGGATCTACCCGTTTCGCCACATGGACGACATGAACGAGGCCGACGCGGTCGAGCCGCGGCTCGGGCTTTCGGAAGAAGAGCTCGCCGCGCTTCTGAGCCGGTTCAACCAGTCCCAGAACATCGGTGTCGCCGATCTCGGTCGGCTGCTCGCGGCGGCCGAGTTCGAGGCCGCCTGTCATCGGTTCGATCAGGTCACCTGCGCGCAGATCATGACCGCCGAGCTGATCACCGCGCGGCCCGACACAAAGCTCGCCGAGCTTGCCCGGCTTTTCCGCCGCCACGCGATCAAGAGCCTGCCGATCGTCGATGATGCGGGCGCGATCAAGGGGCTGGTGCTGCAGGCGGATCTGATCGAAGCGCTGCTGCCGGGCCCGCGCCGTCCGGTCTGGCGCAAGGAACGGCTGAGTGCCGCCGATGTCATGCGCCCGCCCAACGCGCCGGTGGCGCATGACCTGCCGGTCGGCCAGCTGCTCAATCGCCTCGCCGGGCGCGGCGTCGAGGTCGTTCCGGTGACACGCGAGGGCAAGCTCGCCGGGGTGATTACCCGCTCCGACATCATCGCGCTGTTGCTGCAGGGCTCGGACCGGCGCATGGCAGCCTGATGGCGCCGCGGTTCAGCCGCTACGCGGTCTATTACACGCCGCCGCCCGGACCGCTGGCCGATTTCGGGGCGGGCTGGCTCGGCTGGGACCTGCTTCGGGGCCGCGCCGCGGCGGCGCCGCCCGATCTTTCCGCGTCCGATTTCTCCGCTCCCCATCTCGCGGCATGCACCGAGGCACCGCGGCGCTACGGCTTTCACGCCACGATCAAACCGCCCTTCTCCCTCGCGCCGGGGTGCAGCGAGGCTGATCTGTGCGGGGCGCTGCGGCGTCTCGGTGCCGATCTTTCCCCGATCCGCACCGCGCCGCTGCGGCTCGACCGGCTGGGGCGGTTCCTGGCGCTGACATTGTCCGAACCGAATGAGACGATCACCGATCTCGCCGCCCGGATTGTCACCGAACTCGACGATTTCCGCGCCCCGATGAGCGCGGCGGAGCAGGCCCGCCGTCAGACACCGCATCTCAGCCCGCGCCAGCAGCAAAATCTGCGCGACTGGGGATATCCGCATGTGCTGGCGGATTTCCGTTTCCACATGACCCTCACCGGCCGACTGGACCGGCAGGCGCTGGCACGGGTGCAGGAGATCCTCTCCGACCGGTTGGTGCGGCTGCTCAACTCGCCGTTCGCGCTCGACTCGCTCAGCATTGTCGGCGAACGCGCGGATTCCATGTTCGTCGAGATCGACAGGATCGCCCTGACCGGACGAGCGCCCTGACGATCGACATGCCTGGCGGGAACCGCGCGCCATGCTGCGGGGTTGGTCCGGAAAGACGGCTTGCCCATTCGCCGGAAAGGGAGACCAGCAGGATGACCCGACAGAACGATCCTTCCAAGGAAGAGAATACCGCCCCCGGACAATCGACCGGCGATGACCTGAAATCCCGCGCCCGGGAAAGCGTCAGCGCCGCCTCCGAGCGGATCAGGTCCGGCGTAGGCGATCTGGCCGAGAGCGTTTCCAGCAGCGCCGCAGAATATGCCGAAGAGGCCCGGGACAGCGCGGCGCAGGAAGTGCGGAGCACCGCCGCCGCATTGCGCAAGGCCGCCGATGAACTGCGCCGCGGGACGCCGCAGGAACGCGGCATCAGCCTGATTGCCGATAACCTCGCAGATGTTGCCGATCGGATGCGTGACAAGGAGCTGGACGAGATGGTCGGCGATCTCACCCATTTCGCCCGCCGCGAGCCGCTCTTGTTTCTCGGCGGCGGCGTGCTGCTCGGGTTCGTCGCGGCGCGTTTTGCCAAGGCCTCCCAGTCTCCGCAGGACGCAAGCCAAGGCGCGACAGCCGACGTTTCCGCGCGCGACCCCGCCTCGCAACCCCATTCTGCCACTTCCGGATTGCCCCGCCGTTCGGGTGAGCATCGCCCGTTCGCCAGTACCGACGATTCAGCCATGGAGGAAGATCAATGACCCTTTTCAAGCCCCCGCAGAACAAGCTGGCACGGTTCCTTGACGCTTTGGTCGATGCGATCCGTACCGCTTTTCCCACCCCCGCCCGGGCACCACTGCGCATTCCCGCCGAGCGGCCCCAGCGCGGGGTAGCTCAGCAAATATCGCGCCGCTGATCCGCGGATCAGTCCCGCCGTTTCTGCAACAGCAGTGACGCCAGCCCGAGCAGGGCCGAAGCGATGATGAGCAACAGCGACACCGCGTTCAGCACCGGTGTTGAGCCGAGCTTCAGACGGTCGAACATGGTGATGGTCAACGGGGCATCCGAACCGACGAGCATCAGCGTGGTGTTGAAATTCTCAAACGACATCAGCACGGCAACCACCCCGGCGGCAGCCATTGCCGGGTACAGGAACGGCAGCGTCACCGCACGGATCGCCCCCCATTCACTGGCGCCGAGGTTCAGCGCCGCCTCTTCGAGGCTCGGATCGAACTTCTGCAACCGTGCCGAAATCACCAGCGTCGCGAAGGTGGTGATGAAGGAAAACTGCCCCAATACCACCAGAATCAACCCCGGCCGCAGCCCGTCGAACCAAAGCCCGGTCGCGTCTTCGAGCGTGTTGGCGAGCGACGAGGTGAAGACGAGGATCGAGATGCCAAGGATGATGCCGGGGATGATCAGCGGCAGCAACATCAGGATATAGAGCAGCCCTTTCAATCGGAAGTCATACCGAACGAACAGGAACGCATTACAGGTCCCGACAAAGACCGACAGGAGCGCCACCCAGAAGGCCACCACGCCCGAGGTCACGACCGACCGCAAGATCGGACGTTCATGGAAGACGCCGATATAGGGCGCGTCATCACCGAAGAACCAGGCCCAGGTAAAGCCCTCCCAGGGCAGCGCGGGAAACACGGAATTGTTGAAGGCAAAGACGCAGACCGTGGCCAGCGGCAGCGCCAGATAGATGAAGAACAACGCGACATAGAGCCGGTATGTCCATATAAAGGCGGGCTTTTGCGGGATGCCGGTAATCATGTCAGTCCCCCTGTCTCACTGCGCCATGGTCTTGCCAAGCGACTGGCCCGACAGTTTGAGCCCAAGGAACACGATGACCGAGGACAGGCCAAGCAGCAGGAAACCGAAGGCCGAGCCGAGCTCCCAGTTGAAGCGGGTGATGAACTGGCTGTAGATCAGCCCGGTGAACCACAGGCTGTCCTTGCCCCCCAGCAGCACCGGCGTCAGGTAATTGCCCAGCGAGAGCATGAACACCACGATACAGCCCGAGACGATGCCCGGCATGGCGTGGGGAATGACGATCTCGCGCAGGATGGTGAAGCTGCTCGCGCCGAGGTCATACCCCGCTTCGATCAATGAATCGTCAAGCGAATCCAGCGTCGTAACCAGCGGCACCACCATGAACAGCATCGAGGTATAGACCAGCCCGGTCATGATCGCGGCGTCGTTGTAGAGCATCTCGACCGGCCCGCTGACCAGCCCGAGCCCCTGCAACAGGTTCGAGAACACCCCGGTCTCGCGCAGCAGGATCATCCAGCCGAAGGTGCGCACCAGCTCGCTGACCCAGAACGGGATCAGGCACATCAGGAACAGAGTCGTCTTGCTGCGCCCGCGGGTCATCTTGGCGATGTAATAGGCAATGGGAAAGCCGATCAGCAGGGTAAGGATCGTCGCCGTGATCGACATATAGGCGGTGCGCGCGAAGGTGTTCCAATAAAGCGGCTCGTTGAAGAACACCGCGTAATTGGCGAAACTCGTTTGATATTCCCGGATCCCCACCTTCTCGCGCAGCGAGACGAGGAACATGCCGACATGTGGCAGCAGGATCAGGCTGACCAGCCACAGCAGCAGCGGCGCCATCAGCAGCCAGAAGGTCAGACGCGAGCGGTCAGAGGCCATCCCGACCCCCGATCTGACGATAGCAGCGGGTCTGCTCCGCCTGCCAGGTAAAATGGATAGTATCGCCGCGCTGCAGATCGCGGAACTCGCCGGTCTGCGGCAGGCTGACGTTCATCTCGGCTCCATTGGCACGGTCGCGCAGGATCACCTGACTGTTGGCGCCGTTGAACAGGATGGTCTCGACAATCCCCTCGCCGCTATTGGTCCCGGCACTTACCACCCCGGCTGCGCGGGATAGTCGCACCGCTTCGGGGCGCACAAAGATCTCTGCCGCGTCACCGCGTGCCAGACCCCTGCCCGCGTCGATCCCGCAGAAGATGCGACCTCCGGCAGTCACCAGTTGCAGCGCTGCGCCATCGACTTGCTCGACCCGCGCCCGAAACCGGTTCGCCTCGCCCACGAAACCGGCGACGAAGGCCGTCTCGGGCGCGTAGTAGAGCTCGCGCGCCGCGCCGACCTGTTCAAACACACCGCGGTTCATCACTGCAATCTGGTCGCTCATCACCAGCGCCTCGGATTGATCATGAGTGATATAGACGAAGGTGGTGTTGAACTCGGATTGCAGCTTTTTCAGCTCGACCTTCATATGCTCGCGCAGTTTCAGATCGAGCGCGCCGAGCGGTTCATCGAGCAGCAGCACGTCAGGCTCCAGCACCATGCAGCGGGCGATCGCGACACGTTGCTTTTGCCCGCCCGACAATGAACTGACCGAGCGTTCGGCGACCCCGGCAAGCCCGACCCGCTCCAGGACCCGTTCGACCTGTTTCTTGATGTCACTGCGGTTGACCCCGCGCTGGCGCAGGCCAAAGCCGACATTGGCGCCGATATTCATCATCGGGAATAGCGCCAGATGCTGAAACACCATCGAAACCGGGCGTTTGTTGGGCGGCACGTCGAGCATCGAGCGGCCCTTGATCAGCAGATCGCCCCCGCTCGGAGCCTGAAACCCCGCGATCATCCGCAACAGAGTGGTCTTGCCGCAGCCCGACGGCCCGAGGATCGAGAAAAACGTACCTTGTGGCACGCTGAAGCTCACCTCCTTGACCGCCTGAAAGGTGTCAAAGTTCTTGCTGATCGCGCGGCATTCGAGATCCGGAGTGGGGGTCATTGATACTTGGGCCTTCACAAATTTGAAGGAGCGCGGCAGCGCGCTCCCCTGTCTTTCCTGATGGTCTGCGTTCCGCGGCAGGGTCCGAGCTCACATCCGACCCTGCCTGCCGAACACCGCAGCGCAAAGGCTTATTTGGCCGCGTTGATCCGGTCGAGCGCCGCACCTTCCAGTGCTTCAAGCCCGGCGGGCACTGAAGGATACCATTTGATGTTGTCGATCGCCTCCTGCGGGAAGCTGGCTTGATAACGCTCCTTCAGCGCCGCATCGACATCGGCGTCACCCCCCTGCGAGGCGGTGAAATTGCCCGCCGACGTAGTGATCATCGCCGCGATTTCGGGCTTCATGACAAAGTTGATCCAATCGTAAGCTGCCTGATCGGCGCGGCCCCGTGACGGTATCGCGAATGTGTCGATCCAGCCCAGAGCGCCCGAGGTCGGCGCGACGAAAGTGATATCAGGATTGTCGGCATTGAGCTGCCAGCCGCCGGTGTCCCAGGCCATTGAGGCGGTGACCTCACCCGAACGCAGCAGGTTCTTCAGCTCATCGCCGCCATCCCAATAGGTCTTCACATTGGCCTTGCACTCGACCAGCTTGGCTTCGACCTGATCAAGGATATCCTTGTAAGCGGCCTCATCGCCATAGGCGGCAAACGGGTCGAGCCCCATCGAATAGGCAAAGCCGATGAGGGTGGGACGTTTGAGCCGGTAGGAAACCTTGCCCGCTACGGAATCGTCGCAAAGATCGAGGTAATCCTTCACGTTGCCCGCTTCGGCGGTGTTTACCACCAGACCGCTGGTGCCCCAGATATGCGGCACGCCGTAAACCTCACCTTCAAGCGTGGTGTTGGCCTTGGTCGCTTCCAGCATCGAGGGAATGAACAGGCTGGTGTCGATCTGAGCCATGTCGAGCGGTTTGTAGATGCCAAACTCGCCCTGCGGACCGGCGATCCGGTCCTGGCTTGGCTGGGCAAGGTCGAAGCCGCCGCCATTGGTGGCGCGCAGCTTGGCAATCATCTCTTCGTTGTTGGATTTGGTGACCTCGACCTTGTGGCCCGTCTCGGCCTCAAATTTCTCGATCACCTCGTCGGGCGCATAACCACCCCAGGTCAGCAGCCGCAGGGTCTCGGCCTGCGCGGCGGAGGCCAGGGCGATCAGCGCGACGCCCGACAGCATGACTTTCATTCTCATCTCACTCTCCCTTGGTGGCCGGAACACAGGGGGCGCTGTGACGGCATATGCGGTTTCGGGGATCTCCGCCGGGAGCAGGGCTCCGCTGGCGATGCGACACCTCTAGACATCCTGAAACCCGTTCTTGTTACCCTGCGCAGATGACACTTCCATGACAATACATGCGATATCTTTTGCGCTCTCAGCCGTTACTGTTAGGTATCGCACTGATTTATGGCAAGTTTTATTTTCGTTTCGGTTCGTTCATGCGCGAAAGGAAAATCCCCCGCTTGCATGCAAAGCCCCGGCGCGCATAATCTGCGCGCATTGCCAGCCAGGAGCGCCACCATCTCACAGACCTTCCGCCATCCCGAAATCCTCGACATCGCGCGGCGCGCCGGCAAGGTGACGGTTGAGGATCTGGCTAGCCACTTCGGCGTCACCCTGCAGACCATCCGCCGCGACCTCGCCGAGCTTGCCGACAGCGGCAGGCTCGAGCGGGTGCATGGCGGCGCGATCCTGCCCTCGGGCACCAGCAACATCCGCTATGACGAGCGGCGCAGCCTGCAGGGCGAGGCCAAGGCGGATATTGCCCGCGCCTGCGCTGCGCTGATCCCCGAGGGCTCTTCGCTGTTCCTCAACATCGGCACCAGCACCGAGGCGGTGGCGCGTGAGCTGTTGCATCATCGCGGGCTGATGGTGGTCACCAACAACATGAACGTCGCCAATATCCTCGCCGCCAATCCCGAATGCCAGATCCTGCTGACCGGCGGCAGCCTGCGGCGCAGCGACGGCGGGCTGGTCGGCAACCTGACGATCGAAACGATCCGCCGCTTCAAGTTCGACATGGCGGTGATCGGCTGTTCCGCGCTAGACGAAAGCGGCGACATACTGGATTTCGACATCGAGGAGGTCGGCGTCAGCCAGAGCATCATCGCACAGTCGCGCAAGACATTTCTGGTGGCCGATCATTCGAAGTTCAAACGCTCCGCCCCGGCGCGCATCGCCTCGCTGGCGGAGGTGGACGCGATCCTCACCGACGCCCCCCTGCCAGGCGCGCTGCCGGAGAAATGCGATGTCTGGGAGACGCAGGTGATCCTCGCCGCCCGTGGCGGGGCCTGAGCCCTAGCTGCGCCAGTCGAAGAAGCCCGGCCCGGCGGTTTCCAGCATCTTCAGCGCCATGTCGCGTCCCGCATCGGCGCCGTCCTCGATGGGACAGCGCAGCGCATCCTCGACCACTTCCGAGCCGTCCGGGCGCAGCACTTCGCCGCGCAGATGCAGTTCGCTGCCGTCCAGCTCCGCCAGCCCGGCAATCGGGGTCTCGCAGGAGCCGTCGAGGGCGGCGAGGAAGGCCCGCTCCGCCGCCAGCCGCTGGCCGGTCGGTGTGTCATGGATTGCTTCCAGCATCGCCGCCACACGGCTGTCATCCTGCCGCCGCTCGATGCCGATGGCGCCCTGCGCCAGGGCGGGCAGCATCACCGAGGTTTCGATCGGGGTATAGGGCACGTCCTCCAGCTTCAGCCGGTTCAGCCCCGCCATCGCCAGAAACGTCGCCTCGGCCACGCCCTGATCAAGCTTCATCAACCGGGTCTGCAGGTTGCCACGGAATTCCACCACTTCCAGGTCCGGGCGGCGCAGCCTGAGCTGGGCGCTGCGGCGCAGGCTCGACGTGCCGACGACCGTGCCGGGAGCGAGGTCGGTCAGGCTGGCGGCGCGTGGCGAGATGAAGGCGTCGCGCACATCCTCGCGCGGCAGATAGGTGTCGAGCAGCAGCCCCTCGGGCTGCAGCGTCGGCATGTCCTTCATCGAATGCACCGCGATGTCGATGCCACCGTCCAGCAGCGCCTCCTCGATCTCGCGGGTGAACAGCCCCTTGCCGCCGATCTCCTTCAGCGGCCGGTCGATGATCCGGTCGCCGGTTGTCTTGATCACAACGATGCTGAACGCCTCGAACGGCAGATCGAAGGCACGGGCCAGCCGGTCGCGGGTCTCATGCGCCTGCGCGAGCGCGAGCAGGGAACCGCGGGTTCCGATCTTGAGGGGTGCGGCGGGGCTGGGCAAATCATGTGTCATGGCGCCTTCCTAGCCCGCTATCGCGGCAGAGCCAACTCTTGTATCCCCCCCGCCTTGCGTTAGATGTGGGCCAGTTCCAAATTGCAGAAAGATCCCGCCATGACACAGCAGAAAACCATCCTCCGTGCGCTTGCTGGCGAGACTCTGGACGTTCCGCCGATCTGGATGATGCGCCAGGCCGGGCGCTACCTGCCCGAGTACAAAGCGACCCGCGCCAAGGCCGGCGACTTTTTGTCGCTGTGCTACAACCCCGATCTCGCCGCCGAAGTGACCCTGCAGCCGATCCGCCGTTTCGGCTTTGACGCGGCGATCCTGTTTGCCGACATCCTGCTGGTGCCGCAGGCTCTGGGCGCGGATCTCTGGTTCGTCACCGGCGAGGGGCCGCGGCTTTCGACGATCACCACACAGGCGGATTTCGACACGCTGAAACCGGGCGATGCGATCCACGAGCATCTCGGGCCGATCTATGAGACTGTCGGGATTCTGGCAAAGGAACTGCCGACGGAAACCACGCTGATCGGCTTTGCCGGCGCGCCCTGGACCGTCGCCACCTATATGATCGCCGGTCAGGGCACCCCGGATCAGGGCCCCGCCCATGCGCTCAAGGCCGAGAACCGGGCGGTGTTCGAGGCATTGATGGGGCGGATCACCGACGCGACGATCCATTACCTCTCCGCACAGATCGAGGCCGGGGCCGAAGTGGTCAAGCTCTTCGATTCATGGGCCGGATCTCTGCAGGATGCCGATTTTATCAACTATTCGATCAAGCCGATGGCGCGGATCACCGCCGCGCTGAAGGAAAAGCACCCCGACACCCCGATCATCGCCTTCCCGCGCGGCGCCGGGGCGCGGTTCGAGGGTACCCATGCGGCAATCGGCGCCGATTGCATCGCACTCGACAATGGCGTGAGCGCCGCCTGGGCCGCCGAACATGTGCAGCCCGCAGGCTGCGTGCAGGGCAACCTCGCCTCTTCGCATATGGTCACGGGCGGCGACGCGTTGGTGCAGGAGACGCGGGCGATTGTCGATGCGCTGTCCAAGGGGCCGCATATCTTCAACCTCGGCCACGGGATCACCCCTGATGCCGACCCGGCCAATGTGCAGCTGATGATCGACACGGTGCGCCAGCGCTGAAACACAAAGGGGCGGCAGTGCCGCCCCTCGGCTCAGCCTGCGACAGGTCTCAGATCCATTTCGCCATCGGCGGCAGGCTCATCAGCACCGCATTGGCGTCATGGCCGGTTTCCAGCCCGAACTTGGTGCCCCGGTCATAGACCAGGTTATACTCCGCATAGAGCCCCCGGTGGACCAGCTGCGCCTCCTTGTCGGCCTCGCTCCAGACGGTCTCGCGGCGCCTGTCCACCAGCGGCGCGAAAGCAGGCAGGAACGCGGCGCCGACATCCCGGGTAAAGGCAAAATCCGCCTCCCAGTCGCCGGTATTGCGGTCATCATAGAAGATCCCGCCGACCCCGCGCGCCCGGTGTCGGTGCGGAATGTAGAAATACTCGTCCGCCCAGGCCTTCAGCTCGCCATAAAGCCCCGCGCCATGCGGATCGCAGGCGCCCTTCATCGCAGCGTGGAAATGCGCGGTGTCCTCGTCATATTCCAGACAGGGGTTGAGATCGGCACCGCCGCCGAACCACCAGGCATGCGGGGTCCAGAACATCCGCGTGTTCATATGCACCGCCGGGACATGCGGGTTCTGCATATGCGCCACCAGCGAGATGCCCGAGGCCCAGAACCGCGGATCGTCGGCCATGCCGGGAATGCCCCTACGCGCCGCCATTGCCATCTGCGCGCGATCCCCGAGCACGCCATAGACGGTGGAGATATTGACCCCGACCTTCTCGAACACCCGACCACCGCGCATCACGCTCATCTCGCCGCCCCCGGCGTCCGAACCGTCCTCGGCGCTGCGGCGGGTCTTGCTGACCTCGAAACGCCCGGCGGGCTGATCGCTCAGCGGCCCGTCCGTATGGCGATCCTCGAGCGCGTGAAACTCCGCGACGATCTCGTCGCGCAATCGGCGAAACCACTCGGCAGCCCGGCTCTTCATCGGCCCGAAATCTTCGCTCATCGTCTTTGCCTTTCTGATGTTGTCCGCAAGGCTTAGCGCCATCGCGCAGCGGCCTCCATGCGGCGCATCGGCGCGTCGCGCGGCCGCTCAGGAGCCGAAGATCAGCGGCGCGTGCTCGGCCATGTAGATGCGCAGCCACGGGGTGAAGAGCTCGGGCCGCGCGGCGATCTCGCGGCGCAATTCCGGCAGGCCGATCCAGCGCGTCGCCATCACCTCGTCAGGGTTCGGCGCCAGCGGCAGATCGCGCGCGGCCCGCGCGAGATAGACCTCCACCACCTCATCCTCGATCAGCCCGCCACCGACATCGGCACGATAGGCGACCTGTCCGCGATGCTCCGGCGCCAGCCCGCGAATGCCCAGCTCCTCGTCGAGCCGCCGCGCCACACAGGCATCCGCCGCCTCGCCCCAGTCGGGATGGGTGCAGCAGGTATTGGCCCAGAGCCCCGGCGTATGATATTTGCCGAGCGCGCGACGTTGCAGCAGCAGCGCGTCGCCGTCCATCACGAAGACCGAGACGGCCTGATGGCGCAGGCCGCGCAGATGGGCGTCCAGTTTCTCTACCGGCTGCAGGCGGCCGTCGATCCAGGCGGGTATCATGATCTTGCTCATCGCCGGGTCTGTGGCACAGATGGGCGCGCCGGGGCAAGGTCATTCAACAACGTCCCCCGGGCTGCGGCGCAAACGCGCAGCCGCATCGGCCCGCCCTTTACTCGTGGCACGCTCGCGCTACCTTGGCCATCAAACCAGCGAGGAGCCAACCATGAAAATCCTGTCGATGACCAGTCTGGGGCTTGCCCTGCTTGCCGCTCCGGCCTTTGCCGAAAGCCATATGAGCGGCGACCCCGAAGCCGGAGAAAACGTGTTCAAACGGTGCAAATCCTGCCACATGGTCGTTTCCGATGACGGAGAAGAGATCCAGAAAGGCGGCAAGACCGGCCCGAACCTCTATGGCATCTATCAACGCCAGGCCGGGTCGGTGGAGAATTTCCGCTATGGCGATGCGCTCGTAGCCGCCGGTGAGCAGGGGCTGAAATGGGAAGAGGCCGATTTCGTCGCCTATGTGGGCGATCCGAAGGGCTTCCTTGCCGAGCATCTCGACGACAAGAAGGCCCGCTCGAAAATGGCCTTCAAGCTGAAGAGCGAGGAAGACGCGGCCAATGTCTGGGCCTATCTGGTCTCCGTCGGTCCCGAGGTCGAGGCCGGTGACGCAGGCGAGGAAGCCGAGGAAGCGACCAACTGAATTATCCTCCTCGCGGATAAGAGAGACCGGCAGCCCTTGACGGGGCTGTCGCGAAGGCTGGTTCCGTTTGTAACCAACCTATGCTAGAATAGACGCATGAGCGTCGATGACGATATCGAGATGAAGGATTTCCTGCCCTACCTGCTCAATCAGGCCGGGGAGGAAATCAGCATGGAGTTCCAGCGCGTTTACAAGGAACGCTACGGAATGCTGCGGACCGACTGGCGTGTTCTGTTCCATCTCGGACGCTACGGGGACTTGATCTCGAGCGAGATTGTCCGCCGCTCGAAACTGCACAAGACCAAGGTCTCCCGCGCCGTGTCGCGGCTGGAGACGAAGCGTTTTCTGGTGCGCCGGGAGGTGCCGCAGGACCGTCGTCAGGAGGTGCTGAGTTTGACCCCGGCGGGGCGCGCCGCCTATCGCGATCTTTCGGTCGTGGCGCAGGAATACAACCAGCGGCTCTGGCAGGGGATCGACCCCGAAGACCGTGCCCGCATCACCCGGTTCCTCGCTGATCTGGCAAAGCTCGAAGGCTGAGCGCGGCGCAGGGCCAACGGGAACCCCTCTCTCAATCACCATCCTCGCTGTTCCGCTCCGGCGGTTGCAGCGCCGAATAATACCGCGCCAGCGCCTCGATCTCCTGTTCATTAAGGCTGGCCGCCGCCTTGGCCATCAACTCGGCGCGTGTGCCGCCACCACGTGCACCGTCACGCCAGAGCCTGAGCTGTGCCTCCAGAAAGAGCCGTGATTGTCCTGCAAGGGGCGGAAAATGCTGCCGATCGCGGCGCCGGTCCGGGCCGTGGCAGGCCTGGCAAGAAGGCACGTCATCGCTGCCGCGTGTCGCCAATTCGGCGCCGGGGTCGGACGCTTCGGGCGTCCCGGGTGGCAGGTCGGGTGGTGTGGTCCGGGACGGAGGTATCCGCGCGAAATACGTTGCCAACCGCGCCAGATCCGACTCGCTCACCTGCGCCGTCGCATGGGCCATGAAACCCGACCCGCGCCTGCCATCGCGATAATCAAGCAGTGTCTGGGCCATGTAGGTCTGCGACAGGATATCGAGCCGGGGGACATGGGCGTTGCGCGGATTGCCGTCGCTGCCATGGCAGGCGGCGCAATAGGCGATCTGCGGATCGTCGGGTTCCGGCGGGGTCGCGACCCGTTCCTGCGCCTTATTTGCGGAATGCTCCGGTAGCTGGTCGAGATAGGCGACGATGGCCCAGACCTCATCCTTGCGCGCGGCAGGCCAATGCGGCATGCCGGTCATCTTCACCCCCTCGTAGATGATCTGGAACATGTGCTCGGGCTGCCATTGGCGCACGGCTGTCTCGATATGCGGCGGCGGCGGTTCCATCGACAGCGCCGTGGCGCTGCGCGTGTTGCCGGGGCTGGCATGGCAGAAGGCGCAGGCGCTGTCGTAATGCCGTGCGCCGAGCGCCACGAGATCCGGGTCATCCAGCGGCGGGACCTCCTCGGGGGCAGGCGCCCGCAGTCGGATCGCGTTGCGATAGGCGCTGTGCATCACCCAGGAAACGCCGGGCAGATGTCCGGCCCGCGCCGAGACATTGTAAAGCCCCAGCCCCAGCACCGTGACGGCGCCCAGACCGGCGAGCGTTCCCAGCACCAGCAGCGTCAGCAGAACCTTCCTCATACGCCCTGTTCCTCCCCGCCTTCCAGCACGCCATGCACCAATATCAGACCACCGATCAGATAGACCGGCGTCCCGATCCCCAGCATCAGCAGCCCGCCGATCTGCTGCTGCCCGAGGTCGGGTGCCAGGCCGCAGATCGCCGCGAAAAGGTCGCGCGGCGCGAGGATCAAGAGCGCGCCGAGCAGGGTCATGTGCATCGAGGTCACCAGCAGCCCCCCCGCCCCGGTCAGCGCCTCGCCGGGACGCAAGGCGCTGACCCAGACCAGCAGCCCGACGGCCAGGAAGCCGGCCTGTTCCAATACGTAGCCCGGCAGGTGCAGATATGCGATCCCGTGCAGGGTCGGCAGGTGCCAGAGCCAGACGACCGCAAATTCCAGCGCGCTGGCCAGCAGCGGCGAGATGGTCAACCAGGGCATGCGCGCACCGAGCCCGATCGCCAGCAGCGGTGCGGCGATGGCAACGAGCGCCATGTGTCGCAGCATGTGAACCGGGAATACCCAGCCCAACCAGAGCTGAAGCGGCAGCAGCCAGATCGCCGCCAGCACCGCCAGCCCGGCATATGTGGCCGCCTGTCTCATGCGCAACTGCCGATCAGCAGCACCGGCAGCGCCACGTAGACCACCCCGATCAGCGAGATCACCGCCAGCAGAAACCCGGCATGGCCCATGAACTGATGCCGGTCTTCGCTGTGGCCCTGGTCATTCTCCCAATCCCGATCTCGGATCACGTCCCATTGCCGCCAGGAACGCCAGCCGAGCCAGAGGATCAGCGCCACGGCCAGCAATGTCAGCGCGCCGATCCCGAGCCGCAGCAGCGCCACGGCCTCTGCCGACCCTGCTATCCGCGCACAGACCAGCGCGGTCGCGCCATAGCTGATAACGAAATGCAATGCCCAGACGAGGGGGCCGAGAGTGAGCCGCCAGAGAGAATCCGCCTCCTCGCGGAACTCGGCGCTCTCTTGATTTCTGCCGATATCGCTCATCCCAGCACCCTCGGCGCGATGGTCATGACGAATCCGGTGACCAGCGCGGTCAACACCATGAAGTGCCAGAACAGCGTCACGTTCCACAGATCGGCGTCATAGCGCGGGGTCAGCTTGCCGAACAGCGACCCGGCGAGACAATAGAGCTGCATGATCGCGCCAAGCCCCGAATGCGCCACCAGCCAGATCATCAGCGCCCACATCAGCGCCGGATAGACATGGGCGGTCGGCTCCAGATCCAGCACCGAGAAAATTACCAGGGTCGCCGCGCCGATGGTCGCCAGCGCCCCCGCTGCCAACGCGCCGCGCGCCAGAGCAACGCTGTCGCGTCGGTTGAGCTCGCGTGCCGCCAACGTCAGCCCCCAGGACAGCACATAGAGCACGACGGCCAGCGCAACGACGATCGCTTCGGCATGGGCGGTGCCTTCGGGCAGGAAGTCGGGCCGCGCGGTCCAGTAGAAGAAGAAACCGAAGATCAGGCTGGCAAAGGCGGTGGAATCCCCGAGCATGGTGATCCAGACCGCCCACCAGCCCACCGCCTTTGGCCCCGAGGCATAGGTCGGCAGCGACAGGCCGAGACCGACGTCCTTGTGATCCTTCTCCGGGATCCGCGCGGTGCTGGTCCAGAGCCAATAGAGCACGCAGACAATGGCGAAGGCACCGCAGATGATCGCCGGAGGATAGATGTGGAAGGTCGGAAAGATGAAGGCACCGCCGGTGAACAGCGCCGCCCAGATCGTCACCCAGGCCGGACCGGTCACGCGCTGCACGACCAGCGGCTTGGCATCGATCACCGAGGTGGTGATGGTTTCGCGCCGCCCCTCTTCGGCATCCGGGAGATAGTAGCCGCCACGGTCCATCCGGGCGAGGAAATCCGGCTGGTCCCAGAGCGGATAGCGGCTGGTGACGTAGGGCACCGAGCGGTTGCCCCAGTTCTCCTCCGGCACGTCATGGCTCCATTCCAGCGTGCCTCCGCCCCAGGGATTGCGGTCGATCTGTCCCTGGCGGCCCTTGGGGCGAAACAGGTCATAGACAAAGACCGCGAATCCCGCCGCCACCACGAAGGCGCCGATGCTCGAAATCAGATTCAGCAGATCCCATCCCGCGCTTTCCGGATAGGTGAATACGCGGCGCGGCATGCCCTTCAGCCCGGTGAGATGCATCGGCAGGAATGTGATGTTGAAGCCTGAGAAGATCAACCAGAAGGCCCAGCGGCCGAGCCGCTCGCTCAGCATCTTCTTGGCGATGAACGGGTAATAGTAATAGACCCCCGCCAGCACCGGAAAGACCATGCCGCCGAACAGCGTGTAATGCAGATGCGCCACCACGAAATAGCTATCATGCGCCTGCCAGTTGAACGGCACGATGGCCAGCATCACCCCGGTCAGCCCCCCGGCGACGAAGATCGCCAGCGCGCCGGCGATCCACAGCATCGGCAGGGTCATCCTGACCCGCCCGACCATCAGCGTCGCGATGAAGGCGAAGAGCTGGATGCCGGTGGGAATGACCACGGCCTCGGAGGCGGCGGAGAAGAAACCGAGGCTGAGCTGCGGCAGGCCGGTGGTGAACATGTGATGCACCCAGAGACCGAAGCTCAGGAAGCCGGTGCCGACCGCCGAGAGCACGATCCAGGAATAGCCGACGATCGGGCGGCGTGCGACCGTCGGCACGATCATCGCGGCGATCGCGATCGAGGGCAGGAAGATAATATAGACCTCCGGATGGCCGAAGATCCAGAACAGGTGCTGCCAGAGGATCGGATCGCCCCCGCGCGTCGGGTCGAAGAACGGCCAGTCGAAGGAGCGTTCGAGCTCGAACAGGAAATCCCCGGCGATCAGCGGCGGGAAGGCGAAGAGGATCATGCCGCCCACCACCAGCACGTACCAGGCATAGAGCGGCATGATATTGACCCGCATTCCCGGCGGGCGGCATTTCAGCGCCCCGACGATCAGCTCGACCGCGGCGGCGATGGAGGCAACCTCGATGAACGACAGGCCAAGCAGCCAGATGTCGGAGCCGACTCCCTGTTCCTGCGTGGCCAGCGGCGGATACATGAACCAGCCCGCCTTCGGTGCCACGTCAAACAGCAGCGAGCCCATGACGAAGATGCCGCCGATCAGGAAACACCAGTAGCCATAGGCCGAGAGCCGCGGAAACGGCATGTCGCGCGCGCCGAGCATTCCCGGCAGCAGCAGGATCGAGATCGCCTCGAACATCGGCACCGCGAAGAGGAACATCATCGCCGAGCCGTGCATGGTGAAGAACTGGTTGAACCGGTCGGCATCGAGGAAGGTATTGTCCGGCACCGCGAGCTGCACCCGCATCAGCAGCGCCAGCACCCCGGCCAGCAGCATGAAGCCGAACGCGGTCAGCGTGTACCAGACCCCGATCTCGGTATTGTTGACCGCGGAGATATAGCGCCAGCCCTTCGGCGTCGCCCAGGTCTCGCGCAGCCGTTTCTTCTGCGCCTCCTGCAGCTCTTGCGGCACCGGTCGGTCCAACATCTCCTCGCTGGGTGGATAGATGCCTTTCGGCGCGAGCTCATCCTGCGGCGGTCTCACGTCAGCCCCTCCAGATAGGCGGCAAGCGCGCGCAGATCATCTTCTTCGAGATAATCGAAACTCGGCATTTTCACCTCGGGCTTCAGGCCTTCCGCATGGCCGATCCAGCGCATGAGCGCCCCACGCTCCATCGGAAGGATCCCGGCACCCAGCGACTTGCGCGCGCCGACATGGGTGAGGTCGGGCCCGACCCGGCCGATGGCCTCTGTGCCGCGGATCGCATGACAAGCACCACAGCCCTCGCGCGCGAAAACCTCGGCCCCCGCCTGCGCTAGCGGATCGCCCGGCGCTGCCGCGTCGCGTGCTTCTTCCGCGAGCCAGGCGTCGAAATCCTGCGGCGCCATGGCGACCGTCTCGAAGGCCATCAGCGCATGGGAAGCGCCGCAGAATTCGGCGCATTGCCCCCGGAAGACGCCCGTCCGCTCGGGCTTCAGGCTCATCCGCGTCTCGCGCCCCGGAATCATGTCGGTCTTGCCGCCCAGGGCGGGGACCCAGAAGGAATGGATGACGTTATGCGCGTTGAGGATCAGCTCGCTGCGCGCGCCGACGGGCAGGCGCAGCTCGTTGGCGGCGATTACCGGCGTACCCCCGTCCGCGGGCAGGTATTCCACACGCCACCACCATTGCTCGGCGGTGATGCGCACCACCAGCCCGTCACCCTCCTGGCGCTGCGCGCCCATCATCGGCAGCGAATAGGCCAGCAATGCCCCGAGCAGCAGCACCGGAAAGACGATCCCGCCGCCGACGATCAGCGTTTCGGCGAGCTTGCGGGGCATGGCGCTGACGTTGATCCGCGTCACATAGATGAAAAGCAGCGCCACCGCCCCCCAGAGCAGCAACGCGGCAATCACCATCACCCGAAATAGGTCGAAAAGATCGCGCGCATCCTCGCCCGCAGGATCGAGCACCGATTGCCGACCGGCACAGCCCGCCAACAGGAGCAGGCCGACAAGCAGCGTAGCGTTCCGCATGGAAAGGTGAGTGCGCGCCGTCACGTGGGCGCGACCGGTGAAGCAACGAATGGAAGACAAGGGCAAGAGCGTTGAGCAGCGGCCAAATCTCTCACGCCTGAACCCATGACGCCGCCCTTCCCTGCCGTCAATTCTTCAATTCGCCCGCGGCCCGGACGTTGCTTCCCTGTGCCTGCGCAACGTTCCCGGCAGCTCCAAGGTTCCACGATCACAACGATTTATCCACTCTTTTCCGCGCCCTTATGGGTCACCAGACGATAGAGGTAGATCAACACCAGCGCCGCGAGCAGCACATTGGTAACCGGATTCAGCCATTGCGCGACGCGGGTATATTGACTGCCCAGCAGATAGCCGAGCCCGGTGAGACCGCTGTTCCAGATCAGCGTGCCGATCAGGGAATAGAGCAGGAACGGCGCCGTCTTCATCCCGGTCAGCCCGGCAGGCACCGAGATCAGCGTGCGCACCCCCGGCACCATGCGACCCAGCAGGATCGCCATACGGCCGTGACGCTCGAACCAGTCGGAGGCACGGTCGAGATTGTCGGTACTGATGGTCAGCCAGCGGCCGTGTTTCTCCACCAGCCGCCGCAGACGTTCCTGACCGAACTTGCGCGCCGCCAGATACCACAGCCAGGTGCCGAGCAGCGAGCCGAACGTCCCGGCCAGCAACACCCCGATCAGCGTCAGCTTGCCCTGATAGACCAGGAAACCGGCCAGCGGCATGACCAGCTCTGACGGGACGGGCGGAAAGATGTTCTCGAACCACATCAGGAAGGCGGTGGCGAAATAGCCGCCCTGCTCCAGCAATCCGGTGATCCAATCGAACATGCTTAATCTCCTTTCACCGCGTCCACATCGGCACAGCGTCGCGGTTTACTACCTTGAAGGGCAAACACGAGGGGAGAGAGGCTTGTTCCGGGCCGCCTAGACGAGATCGAGCCTGACGCTGCCCATGCCGGGCATGTCCACCGCGATCCGCGCCGGTCCGGGCAGCAACCGGATCGGCGCATGGGTGCCGCAGAGGACGACCTGCCCCGCTTCGAGCGTGAGGCCGCGGGCGGCGAGGTGATTGGCGAGCCACAGCACGGCGGCGCAGGGATCCTGGGGCGCGGCGCCGGTCACGTCGAGCTCATCCTGTCCGTCGATCGTGACGATCATCCGCTGCCGCGCCACGTCGAGCGCGTCGGGAGCGATCCCCGGCCCGCCGATCACCGCCCCGGCATTGGTGATGTTCTGCCCGATGATATCGGGCATGTGACTGGTCAGCACATCGACCCTGCGCATGTCGAGCAGCTCGAGCGCCGGAACGAAGCGTGTCACCGCGTCGATGATCTCCGCCCGTTCGAAAGGCGCGTCCGGTGGCGCGAGCCGCTGGCCGATCACCGCCGCGATCTCGGGCTCATAGGCGAATTGCGCGAATTCCGCGGCCTTGAGGCGGGCCGGGGAAGCATGGCGCTGATCGGCAAAGACCCGACCGCTGGCCGGTTCGCTCATGGAGAATCTCTGCATCAGCGCCGCTGAATTGGCGGCGATTTTCCAGCCGCCGACAGCACCGCGCGCGCCATCGCGCTGCAACCTTGCGACCACCGCATCCTGCAGCGCATACCCCTCGGCAAGGCTGCGCGGCCGCGTGTCGGGATAGGGGTTGAACGTCCTGCCCTGCAGGATGTCGCGCGCGATCTCGCCCGCCGGATGGTCGCTGGCGCTCATGCCATCATCTCCCTGAAAGCCGCCATCCAGCCGAGCCCTTCCTGCGTCCTGCCGCGCGGGTGATATTCGGCCGATATTTCGCCTCGATAGCCGATCTCTTCCAAGGCCCCGAGCGCGGCGGCAAAATCGACCGAGCCGCTGCCCGGCTCATGGCGTCCCGGCGTATCGGCGAACTGCACATGACCGATCCGCGCGCCCGCCCGGCGGATCGCCGCGACCAGATCCGGCTCGTTGATCGACATGTGATAGAGATCGAATTGCAGCGCCAGGTTGGGATGATCGAGATCCGACAGCAGGTCGAGCGCGGGGGTAAGCCCGTCGAGGAAAAATCCCGGCACGTCGTGCGGGTTCACCGGCTCCACCATCACCCGCACGCCGAGCCCGCCGAGCAGATCCGCCGCCATCTGGAGATTGCGTGCGAGCACCTTGCGACAGGCATCGCGCGCCGCTTCCGGCGGCGGCCGTCCGGCCAGTACATTGACCTTGTGGACGCCCAGCGTCAGGCATTGGCTGCCGCAGATCTCGACCGCGGTGCGAAAGGCCTGTTCCTGCCCCGGCAGTGCCGCGAGCCCGACCGCATCGCCGAGCCCGCGGGGCACGTTGATCAGCACGATCGGGATGCCCGCCGCCTCGCTGGCGTCCCGCAGGGGGGCCACATCGCTAATCGTCGGGAACTGGACCTCGACCCCGTCGAAACCGGCCTGCGCAGCCGCGCCCACCCGCTCCGCCAGCGGCAGCTCGGTGAACAGCATCGAAATATTTGCGCAGAGCCGCATCGCCACCTTTACCCGTTCACATTCCTCTGTTCATATATGAATATGAAGGATAGTTTCTTTCAAGCTTAAAATAAAGCAGGGGGCAGGTTGCGATGTCGGATAGTCAGGGCAAACCTCTGCGATCGCGGATCACCACCGATGGTCTCGATCGCGCGCCGCACCGCGCCTTCATGCGCGCCATGGGGCTGGATGATGCGGCCATCGCGCGACCGATGGTCGGCGTGGTCAGCCAGAAGGGCGAAACGACACCCTGCAACATGACCCATTACGCGCAGGTCGAATATGCCAAGGAAGGTGTCGCCATGGCTGGCGGCACGCCGCGCGAATTCACCACGATATCGGTCTCCGACGGGGTCGGCATGAACCACGAGGGGATGAAGTTCAGCCTTGTGAGCCGCGAGCTGATCGCCGATTCCATCGAGGCGGTAGTGCATGGCCATGCCTATGACGGGCTGGTCGGCTATGGCGGCTGCGACAAGACCCTGCCGGGCGTGATCATGGGCATGGTACGCTGCAACGTGCCGTCGGTCTTCGTCTATGGCGGATCGGCGCTACCCGGGCGGTTTCAGGGGCGCGATGTCTCGGTGCTCGATGCCTACGAGGCGGTCGGCGCGGTGCAGGCTGGCACCATGAGTGAGGATGAGCTGACCGAGCTCGAAGAGGCCTGCAAGCCCACCATAGGCGCCTGTGCCGGGCAATTCACCGCCAATACCATGGCGATGGTCGCGGAAGCGCTGGGGCTGACGGTACCGAATTCGGCGATGGTGCCGGCCGTCTATGCCGAGCGTAAAGGCATCGGACAACGCGCCGGGGCGCTGGTGATGGAGATGATCGCACGCGGCGGTCCCCTGCCGCGCGAGATCGTCACCCGCAAGGCGCTGGAAAACGCCTGCGCCATCGTCGCCGCCACCGGCGGCTCGACCAATACCGCGCTGCATATCCCCGCAATCGCCCATGAGGCCGGGATCCGCTTCACCGCCGATGACGTGGCCGAAGTGCTGCAGCGCACCCCGTTCATCGGCAATCTGCGCCCCGGCGGCAAATATCACGCCAAGGATGTCTACGAGATCGGCGGCGCCCATGTGGTGATCAAGGAACTGATCGCGGGCGGGTATATGCATGGCGACACGTTGACCGTGACCGGGCGCAGCCTCGCCGTGGAGGTCGCCAATGCCCCCGCCCCCGATGGCGAGGTGATCCGCCCGCTCAGTGATCCGATCATGGCGTCGGGCGGTGTGGTGGTGCTCAAGGGCAACCTTTGCCCCGATGGCGCGCTGCTCAAGGTCGCCGGGCTGAAATCGCTCGGTTTCACCGGGAAAGCGCGGGTGTTCGAGAGCGAGGATGACGCGGTGATCGCGGTGCATGGGCGCGACTACGCCGCCGGTGAAGTGCTGATCGTGCGCAATGAAGGGCCGAGAGGCGGCCCCGGCATGCGCGAGATGCTCGGGCTGACCGCGCTGATCTATGGTCAGGGCATGGGCGAGAAGGTCGCGCTGCTCACCGACGGGCGCTTTTCCGGCGCTACCCGCGGCATGTGCATCGGCCACGCCGCACCGGAGGCGGCCACGGGCGGGCCGCTGGGGCTGGTGCAGGACGGCGACGAGATCAGCATCGACGGCAAGGCGGCGACGATCACTCTCAATGTCCCTGACGATGAGCTGGCAGAACGCCGCGCCAAATGGGTCGCGCCGGAAAGCCGCCACCGTGCAGGGCTGTTGCAGAAATACGCCGCGACCGTCGGGCAGGCCCATGAGGGGGCGGTGACCCACGCGGGCAATGCGCAATGGCCCGAGCCGCGCCGTGCGGCCGCGACCGACAAGGGAGCGAAGTCATGAGCGAGGCGTTGAGACTGGGCTTTATCGGTACCGGATTGATGGGCGCGCCGATGGCGGCGCGGCTGGTCGCGGACGGGCAGGATGTCACGGTCTGGAACCGCACCGGGGCCAAGGCCGCGCCGCTGGTGGCTCAGGGCGCGCGACAGGGCAAGGATGCCGCCGATGTGGCCGAGGGAGCGGATATCGTCTTCACCTGCCTGACCGACACCAAGGCCATGGAACAGGCGGTCTTCGGCCCGCGCGGCATTGCCGAAGGCGCGAAAACGGGGGCGATCCTTGTCGATTTTTCCTCCATGGCGCCGGATGCCACCCGCGAAATGGCGGCACGGCTGGAAGCGCAGACCGGGATGATCTGGCTCGATGCGCCGGTCTCCGGCGGCGTGCCCGGTGCCGAGGCCGGAACGCTGGCGATCATGGCGGGCGGGCCGGAAGACGCGTTTCGCAAGGTCGAGGACATCGTGCTGAAGATGGCCGCTCGGTTCACCCTGATGGGGCCCGTGGGTGCCGGTCAGACCACCAAGCTCTGCAATCAGGTGATCGTCGGCTGCACCATGGCGGTCCTGGCCGAAGCCGCCCGGCTAGCCACCAACGCCGGGGTCGATGCCACCCGTCTGCCCGAAGCGCTTGCGGGCGGTTTTGCCGACAGCAAGCCGCTGCAGATCTTCATGCCGCGCATGGTCAACGCAGAGCACAATCCGCCGCTCGGCCATGTCTGTACGATGCTGAAGGATCTGGATTCCGTGCATGATCTGGCCAAGGCCAGCACCTCGCCCGCGCCCTTCACGGCGCTCGCGGCGGAGCAATTCCGCCTGCTGATGGCGCGGGGCGGACCGGAAGCGGATGCGCTGGAGATCTTCAAGCTGAGCGGGCCGACAGAGCTCTGACCGAGCCCGAATTATCCGACAACAACAGGAGACAGGAATGACATTTTTCAAGACCTCCATCTGCGCTGCATTGCTCGCCGGGGCAAGCGCCCTGCCCGCGCTGGCACAGGACAGCACGACGCTGCGTATCGGCTCCTGGCTGCCGCCGCATCACCTGATCGTTTCGGGCATTCTGCAGCCCTGGGCCGATGCCATCGAAGACGAGACCGGCGGCACGTTGAAATTCGAGATCATGACCTCACCCCTCGGCCCGCCCCCGGCGCAGTTCGACCTGCTGCTCGATCAATCCTTCGATGTCGGCTATGGCGTCAGCGGCCATAACGCCGGACGCTTCCCGATGACCCAGGTGATGGACCTGCCCTTCATGTCGCCCGACCCCTGGGCCGGCTCCGCCGCCGCCTGGCTGACCTATGAGAAATTCGGCGCCGAATATGGGGAGCATGAGGGCGCGCATGTGGTGGGTCTTTTCACCCATTCCAACCCCAATATCAACATGGCCAAGGGCCGGGTCGAGACCTTGGCGGATCTGCAGGGCAAGACCATCCGTGTCGGCGGCAACGTGACCGGGCGGATCATGTCCGAGCTGGGCGCCTCGCCGGTGCAGCTGCCGCCCACCGAGGCGCAGACGGCGATGTCGCGCGGCGTGGCGGACGGGATTACCTTTCCCTCGGAATCGATTGATTTCTTCGGCATTACGCCGGTCATCACCTCGATCACACGGATCCCCGGCGGGCTTTACACCGATACATTCTGGGTGGCCTTCAACCAGCAGAGCTGGGACGCGCTGAGCGAGGAGCACAAGGCGGCGGTGGAGAAACATTCGGGCATGGGGATCGCGATGTTGTCGGGCTTTGCCTGGAGCAACGGCGATGCCTACGGCGAGGGCAAGCTCAACGAACAGGGGGTCGAGTTCATCACCCTGCCCGAGGGCGAGGTTGGCGCGGCGCGCGAGAAGCTGCAGCCGCTGGAGACCGAATGGCTGGCCCAAGCCACGGAGAAGGGCTTCGAGGGACAGCAGATCCTTGATTACGCCCGCGCCATGGTGGACCATTACCGCGCCGACAAGAGCGTGAACGTCGCCAAGTAAACCTCTGATATCGCTTAGACAGGGCCGCAACCCATTGCGGCCCTATGACGTCCCCCGCGCCCGGAGAGAGCCCTGCCGATGATCGCGCTCACTGCCCTGTACGACCGTTTCGCACGCGCCCTGGCCTGGCTGTCGGGCGCTATCGCGGCCTTCGTCATGGCGGTGACCTTCACCGGCGTGGTCATGCGCTACCTGCTGCGCAATCCGCTGTCGGGTGGTTTCGAGATGATCGAGATCGGCATGGGGCTGATGGTATTCACCGCTTTGCCGCTGATGGTGCGGCTGCGCGGCAATATCAGCGTCACGATCCTGACGGACCGGATGCCGCCCCGACTGCGCGACCTGCTGACGCTGTTCTCCGATCTGGTCGGCGCGGGCCTGAGCGGTTTCATGGCCTGGCGGGTCTGGTTGCAGGGCGAGCGGCTGCTGACCTATCGCGAGGTCACCATGGAGCTGCGCATTCCGAAGGGGCTGATCGCGCAGGGCATGGCGGTGATGCTCGCGGTGACCGCGCTCGCCTTCCTGCTCTGTGCCTACGAGGCGTGGCGCCACAGAACCCCGAAGACCGACAGCAAGATAGGGCAGCTCTGATGGGTATCTGGGAAAGTGCGGCGATCGCCTTTGCCGGGGTCTTCGTGTTGATGATGGGCGGGATGCCGATTGCCTTCGCGATGCTGCTGATCGGGCTGGCCGGGATCTGGCTCAGCATTTCCGAGCGCACGGCGATGGGAATGATCGGGCAATTGCCGATCAATGCCACCATGTCCTACGAACTCTCGGTGCTGCCGATGTTCATCCTGATGGGTGTGCTGGTGACCAAGGCGCGGATGTCGGAGGATCTCTACCGGCTCTGTCACGGTTTCGTCGGGCATATGCGCGGCGGTCTGGCCTCGGCCACCGTGTTGGCCTGCGGCGGTTTCTCGGCGCTCAGCGGCTCGTCGATTGCCACGGCGGCGACCATGGCCAAGGTCGCGGTGCCGGAGATGCGCCGCTATGGCTATGCCGACGGTTTCGCGGCTTCGGCGGTGGCGGCGGGCGGCACGCTCGGCATCCTGATCCCGCCCTCGGTGATCCTGGTGCTCTACGGCATCGCCACGGGCACAGACATCGGCGCGCTGTTCATCGCCGGCATCCTGCCCGGCGCGCTGGCAATCTGCCTTTACCTCGCCGCAATCCGGATCACCGCGCAGATCGACCCCTCACTTGCCCCCGCCGCCCCGCGCGCCCCCTGGTCGCAGCGGTTGCACTACCTGCGCAGTGTGGGGCCGATCCTGCTGCTGTTCATCGCCATCATCGGCGGGCTCTATCAGGGCGTCTTCACCCCGACCGAGGCGGGAGGCGTCGGGGCCACCGGCGCGCTCGGCTTCGCGCTCTGGCGGCGCAGCCTGTCGTGGCGCGGTCTGGTCGATGCGCTGGTCGAGACGGTGCTGACCACGGCGAGCCTGTTTCTGGTGCTGATCGGGGCGCTGGTGTTTTCCAATTTCATGAACCTCATCGGCCTGCCGCGCGCCCTGTCGGACCTGATCCTGGCAATGGGCCTCGGCCCGATTGCGGTGATCCTGGTGATCCTCGGAATCTACCTGATCCTCGGCATGTTCATGGAGAGCCTGTCGATGATCCTGCTGACAATTCCGATCTTCTTCCCGATCGTCACCGAGCTTGGCTTTGATCCGATCTGGTTCGGGATTTTCGCGGTGATGGTCACCGAGCTGTCGCTGATCACCCCGCCGGTGGGACTCAACCTGTTCGTGATCAAATCGGTGGTCGATGACCTGTCGGTCGGTCAGATGTACCGGGGCATCCTGCCCTTCGTGCTGGCCGATATCGTCCGGATTCTGGTCATTATCGCCTTTCCCGGCCTCGTGCTGTTCCTGCCCATGCTGGCGCGTTAGCAGTCGGCCCGCGGTGGTGGCGGCTCAATGCTTATGCGGCTCCTCGTCGAGCGCGCCGTGAATGGCGAATTGCTCCAGCCCGGCCTCCTGCGCCTCGATCACCCGATAGGTCTCGCGCACGCCGGATTCGGTCAGCGCGCGCGCCACGGTCAGCAGCGTGTTGGGCGCATGTTCGTCGCAGAGGTCGGCCATCTGCGCCAGCTCCTCAAGCGCCACGCCGCGCGCCGCCTCAAGCGACGGAGCGCCGTAGATCTCGACGAAATGCTGCGCCAGCATATCGACCAGCGCGTTATATTCGCTGCGCTCGATCCGGGTGACCGCGACAAAGCTGACCCGCCCGAAAGTCTCGCATCCGAGCCAGCCATTGGCAAAGGCCTGTCGCGCCTTGCCGGTGAGGTCGGCTTCGCTCCAGTTGGAAAATTCGAACCCTCCCGAAAGGCACCATTCGCCGGTGCGCGCCGGGTTGTGAAAGACGCGGGTGTCGCTGTCGTCGAAATGGATGGCACGGGCAAGTTTCATGGCGTTTCTTCCAGTAGATCGGTGAGCGGGATCAGAGCGGTTTTGTCGCCGGTTTTCAACAGCAGCCCGAAATGCTCGTCTACCCCGGTAAAGATACCGCGCTGCCCCGCGATCTCGATTTCCTTCTCAAGCCCCTGCGCCAGACCGAGCCAGTCGCGGTGCAGCCGCGCCGGACCGTCCTCTTCCCAGGCGTTGATCTCGACCAGCGTATGACGCACCCAGGCTTCGAGCAGCGTCATGGCATCGACATCGGCGCAGCCTTCGGCATAGAGCGCCGTGAGCTCAGGGGTCAGCCCGGTCTCGTCATCGGCGGGCCAGAGGTCGAGCGTCAGCCCGACGACCAGCCAATCGGGCAACGCCGCCGGATCACGCGTCGCGGCGCCAAGCGTCAGCCGCCCGCAATGTCCGCCGTTGACATAAAGTTCCCCGGCCCATCCCAGATGCACGGCAACCTCGGGAGGCGCCAGCGCACCGAGCGCGTTCTGGAAACCGACCCCGCAGAGCGGCAGCATCGCCGCAGCCTCCCGCAAAGCCACTTCGGGGGCCAAGACCAGCGCCGCGCGCAGCCGATCCGGTGCCAGATCATAGACGACCAGCCCGGCGTCACAGCCACGCGCCGCCTCGGTGCAGGCCAGCGCGAAAGGATACGCGCCGTGCGCATCGCGCCCGGCAAACAGCGGCGGAAAGACCGGGGTGGCGGTCATGCGTGGCCGGATGCGATCAGCGCCTGCGCGACGCTGCGAAACCCGGCGGCCTGCGCGCTTTCGGGTCTGGACACCACGATCGGCGCGCCGCCATCGGCGGCCAGCCGGATGTCGAGATGCAGCGGGATTTCCGCGAGCAGCGGCACGCCGAGCTTCTCCGCCTCCGCCGCCACGCCGCCATGGCCGAAGACATGTTCCTCGTGGCCGCATTGCGAGCAGATATGCGTGCTCATGTTCTCGATCATGCCGATGATAGTCGTGCCGAGCTGATTGAACATGTCGATGCCCTTGCGCGCATCCAGGAGCGCGACATCCTGCGGTGTGGAAACGATGATCGCGCCATCGAGCTGTGCCTTCTGGGCCAGCGTCATCTGCACGTCGCCGGTGCCGGGCGGCAGATCGACGATCAACACGTCGAGCGCGCCCCATTGCACCTGCGTCAACATCTGCTGCAGCGCGCCCATCAGCATCGGCCCGCGCCAGACCACCGCCTGATCCTCGTTGGTCATCAGCCCGATCGACATCATGGTGACGCCGAAATTGCGCATCGGCAGGATCGTCTTGCCATCCGGGGAGGCCGGTCGGCCCGACACGCCGAGCATGCGTGGCTGGCTTGGCCCGTAGACATCCGCATCGAGCAGCCCCACGCGGCGGCCCTCGGCGGCCAGTGCGCAGGCAAGGTTGGCGGCAATGGTGGATTTGCCGACCCCGCCCTTGCCCGAAGCCACCGCGATGATCCGGTCCACACCGGGCACCTTTTCCGGTCCGGCAGGTTCGGCGCGGCGCTGCAGCTTGAGGTCGGGCGGCGGTTTCGGCGTGCTGTGCGCCGTCATCACGACCGACAGCTTTTTCAGCCCCGGCAGCACCTTCAGCCGCGCCTCGACGGTCTCCCGGAGCCCGTCATATGCCGCCGCATGGGCACCGCTGACCTCGAGCACGAAACGCACTGCGCCGTCCTCGACTGTCAGCGCCTTGATCAGCCCGGCCCCGGTCAGCGGCTGCCCGCTGACCGGATCGGCGCATTGGCGCAACTCGGAGAGCACCTGCTCCCGGGTCAGGCTCACGTCAGGATTGCCCCGCGATCTTTCCGGTCACTTCATGTTCGAGATCGAGCTCCTCGATCGTCAGCACCACCTTGGCCTTGTAGGTCTTGCCCGCCGTGTCGCCCGCCTCGCGCATCGCCTCTTCGATGGCCTGCTGGGAGGTCACGCCGACCTGTTTGAGGAACTTGCGCATCGACATGTTGAAGTCTTCGCTCATCTTATTCTCCTTTGCTGAATGACGCGTTGCATCTGCCGTCTTATCTCAATGATCACGGCGCTTTGAAAGGTAATCTTCACTCGTGCGCACCCTTGGCCGCTCGGCCCCGGTAAAGGGGTTGTTCTCACTGTGATACTGCGCCTTGATCCGACAATTGTCACACATCTGTATCATCCGCGCCATTTCCGGCTTGGCGAACATGGCATGGTTGCCCGCGAGCTTCTCCATGATCTTCTCGACGGTGGATTTCACCCCGAACAGCACGCCGCATTCGATACAGGCGAAGGGCTCTTCCTCGTTCAGCACCACCTGCGTGAGCGCCGTTTCGGTCAGGTTGAACTGTGGTTGCAGGGTGATCGCATCCTCAGGGCAGACATTGGCACAGAGCCCGCATTGCAGGCAGGCATCCTCCTGAAAGCGCAGCTGCGGCAGGTCCGGGTTATCGCCCAGAGCCCCCGAGGGGCAGAGCGCCGCGCAGGCCAGGCACAGGGTGCAGGCGTCGGTATCGACCAGCACGGCACCATAGGGGGCCTGTTCGGGCAGCGCGATCACCTCTGCTTCGGGACGCAGTGTGCGGGCGGCGAGCCTTGCGACCTGACGGCGGCTGCCCTGCGGCAGGATCGGCGTGTCGATCAGCGGGGGCAGCGTGTCACGGGCATGGAGCTGCTCGGCCAGCATGTCGGGATCGGCGATATCGAGCAGCGCCACCGGTGCGGCCCCGGCAATGGCATTGGCCAGATCCGCCTGCGCCTGCAGGACGTCGCGTTCGCTGTTCGGGGCGAGCAGGATATCGACACAGGCGAAACCGCTGGCCAGCGCCGCCAGCGCTTCGGCATGGCCGAAGCCTGCCAGCGCCTCGATCTCCAGCGGGATCACCTCGGCAGGCAGGCCGCGACCGAAACGCGCGGCGAGGCGGATCATCTCGGCGCCATGGGCGTCATGCACCAGCAATGCGGCACCCTGCCCGCCCGCCGCGCGATAACCGCGCGCCAGCGTCGCGATGCGGCGGAACAGATGATCGACCGGCGGCGCATCATAGCTGATCGCTCCGGAGGGACAGACCGCCGAACAGGCACCGCAACCGGCACAGACCAGCGGGTCGATGCTGACATGCTCACCCGCCGGGCTGATCGCGCCGGTGGGGCAGAGATCGAGACAGCGCGAACAGGCGGGCTGTTCGGCGCGGGAATGGGTGCAGAGGCTAGGCTCGAGCCGCACATAGAGCGGCTTTTCATAGGTGCCGATCATCTGGCTCGCCGCCAGCACCGCATCGGCCACCGCCGTGATGCTGCCGGGATCGGCGCGCAGATAGCCGTCGCGCTTCTCTGGCGCCGGAAACAGGGAGGTGCCCCCGCTGAGATCGAGGATCACGTCACATTGCGAGCGCGCCCTGTCACGTGCTGGCGTGAGCTGCGGCGCGCCGCGCCCGCCCGGCACGACCTGCTGAAAGGCGTCGATGACCACGTGGAAATCGCCCAAGGTGCCGCTGGCCTGACGCAAATGTCCGACAATGACGTCAAAGCTGCCGGTAACCGGCAGTTCATCCGCATGCGGGATCAGGACGGTGACGGCCAGCAGATCGCCCAGCTTCTGCGCCGCCGCAAGCGCCGCATCCGGCGCCCCGAGGATCAGGCAGGTGCCTTCCGAGACCACGTCGAGCGTTTTCGGCAGGGGCGTTTCCAGCGCCGCTTCCGCCACCAGCGCCGCCATCTTCGGCGTCGCATCGCCGCTGCCGTCGCTCCACCCTGCCCGGTCGCGCAGATCCACGAAATCGGGAACCGGCGCGCCCAGATCCTCGGCCAGCGCGGCAAAGCGCGCCGCCTCCTGCTGGCAGGCGATCATCACCTCTCCGCTGCCGATCGCCTGTGCTGCCGCGCCGATCTCGGCATCGCACAGCGCGGTGTGAACCCGCGAACAGATCAGACCGCCGCTGCCCTGCAACGCATCGGCGTCGATTTCCTGAGTGCCGAGGCAGTCACAGAGGAACAGAGTTTTCTTCATGGCGCCCCCTTGGTTCACCCCACAGCTAGGCATGAATCCGCAGCAAAGCAAAGGCGATTTGCCGCGCCGCGCCAAACTGACGGCCCCGGCATACCGGAGCATGCAGATATGGCTTGGTTTTTACCCGATCTAAGTTACACTCGGGCCAGCGTATCTTGCACGCTGTAATCATTCCGCGTCGTAACCTTCAGGTGTCCACGTGTCGTTCGTCTTCCCCAAGGCCCAATCGATCCCGGTCGGGATCGTGCTGCGCAGAGCGCCCGGCGTGACCCGCTGGGCGCGCCATGTCTGGCGTGCGGTGGCGCTGCTGCCCGGTGCCGGGCCAGCGGAGTGGAAGGTCCTGCGCGAGGTCGAGGGGATCACCGAATTTCACGCCGCGACGCTGCCGCTGACGCTGTTCGTTTCCGATACCGAAGCCTATCTGCATGAATTGCAGGCGCGAGAGCCTTCGCTCTACGCGGTGCTGCGCCCGGATGACAGCCGCGCCGACATTCCGTGGAAGGCCGTGCTGCTTACCGCCTCCCCCTATGAGGCGCAGGATTATTGCGATTCCGACGAGGCGCTGGTCGAGAAACTGACAATGCCCGAGGGGATGCGCGCCTGGATCGGCGATTTCGTGCAGCGACATCACGAGGAGGAGAACTTCGTCAAGCGTCGCCGCGACCGACTGCGGGTGGACCGCGTCGAGGACGGGATCGGCGATCCGCGGATCGCGCAGGAAAGCGACGTCTACCGCGCGCCGGGTCGGCGCAAGGCCGGGCAGCCATGAGCGCGCCAGACAGTTTCTGGGCGCGCCGCCGCGCCGCCGTGCAGGCCGAGGCCGAGGCGGAAGCCGCCGAAGTGCAGGCGGCGCGCGAAAGGGAAGAAGAAGCGGCATTGGCCGAGCGCAGCGATGCCGAGATCCTCGCAGAGCTCGACCTCCCCGATCCCGACACGCTCGAAAAGGGCGACGATTTCTCGGCCTATCTCGCCCGTGCCGTGCCCGAGCGGATCCGCCAGCGCGCGCTGCGCAGGCTCTGGCGCAGCAATCCGGTGCTGGCCTGCGTCGACGGGCTCAACGATTACGACGAGGATTACCTCGCCGCCAGCATTGACAACGGGCCGGTGCGGACCAGCTATCAGGTCGGACGCGGCCTGACGGCGCATCTTGTCGAAATGCAGCGCCAGGCGGAGGCAGTGAAAAGCCCGTCGGACGCGGCGCTCGACAAAGTCGAAAATCTGGATGATGATACCGCCAGGCAAGGCCAGACGGAAGATTTGGACGACAGGAATCCGGAACCCCAGCCGCGCGATCAGCAGGTCGCACAGGCCGCGGAACCGGTGGCGCAGATGCCGCGCGAGCCTGAGGAGGCCACGCTGCAACCGCGCCGGATGGTGTTTTATTTTGACGGGGATATGTGATGACCCTCGTGGCCGAAGATACCGCGATACTCGAAGAAGACCGGTTGCGGGCGGATCTCTACGATTATCTGGGACTGATGCTCTCCGGCCCGCCCGCGGCGGCGCTGCTAGCGCAGAGCGCCGGGCTGCGCGGCGACGGTTCCGCGCTCGGCCAGGCAATCGCCGGGCTCGCGCGGGTCGCCGGGGCCAGCAGGCCGGAGGCGGTGCGCCGGGAATACAACGCGCTGTTCATCGGTCTGGGACGGGGCGAGCTGTTGCCCTATGCCAGTTATTACATGACCGGCTTTCTCAACGAGAAACCGCTGGCGCGGCTGCGCACCGACATGGCCGCCCTGGGGATTACCCGCGCGCCGAATGTGTTTGAACCCGAAGACAATATCGCCTCGCTGATGGAGATGATGGGCGGGCTGATCGTCGGTCGCTTCGCCAGCCCGGCGGGGCTCGAACAGCAGAAGCAATTCTTCAACAAGCATATCGGCCCTTGGGCGCCGCATTTCTTCAGCGATCTGCAGGGTGCGCGGGCCTCGGTGCTCTATGCCTCGGTAGGTGCGGTCGGCGCCGCCCTGCTGGATATCGAACGTGAAGCCTTCCGGCTCGGCAGTGGCTGAGCGGGCGACGCGGTCGCGTGACAATCGGCGAGCGCTGTTCGCCGGAATTGATAAGAGGAGTGAATCCGATGCGTGACGATAAACACGGTGACAAGGGGAACGGCACCGGCACGGCGGCCTGCGACAAGAAGGGCACCAGCCGCCGGTCCTTCCTCAAACTGGCGGGCACCGCCCTGCCCGGCGCGGCGGTCGTGGTCGCGGCCCGGCCCGATACGGCTCAAGCCGCGCCGGTCGACCTGTCGTCGAGCCGGTTGCAGGATACCGAACATACCCGCGCCTATCTCAAAAGCGCGCGTTTCTGACCCCAAGTCGAGACCAGTCCGGACGCCCCGCGGGCGCCCCCTCCGCCGGATCACCACTTGCCCGGCGCCGTTACAGGGAGAATGACCATGCTCAGGAAGAAGACCAACGGTTTCACCCGGCGCAGCCCGAACGCGCCGACCCAGGGCGCGGCGCCGCGGGGCATCGACCGGCGCGGTTTCCTGCGCGGTTCGGGCCTCGCCATCGGCGGGCTTGCCGCGATCGCGGGCACCGGCGGCACGGTGACACGGGCCAGCGCCCAGGATGCCGCGGCCAGCGCGGTGGAGCGGATCAAGTCGGTCTGCACCCATTGCTCGGTCGGCTGCACGGTGATCGCCGAAGTCGAGAACGGCGTCTGGACCGGCCAGGAGCCGGGCTGGGACAGCCCTTTCAACCTCGGCTCGCATTGCGCCAAGGGTGCCAGCGTGCGCGAACATGCCCATGGCGAGCGGCGGCTGAAATACCCGATGAAGAAGGTCAATGGCGAATGGGTGCGGATCTCGTGGGGCGAGGCGATCAACGAGATCGGCGACGGGATGATGAAGATCCGCGAGGAGAGCGGACCGGATTCCGTCTATTGGCTCGGCTCGGCCAAGCACAGCAACGAACAGGCCTATCTGTTCCGCAAATTCGCCGCCTATTGGGGCACCAACAACGTCGATCACCAGGCGCGGATCTGCCATTCGACGACCGTGGCCGGGGTGGCCAATACATGGGGCTACGGCGCCATGACCAACAGCTACAACGACATCCACAATTCCAAGGCGATGTTCCTGATCGGCTCCAACCCGGCGGAGGCGCATCCGGTGTCGCTGCTGCATATCCTGAAGGCCAAGGAGGAGAACAACGCGCCGCTGATCGTCTGCGACCCGCGATTCACCCGCACCGCGGCCCATGCCGACGAATTCGTGCGTTTCCGTCCCGGCAGCGACGTGGCGCTGGTCTGGGGCATCCTGTGGCATATCTTCGAGAACGGTTGGGAAGACGAGGAATTCATCCGCACCCGGGTCTGGGGCATGGACCAGATCCGCGAGGAGGTCGCCAGATGGACCCCCGACGAGGTCGAGCGGGTCACCGGCGCACCGGCCGAGCAGCTCGAGCGCGTGGCACGTACGCTGGCCAACAACCGGCCCGGCACCGTGGTCTGGTGCATGGGCGGCACGCAGCATACCAACGGCAACAACAACACCCGCGCCTATTGCATCCTGCAGCTTGCCCTCGGCAACATGGGCCGCGCGGGCGGCGGCACCAATATCTTCCGTGGCCATGACAACGTGCAGGGCGCCACGGATGTCGGCGTGCTCGCCGATACGCTGCCGGGCTATTACGGATTGTCCGAAGGCGCCTGGGCGCATTGGGCCCGGGTCTGGGAGGAAGATCTCGACTGGCTCAAGAGCCGGTTCTCCGATGCGACGGTCGGCGACACGCCGATGATGAACCTCACCGGCATCCCGGTCAGCCGCTGGATCGACGGGGTGCTCGAGGACAAGGAGAACCTCGACCAGCCTGACAACACCCGCGCCATGGTGCTCTGGGGCCATGCGCCCAATTCGCAGACCCGCATGAAGGAGATGAAGACCGCGATGGAGCGGCTCGACATGCTGGTGGTGGTCGATCCCTATCCGACCGTCTCGGCGGTGCTGCATGACCGGACCGACGGCGTCTATCTGCTGCCCGCCTGCACCCAGTTCGAGACCCGCGGCTCCGTCACCGCGTCGAACCGCTCGCTGCAATGGCGCGACCAGATCGTCTCGCCGTTGTTCGAGAGCCTGCCGGACCAGACGATCATGGCCCTGTTTGCGAAAAAGTTCGGCTTCCATGACCGGCTGTTCCGCAACATCGCCATCGACGAGGGCGAAGAGCCCAATATCGAGGACATCACCCGCGAGTTCAACCGCGGCATGTGGACCATCGGCTATACCGGGCAGAGCCCCGAGCGGATGAAGATGCACATGGCCAACCAGCATACGTTCGACCGCACGACCCTGCGCGCGACGGGCGGCCCGGCGGACGGGGATTTCTACGGACTGCCCTGGCCCTGCTGGGGCACGCCGGAGATGAAACATCCCGGCACCGCCGTCCTCTATGACATGTCGATGCCGGTCGCCGAGGGCGGGCTGACCTTCCGGGCCCGGTTCGGGGTAGAACGTGACGGTGACAACCTGCTGGCCGAGGGGGTCTATTCCAAAGGCTCGGAGATCAAGGACGGCTATCCCGAGTTCACGGTGCAGATGCTGCGCGATCTCGGCTGGGAAAAGGACCTGACCGAGGATGAGGTCGCGAGCATCAACAATGTCGCGGGCTATCCTGACGGAGCGCCGCTGACCAATGCACCGGCGGATGACGGCGGGGCCAGCAAGGATGAGGAAGTCGGTGAAACCTCCCAGCAGGGCGAGATTCCTTCCGATTTCGAGAAGGACACCGGCGGGGTCAACTGGAAGACCGACCTCTCGGGCGGCATCCAGCGGGTCGCGATCAAGCATGGCTGCGCGCCCTTCGGCAATGCCAAGGCCCGCGCCGTGGTCTGGACCTTCCCCGACCCGGTGCCGCTGCACCGCGAGCCGCTCTATTCGGCGCGCCGCGATCTGGTGGCGGATTACCCGACCTACGAGGACAAGCAGTTCTGGCGGGTGCCGACCATGTATGCATCGATCCAGCAGAAGGATTTCTCGGAGGATTATCCGATTATCCTGACCTCGGGTCGGCTGGTTGAATACGAGGGCGGCGGCGATGAAACCCGTTCCAACCCCTGGCTTGCCGAGCTGCAACAGGAGATGTTCGTGGAGATCAACACCCGCGACGCCAACAACCTCGGCATCCGCGACGGCAGCCAGGTCTGGGTCGAGGGGCCGGAGGGCAGCAAGGTCAAGGTCATGGCGATGGTGACCGAAAGGGTCGGCGTCGGTGTCGCCTTCATGCCATTCCATTTCGGGGGGCATTTCGAGGGCGATGATCTGCGTTACAAATATCCCGAGGGCGCGGATCCCTATGTGCTCGGGGAATCCTGCAACACCGCGCAGACCTATGGCTATGACAGCGTAACCCAGATGCAGGAGACCAAGGCGACTCTCTGCAAGATCTGGACAGCATAAGGAGTTCTCACCATGGCCAGAGCAAAGTTTCTCTGCGACGCTGAACGCTGCATCGAATGCAACGCCTGCGTCACCGCCTGCAAGAACGAGCACGAGGTGCCCTGGGGCATCAACCGGCGCAAGGTCGTCACGCTGAACGACGGCCAGCCGGGCGAACGCTCGATCTCGGTCGCCTGTATGCATTGCTCGGACGCGCCCTGCATGGCAGTCTGCCCGGTCGATTGCTTCTACCAGACCGAGGACGGCATCGTGCTGCATTCCAAGGATCTCTGCATCGGCTGCGGCTATTGCTTCTACGCCTGCCCCTTCGGCGCACCGCAATATCCGCAGGCCGGAAATTTCGGCTCGCGCGGCAAGATGGACAAATGCACCTTCTGCGCTGGCGGCCCGGAGGAAAACCACAGCCAGGCGGAGTTCCAGAAATACGGCCGCAACCGGATCGCCGAGGGCAAGCTGCCGCTCTGCGCCGAGATGTGTTCGACCAAGGCGCTGCTGGCCGGGGATGGCGATGACGTTTCGTCCATTTACCGGGAGCGCGTGGTGGCGCGCGGCTTCGGGTCCGGCGCCTGGGGCTGGGGCACCGCCTATGAACGCAAGGGCGGCTGAACGGCGCTGCCCTGCCTCACCGGCGGCCCGGTCGCGGGCCGCTGCCGGTCACTCCAGTGCAAGGAAACGCATAGATGTTCCGTCTTCTCGCCGTCATCGCCCTGCTCTTCGGCCTGATTGGCCCCCTCTCGGCGCAGGAGACCGTGCCGGAGCCGCGCGCCGAGACCGGCGGTGCGCAGACGCTCGACGACATCTTGCGCCGCCAGAATGCACAAAAGGTCGATGACGAATTCCGCCGCCGCAATATCGGCGATCCCGAGGCAGCGCCGGCCCTGTCGAGCCCGCTCGGCACGCTCGGCGGCGCCTCGGATGCCGACATGTGGCGGGCGCTGCGCTATGACGTGGCCGATGTGACGACGCTGCAACGGGGCCCGGCGGCGCGGACATTGATCCAGGATGGCGGCATGTGGTGGCTGCAGGTGCGCCGGGGGCCGCTGCTGGTCTATGGCGGCGGTCTGCTGGTCGGCACGCTGGTGCTCCTGCTGATCTTCTATCTGCTGCGCGGTCGGATGCGGATCGAAGGGCGCAGGACCGGCCGCACGATCACCCGTTTCAAGGCGATCGAGCGTTTCGCCCATTGGCTGCTCGCGGGCTCCTTCATCGTGCTTGGCCTGACCGGGCTGATCTCGCTGTTCGGGCGCAAGCTGCTGATCCCGGTCTTCGGGCTCGAGGCCTTCTCAACCGTCGCGATTGTCACCAAATGGCTGCACAACAACATCTCCTGGGCCTTCATGATCGCGCTGGTCATGGTCTTCGTCTTCTGGGTGGCGCACAACCTGCCGCATCCGTCCGACGTCAAATGGCTGCTGCGCGGTGGCGGCATGTTCGGCGGCGGCCATCCCCCGGCGAAGAAATTCAACGCCGGGCAGAAGCTGGTCTTCTGGGCGGTGATCCTGCTCGGCACGTCGATCTCGCTCTCCGGGCTGTCGTTGCTGTTTCCCTTCGAGTTCAATCTCTTCGGTCATACCTTCTCGGCGCTCAACGACTGGGGCGTGCCCGGTTGGTTCGGGCAAGACCCGCTGCCCTACCCGCTCGCGCCGCAGGAGGAGATGCAATATGCCCAGCTCTGGCATGCGATCATCAGCCTGGTCCTGACGGCCGTGATCTTCTTTCACATCTATATCGGCACGGTCGGCATGGAAGGGGCCTTTGATGCCATGGCGAGCGGCGAGGTCGAGGAGCAATGGGCACGGGAGCATCATTCCCTTTGGCTCAAGGATCTCGAACCGACCCGGGAAGACCGTATCCGTCGCAGCAAGAGGGCATGAGATGAAAGCGTTTCTGATGGCGATGCTGGCACTGGTGGTGATCACCGTCGTCGCAAACCAGGCGCTGCTGCGCATCGGCGATTTTTCCAGCGCCGAGGTCAGCAAGTCCGACCGCAGCGTGCGCCTGGGCGACTGAGCCTTTTTCACAAAACACGATACGGCGCCAACGCGGGAGCGCCGACGCCGTGCTGTTCATATGCGGCAGACGCGACGACAGGGAACCGCCGCGCCCGAGCCGATCAGTTCTGCAGATAGACCTCAAGTGAATCGTCGAGCGCGTCTTTCCAGGACGTGTGATGCACCGGGGCCATCGTACCGGTGATCACCGAACGGTAGGAATTGTTGCGGAAGGCCATGATGTCGTCCATCTTGTGCTGCTTCCAGGCATAGAAAGCCTCGCAGGCGCCATCGACGTCGAAGCTCGGATAATCGGTCTCCGCGATCAGCTCCTTGATGTAGTCGCCCTGATACTTGATCGCGTATTTGACATCATCGCTTTCTTCCTCGCGCGCCACCCGTTCCTCGACATCGGCCTGCAGCACCTCGGGGTCGCTCGGCACGTCGATCTTGCCCATGATCGCGTCACGTACCCACCAGGCCTGCGCGTCGAACATGTTGAAGGTGAACCACTGATCCTGCATCCCGAGGTAGAACATCTTGGGGTTCTTGACGAAGACCACGCCCTTGTAGAGATCCGCCGCGGCCAGACGGTTGGCGGTCTTGAGGCGCAGGTCGTCGGGCAGGAAATTAAAGAAGTGCTTGTAGCCGGTGCAGAGAATGATCGCGTCGATCTCGCGGGTGGTGCCGTCCTTGAAATAGACCGTCTTTCCGTCCACGCGTTCGAGCGCCGGTTTCTCCTCCCAGTTCGCGGGCCAGTCAAAACCCATCGGCGCGCTGCGATAGCAGGAGGTGATCGAATTGGCGCCGTATTTCCAGCATTGCGAGCCGATGTCCTCGGCCGAGTAGGAAGAGCCGACAACGAGGATGTCCTGCCCGGCAAATTCACGCGCGTCGCGGAAGTCATGGGCGTGCAGGATGCGGCCGTTGAACGTGTCGAAGCCCTCATAGAAGGGCACGTTCGGGGTCGAGAAATGGCCCGAGGCGCAGATCACGTGATCGAAGGTCTCTTCATAGGTCGAATCCTCGATCTGGTCATGCACGGTGACGGTGAAGTTTTCCTCCGCCTCGTTGTAGCGCACGAAACGCACCGGGGAGTTGAAGCGGATCCATTTGCGGATCTTCGCCTTCTCGACGCGGCCGACCATGTAATCGAAAAGCACCGCGCGCGGCGGATAGGAGGCGATCTGCTTGCCGAAATGCTCCTCGAACGAGTAATCCGCAAATTCGAGACCTTCCTTCGGGCCATTCGACCAGAGGTAACGGTACATCGAGCAATGGACCGGCTCGCCATATTCATCGAGCCCGGTACGCCAGGTATAGTTCCAGAGCCCGCCCCAGTTGCTCTGCTTCTCGAAGCAGACGACTTCGGGGATCTCCTCGCCCTTTTGCTGCGCCGACTGGAAGGCCCGCATCTGGGCCATGCCCGAAGGTCCTGCCCCGATAATCGCGATTCGTTTTGCTGTCATTATGTTTCTCCCATTGGTATGGACCAAATGATAGGTTTGGTACTTTTGGTTCTCTAAATGGTGCAATTTCTTATACCAAACTGTCAAGATTTTTCCAGATCGGGTTAATAATTGGTGAAAAATCGAGAAATTGGTGCTACTTGGAGCCATGGCCCCTTCCAGTTTCGCACATCGTCTGGCGATTTCTTCCTCCTTTCCGCGGCTCTCTGTCGGGATGAACGAACCGGTGCGCGTCGGATTCCTCGCCCCCCTGAGCGGACCGGTCCAATCCTGGGGGCTGCCGGGGTTGAACGGCTGTCAGATCTGGGCGGATTCACTCAACCGCAACGGCGGGTTGATGATCAGCGGCCGCCGCTATCCGATCGAGATCCTGCCCTATGATTGCGGCTATGACGGCGACCGGGCCATGGCCGGGGCGCAGCAGCTGGTCGAGAAGAACGGGGTCCGGCTGCTGTTGATGCTCGGCGGCGACACGATCACCCCGATCCTTGATTACCTCGCCGAACGCAGGATCCTGACCTCGACCCTGCTGCCCAGCGATCTTTCCCCCGACACGCCCTATCTGATCGCACCGAGCGAGCTGCATCCGATCTACAATGTCACCGGCGTGGACTGGCTGGCAAGGCACCGGCCCCGGCTCAGGAAGGTCGCGCTCTGCAGCCAGAAGGACGCGCTCGGCCTGCCCTCTCTGGCGACCTATCGCGCCGCTTTCGGGGCTGCCGACATGCCGCTGGTCAAGGAGATCCAGTATCCGGCGGATTGCACCGATGCCGCCGCGATCGTGCAGCCGATGCTGGAGGCGGAGCCGGATATCCTGTGCTGGTGCACGAGCTATACGCCGATGGTCCATGCGATGACGGAATATGCGCATCAGCAGGGATTCAAGGGTCAGATCATCTCCTGCACGCTCGATCACTACGAGCTTCTGGTGGCGCGCACCTCGGTCGAATTCATGGAAGGCACGATTTTCCAGTTTCCGGATTTTGACGATCCGCTGCTGCGCGAGAAATCATTTTTCTTTAATCAACCGCATGTTTTCTTTGAAGAATACAATCGCCGCTTTCCCGACAGCTGGAGCGCGGTGAGCTGGGAATATGCGGCGATCCTCGACATCTGGCATTCCGCCGTCGAGAAGTGCAACAGCGTCAATTCGGTTTCCGTCCTCGCGGCGATGAAACAGCTCGGCCATGTCTCCCACGCCTTCGGCCCGGCGCATTGGTGGGGCGAGGACATGTTCGGCATCGATAATGCGCTGGTCGGCGACTGGCCCGTCGTGTCAATTCAGGAGGGCAAGGCGCGGGTGGTCGATTTCGGTTCCATCCCCGACTGGCTGGCCCGTCACGGCGGCGCGCTGAAGGAGGAAATGTCGGCGCTCGGTCAGCTCTGGGACCAGCGGCTCACCACCGGTGCCGCGCAGCCACATTTCAACGCCCGCACCCCGGCGCTCTGATCACAGGTCCTGCAGCAGCAGCTTCTGTTCCTCGATCAGGTGCAACTTGATGAATTCCACTGCCCGCTCGACATCGCGCGAGGCGATGGCGTTGAACAGCGTGTTGTAGCGCTGCTGATATTCGAGGATGCGCTTGGGGGTCAGATGACGGCGCAGCAGCGTCGTGCGGAAAGAGGCGCGACAGGATTCGATCGCCAGGTTGTAACAGGAGGCAAGCAGCGGGTTGCGCGTGCCCGCGGCGATCTTGCGATAGATGTTTTCCTCGCATTTGATGAATTCGGCCACATCGGTGCGCACGGCCTCGATCTCCGACATCAGCTGTTCGAGATCGCGGATGTCGCGCGGCGTCATGTTGATGACCGCAAGGCGCACCATCTCGGGCTCGAGGATGCCACGCACCACAAGATGATCGAGCGGGCTGCTTTCGAAGGCGACCGACAGATCGGCATTCTCGACGCTCGGTTCGGAGCGGTAGGTCACGAAACTGCCACTGCCGGGGCGGCGCTTGATCACGTTGCGCGCCTCCAGCACGTCGAGCGCCTCGCGCACCGTGTTGCGCGCCACGCCAAGCTCCGCGGCCAGCGCCCGCTCCGACGGCAGCCTTGTGTCGAGCGGGTATTCCTCGTTCTTGATCTGCGCGAACAGCCTGTCGAGCACCACCTGCACCGTTGCGCCGACTGAATGGCTGGCGATGATCTGCGACGTGACTTCGGGTGTGTTGTTGCTCATGTTCTGGCCTTGAAACCGGTTTGTGCCTGCGGCGGCGGAATGACGAATCCATAATGTCGGAGAACTGACATTGTAGTATTTCTCGAATCCGGTCCAGTCGGGCGCCGGGCTATCCTAGCATATCGCCTGGATCCGGTTGTCCGAAAGGACCAGTTCGCCGGGGAAATCCGTCGATCTGGTTCAAAATTGGTCCGGTCCTGAGTGGCCCGAATGATGCGTGACGCGTAGAAGTTCTTTGTGGCACATCGAATTAGACACGCCCATTCTCAACCTGAAGAGGCGCCCGCACTCTCCCCGCTTGAATTCAACAGGGTGGAAATTGGTATGCTTGAAGCGAGACATTGAAAAAGCCCCGCAACTCGCCGAGTTGCGGGGCTTTCCCGTGACTTTCGATCAGGCTCAGTAGTTGCCCTTCACCCGCTCCTTGGTGGGATCGAAATGCGGGAAGGGCACGATCTTGGCCTTCAGCCGCTTCTGTTCGCCGTCAAGCCGCCCGATCTCCACTTCGGTGCCGAGCTCGGCATGGGCCACGTCGATCCGCGCCAGCGCGATGACCTTGCCGAGCACCGGCGATTTCAGTCCCGAGGTGACGACGCCGATCTGCGGCTTGCCGATATGCACGCAATCGCCCGGATCCGGCACGATGCCGCCTTCGAGATCGAGCCCGACCAGCTTCTTCTGCGGGTTCGCCTTGCGGCGTTCCAGCGCGGCACGGCCGATGAAATCGTCTTCCTTGGTCTTCAGCGGCACGGTGAAGCCGATTCCCGCTTCCATCGGGTCGGTCTGGTCGTCGAATTCGGACCCGGCGAAGATCAGCCCGGCCTCGATGCGCAGCATGTCGAGCGCCGCGAGACCCAGCGGGATCATCCCCATCGGCTCGCCGACCTTCCAGATCGCGTCGAACACCTCGACGGCATCCTTGGGATGGCAGAATACCTCATAGCCGAGCTCCCCGGAATAGCCGGTCCGGCTGACCACGACCGACGGGCCGTGGAAATCGCCGATCCGTCCGATCGTCAGGCGGAACCAGGGCAGTTCCTCGACAGTGGCCTGCTCCGGCGGCGTCCAGATCACCTCTTTCAGGATGTCACGCGACAGCGGGCCCTGAATGGCGATGTTGCAATGATGATCGGTCGAGGCCCGCACCCAGGCGTTGAGCCCGCGCTCCACCGCCTGTTTGCGCAGCCAGAGACCGGATTGGTCATTGCCGCCGATCCAGCGGAAGTTGGTCTCGCCGAGGCGATAGACGGTGCCGTCGTCGATCATGCCGCCATGTTCGTAGCACATCGCGGTATAGACGATGCCGCCGACCGACAGTTTCTTCATGTTGCGGGTGACGCAGAGCTGCATCAGCTCTTCGGCATCCGGCCCGGTGACCTCGTATTTGCGCAGCGGCGACAGGTCCATCACCACGGCTTTCTCGCGCGCCGCCCAATATTCGGCGATGGCGCCGTGGTTGGTCATCTGGTTGGGCAGCCAATAGCCCGCATATTCCACGAAGTTACGCGTATGCCGTGCAAAGCATTCGTGAAAACCGGTTTTCTTGGTCTCTTCCATATCCGACTCCGGAGTTTTTCGCCAACCGATAGAGCGGCTGAATTCGTTGGTTTTTTCATAGGTACGGACCTGGATGTCCGTGGGGTTCCAGCCATTGGCCGGATCGACGTCACAGGGACATGCCGTCGAGATGCAGACCAGGTCGGTCAGCGCGCGCAGAAGCACGTAGTCGCCGGGACGCGAATAGGGATCGTCCATGCTGATCGCGTTGGTCTCGTCGAGCATGGTGTTGAAGAAGAAGTTGATCGCAGGCCAGCCGCCGCGCGGACGGATGCCATAGCGCGAGACTTCGGCGTTGATATTGTCCGAGCAATTGACGTGACCGGGGTAGCCGAGTTCCTCGTAATAGCGCGCGGTACAGGCCAGGCCGAAAGTGTCGTGCCGCCCGACCGTGTCCTGCACGATCTCGACGATCCGCTCCTGATCGGAGGTGGCGTATTTGGCGAAGAGGCCGGGCGCGGGATAGAGCGAGCCCATCAGCGAGCGCGTCGTGGTCGGGTCGATCTCCCGCTCGAGCCCCTTGTCCAGCGCGCGTTGCGAGAAGGCCTGGAAGTCGGAACATTCGCGGCCCTGCACGTCGAGCACCTGGATATACTGACCCTTGCGCACCTCGTAGGCTTTCGCCTCGCCGGGCAGGATGTTGATATCGACGATCGGATCGGCCAGCGGCTCGGGCGGCAGCAGCCCGCCCTTCACGTCACCCGGCTGGGCGCGCTTGACGTAGAGCGCCACCTCGGTCGGGGCCCATTGCTCATGCGGCTCCATCGCGCCGCCGGGCGCGCAGACAATCAGCAGACCGTCACTGGAGGCGGTGAAGGTCTGGTAATCCCCGGCATGGGAGCCGTCGGCGAAGACCAGCGTGCCGTCGGCGCGGCCGATATCGAACCCGGCCGCATCGAGCGCGCGCACGACCTTGGCGCCGGACGGATCGGAAAGCAGCGCGGCCTTCAGACCGGCCGGATCGCGACCGCCCTCGGCGCCGATCATCCCGGCATCGGAACTGCCGTCGGGGGCGAAGAACACCATCTCGACGGGTTGCAGACCTTCGCGGTCCTGCACGGTGATCTCGTCGCCCTGCATGATCCGCACCGCGCGGCTGCCGCCGCCGGGTACGGGATGGCGCTCGACCCCATGGGGCAGAATGGGCAGGCCGGGCGTCACCACGCCGGCACGTTCGTAGGGGGTCTGGAAGATTGGTTTGATGTTCATGACAGGGGCATCCCACTCAACAATGTCAGAAGTGAACTTTCAGGCCATCGAGAGCGCTGGCCGACGCAGGGTGACTTGCCGCCCGACTCAGTGCTCGGACTTGCGGCTATATTGACCTTTAAGCGGCTTTTCTCTGAATGTTTTTTTGATATTCTGAGCCCGCATTATTTAGCGCCAGAGGGCTTTCAAACCCCGGTTTCAAAAGCCATAAGTCGCGTATATCTGGCGCTGTTCGCGTTGCCCGGTCTAGGATGGTTCGAGAATGAAAAAAGGCAATCCGGCACTGCCGCCGCTCGACTACCTGCTGGCCTTCGAGGCGGCGGCGGAACAGCAGAGTTTCGTGGGCGCCTCGCGCCAGCTCAACATCAGCGAGACCGCGATCAGTCGCAAGGTCCGCCTGCTCGAGCATCATTACAACGTGCCGCTGTTCATGCGCGGCCACCGCTCGATCCATCTCACCCCGCAGGGCCAGCGCTTCCTCAATCAGATCAAGCCGGCGCTGCAGGGGCTGCGCGATGCCTCGCGGCGTATCGTCTCGGAGCATCAGGTGCGGCCGGTAACGCTGGCGGCGACGAATTCGGTCGCGGCGCTCTGGCTGATGCCGCGGATGCAGGCCTTCAGCCGCGCCAACAAACATATCAAGATCATGCTGGTCGCCTCGGACAACGACACCGAATGCCTTGCCGATTCGGTCGATCTCGCGATCCTGCGCGGCAATGGCGACTGGCCGACCCACGAATCCCAGCTTCTGTTCGGCGAGAACGTGTTCCCGGTCTGCTCCCCCGATTATCTCGCCGCCAATCCTTCGGCCGCGGATCTGGGGAAACTGGCCGAGCAGGACCTGATCGAGGTCACCTCGGCGCGCAAGGAATGGATGGTCTGGAAAACCTGGCTGGCACAGGCCGGGGCCAGCGGCGTCGAGCCCGACCAGGCGGCGCTGTTCAACACCTATCCGCTGTCGGTTCAGGCGGCGGTCGACGGGCTCGGCCTGGCGCTCGGCTGGGGCCATCTGGTGGATCGTCATCTCGAACAGGGCAGCCTCGTGCGCCCGCTCGGCGATCTCGAAGTGCGCACCGAGCAGGGCTATTACCTGCTGCGTCCACGCAAGGCGGAGAGATTCGACGAATGCCGCGTGGTCGAGGATTGGCTGCTCGACGTCAGTGCCGCGACGGCGATCTGAGCCGCGGCGGAACCCCGCCCAACGCGCCGAATTTGCAGCTGAAAACCCGGCCCACCCCGGCCTGGCGCGCCAAGGAAATCCGCAGCGGCGGTTATCTGCCAAAATGCGACACCTGTCGGATCCGGGGGGACGAATGTCCGATCCGATGCTTATCGCGGCACGGTTTTGGTCCAATATCGTGTCGCAAATGAGTGAGGTCATCCATGCGCTATTCAGGTCTGAGGGTCATCAAGGAAGCACTGACGGGGCACAAGGGCTGGCAGCCAGCCTGGCGCGATCCCGAACCGCAAGCGAGCTATGATTACATCATCATCGGCGGCGGTGGTCACGGTCTGGCGACAGCCTATTACCTCGCCAAGACCTACGGCAAGAAACGCATCGCCGTGCTCGAGAAGGGCTGGATCGGCGGCGGCAACGTCGGGCGCAACACCACGATCATCCGCTCGAACTACCTGCTCGACGGCAACGAGCCTTTCTATGAATATTCGCTGCAGCTCTGGGAGGGGCTGGAACAGGAGCTGAACTATAACGCGATGGTCTCCCAGCGCGGCATTCTCAACCTGATCCACACCGACGCGCAGCGCGACGCCTTCACCCGGCGCGGCAATGCGATGATCCTCAACGGCGCCGATGCCGAAATGCTCAGCGTCGCGCAGATCAAGGAGCGCTACCCGTTCCTCAACTTCAACGACGCCCGTTTCCCGATCAAGGGCGGCCTCGCTCAGCATCGCGGCGGCACCGTGCGTCATGACGCGGTCGCCTGGGGCTATGCCCGCGGTGCCGACAGCCATGGTGTCGACATCATCCAGAATTGCGAGGTCACCGGTTTCCGCATCGAGAACGGCGTCTGCAAGGGCGTCGAGACCAGCCGCGGCTTCATCGGCGGCGGCAAGGTGGCCAGCTGCGTCGCCGGCTCCTCCTCGCGGCTGATGTCGAAAGCCGACATGCGCCTGCCGATCGAAAGCACGGTGCTGCAGGCCTTCGTCTCGGAAGGGCTGAAGCCGGTGCTGCCGGGGGTCATCACCTTCGGGGCCGGGCATTTCTATTGCAGCCAGTCCGACAAGGGCGGGCTCGTCTTCGGCGGCGACCCGGACGGCTACAACAGCTACGCACAGCGCGGCAACATGCCGGTGGTCGAGGATGTCTGCGAAAGCGGCATGGCGCTGATCCCGGCTCTGGGCCGCGCGCGGCTGCTGCGGATGTGGGGCGGCATCATGGACATGTCCATGGACGGCTCGCCGATCATCGACCGCACCGAGGTGGACGGTCTCTATTTCAACGGCGGCTGGTGCTACGGCGGCTTCAAGGCGACCCCGGCCTCGGGCATGTGCTACGCGCATCTGCTGGCCACCGACACGCCGCATAAATACGCCTCCGCCTATCGTTTCGATCGTTTCCGCCGCGGTTACATGATCGACGAAAAAGGCATGGGCGCGCAGCCCAACCTGCATTGAGGAGCCCTTCGAGATGATCATCAATCACCCGCTTCTTGGACCGCGCGACGCGCAGGAATTCACCTATCTCGGCGATGCCTCGCTGATCGACCGGCCCGATTGGGAGGCCGAGGACGCGCAGGAGAAATTCTACGAATACGCCTATCTGCGCGACAACCCGGCCGGTCTGCACCGCGAATTGTGGTTTCACGAGACCGGCGACCGCAGCTGGCTCGTGGTCACCCGCAACACGCTGACCCATGAAATCACCAATGTCGAAATGGCCAGCGATGTGGCCCGCGCACGGGGGCGCAGCAAATGACCTATACCAACCGGGTAGACGGCAGCCAGATCGGCCAGCAGCATATCTCCAGCGGCATCAACACCAGCCGCAGCCAGGACAAGCGCCAGACCAACCGCCTGCCGGGCGGCCAGGTCGACCAGTCGCGTACCGTGAGCTTCCGTTTCGACGGCAAGTCCTACCAGGGCCATCCGGGCGACACGCTCGCCTCGGCCCTGCTGGCCAACAACGTGCGGCTGATGGGCCGTTCGTTCAAATACCACCGCCCCCGCGGCGTGCTGAGCGCGGGCAGCGAAGAGCCCAACGCGCTGGTCGAGCTGCGCACCGGGGCGCGCAAGGAGCCCAACACACGCGCCACCACGGCGGAGCTCTTCGAGGGGCTCGAGGCGAACAGCCAGAACCGCTTCCCCTCGCTCAAGTTCGACGCCATGGCGATCAACGACCGGTTCTCCAATTTCCTGACCGCCGGGTTCTACTACAAGACCTTCATGTGGCCCGCCGCCTTCTGGGAAAAGATCTACGAACCGATCATCCGCAAGGCCGCCGGGCTCGGCTCGCTGTCGCTGGAGGATGATCCGGACGAATATGACAAGGGTTTCCTGCATTGCGACCTGTTGATCATCGGCGGCGGACCCTCCGGTCTGGCGGCGGCGCTGCGGGCCGGGCGGGCCGGGGCCAAGGTGATTTTGGCGGACGAGGATTACCTCTTCGGCGGGCGGCTCAATGCCGAGACCTTCGACATCGGCGATCAGACCGGACAGGGCTGGGTCGCCGCGACGCTGGCGGAACTGCAGGCCATGCCGAACGTGCGCTGCATGCGCCGCACCACCATCGTCGGCGCCTTCGATCACGGAATCTATTCCGCCGTCGAGCGGGTCAGCGATCACCTGCCGCAGCCGCAACCGGGCAAGCCGCGCCAGATCCTGTGGCGGATCTATTCCAAACGCGCCCTGCTCTGCGCCGGGGCCATCGAACGGCCCATCGCGTTCGAAAACAACGACCGGCCCGGCATCATGCTGGCCAGCGCCATGCGCGCCTATGCCAACCGCTGGGCGGTGACGGCAGCACCGCGTGTCGCGGTCTTCACCAACAATGACGACGGACACCGCACCGCCGTCGATCTGATCGCCAAGGGCGTCAAGGTTGCCGCGGTGATCGACACCCGGCCCGACGCGCCGCGCATCGCCGATTGCGAATTGCTCGCCGGGGCGCAGGTGATCGACACGTCGGGCCGATTGGGGCTCAGCTTCATCCAGGTGCAGCAGGCCGACGGTTCGGAACGGACCATCGAATGCGGCGCGCTCGGCGTCTCCGGCGGTTGGAACCCCAATGTCGGCATGACCTGCCACCAGCGCGGCCGCCCGGTCTGGAACGACCGGATCGCCGCCTTCGTCCCGGGCGAGACCGGCCCCGTCGGGCTCAGCGCCGCGGGTGCGGCCAACGGTGATTTCTCCACCGCCGCCGCCCTGCATACCGGCAGCGAACAGGCCGCCGCAGCGCTGCGCGACCTCGACATCACGGCGCCGGAGATGATCCTGCCGCAGGCCGAGGACGCGCCGGTGAAGATCACCCCGTTCTGGTACGTCAAGAAGGGCAAGGGCCGCGCCTGGCTCGATCAGCAGAACGACGTGACCGTCAAGGACGTCAAACTGGCGCATCAGGAGAACTTCCGCTCGGTCGAGCATCTCAAGCGCTACACGACGCTCGGCATGGCCACCGATCAGGGCAAGACCTCCAACATGGGCGGCCTGGCGATCATGGCCGAGCTGGCGGGCAAGACCATTCCCGAGGTCGGCACCACCATGTTCCGTCCGCCCTATACGCCGGTGCCGATGGGCACGCTCGGCGGCCGCGCGCGGGGCAAGAACTTCCACCCGGTGCGCGAAACCCCGAGCCACAAGTTCTCGGTCGAGAACAACGCCACCTTCGTCGAAGTCGGCAACTGGCTGCGGGCACAATGGTTCACCAAGCCCGGCGAAACCACCTGGCGCGAAAGCGTCGATCGCGAAGTGCGCGCCGTGCGCTCTTCGGTCGGGGTCTGCGACGTGACCACGCTCGGCAAGATCGACGTGCAGGGCACCGATGCGGCGCAATTCCTCAACAAGGTCTATGCCAATGCCTTCGCCAAGCTCGCTGTCGGCAAGACCCGCTACGGCCTGATGCTGCGCGAGGACGGGATCGCCATGGACGACGGCACCACCGCACGGCTGGCGGAGGATCACTTCGTGATGACGACCACCACCGCCAATGCGGTCGGGGTCTACCGGCACATGGAATTCGTGCGCCAGTGCCTTTACCCGGACATGGATGTGCAGCTGATCTCGACTACCGAGGCCTGGGCGCAATATGCCGTGGCCGGTCCGAATTCGCGCAAGCTGCTGCAGAAGATCGTCGATCCGGAATTCGATATCTCCAACGAGGGGTTCGAATTCATGGCCTGCCGCGAGATCACCGTCTGCGGCGGTCTGCGGGCGCGGCTGTTCCGGATCTCCTTCTCCGGCGAACTGGCCTATGAGATCGCGGTGCCGACCCGTTATGGCGACGCGTTGATCCGCAAGATCATGGAAGCGGGCAAGGAATTCGACGTGGTTCCCTACGGCACCGAGGCGCTCGGCGTGATGCGGATCGAGAAGGGCCATGCCGCGGGCAACGAGCTCAACGGCACGACCACGGCGCTGAACCTCGGCATGGGGCGGATGGTTTCCAAGAAGAAGGACAGCATCGGCTCGACCCTGTCGGAACGCGAAGGGCTCAATCAGCCCGATGCGCTGATGCTGGTCGGGTTCAAACCGCTCAACAGCGAGGAGAAGGTTACGGCCGGGGGTCACCTGATGACCAAGGGCACGCCGGTCGATGCCGCGCATGACCAAGGCTATGTCACCTCGGCCTGCTATTCGCCGATCCTCAATTCGTCGATCGGCATCGGCTTCCTGAAGGACGGGGGCAATCGTCTCGGCGAGGTCCTGACCCTCGTCACGCCCCTGACCGGCGCGGATGTCGATGTCGAAGTCGTCAGCGCCCATTTTGTCGATCCAGAGGGAGAACGTCTCCGTGCATGATTTGAAACCCATCACCCCGCTCGGCGGCACCGCGCCGCAGGTCGACAGCTTCGACGGGCTGCAGATCGCCGAATGTCCTGATTGGGCGCTCGCCTCGATCGCGGCCCGTCGGGGGCGCGAGGCGGAAGCAGCGGGGGCGGCCGAGAAATTTCTCGGCTCCGCCCTGCCCGACGTGGCCGCCTCGACGCAGGAAGGGCCGTTCACCGCCTTCTGGACCGGGCCGCAGCAATGGATGGTCGAAGCCCCGCATGACAGCCACGAGGATCTCGCCGCACAGGTGAAATCGGCGCTCGGCGATACGGCTTCCATCACCGAGCAGACCGACGGCTGGTGCCGCTTCGACCTGACCGGCAGGCGGTGTCACGACGCGCTGGAACGGCTTTGCAACGCCGACAGCCGCGCCATGGCGCAGGGGCAGGTCACCCGCACCCGGCTCGAACATCTCGGCTGTTTCCTGATCTGTCGCGAAAAAGACAGCCACTTTAGCGTCATCGGCCCGCGCTCTTCGGCAGGCTCGATCCATCACGCGCTCACCGTCGCGGCGGGCAGCGCGATCTGATTGCGAAAAAACCTCAGGTCGAGGGTATCGAACGGTTATTCTCGACCCGGAACATGTTGATCGTCTTGCGGTCCTCGTTCGGGCTCAGCCCGAAGCTTTCCTTGTAATGCCGCACCATCGGCGTGGCGCTGGCATAGCCCACGGCATTGGCGATCTCGGTCATCGAATCCTTTGAATAAAGCACTAGCTGCCGGGCCGCGTTCATCCGCAGCGACCGGTAATAATGCGACGGGCTCTGCTCGGTGGCCTGTTTGAAGCTGCGTTCGAGCTGGCGCGCCGAGACGCCGATGATCTGCGCCACGTCATAGACCCCGATCGGGTCTTCGATATGGCTTGCGAAAATTTCCACCGCCTGCGCCACGATCGGCGGCAGCATGTCCGAAGTGCTCTGCTTGCGCACCGTCGGGATCTTCTGGCGCACCCCCTGCCCGCGCACCAGCGGATGCTGGAACCAGCAGGCAACTTCGGTGGTCACGTCATCACCGAGCTCTTCCTCGATAAGATGCAGCATCAGGTCGAATGCCGCCGCCGCGCCGGAGACGGTATAGCGATTGCGATCAATGTTGATCACCTCGCCGGTCATCTCATGATCGGGAAATTCCGCCGCGAAAGCCGCCTCATAGCACCAATGCACGCTGCATTCATAGCCCGAGAGAAGGCCCGAGCGCGCCAGCGGAAACACCCCGCCGCTGATGCCGCCCATCTTGACGCCATGCCGCGCCAGACGGCGCAGATGTCCGTCCGAGGCGCGCGGATTCTCGAAACTGCCTTGCGGGCTGCTGAGCAGGAACAGGTAATCGAGGTCTTCGACCGCCTCGAGCGCCAGGTCGGGATCGAAGCTCACCTCGGCGCTGGAGCGCACCCGCGTACCGGTTTCCGAGATCAACCGCCAGGAAAACGCCTGCTCGCCCGCGATCTCGTTGGCGGCGCGCAGGGGTTCGATGGCCGAGGTCAGACAGGCCATCGGGAACCCCGGATAAATCAGAAAGCCCAAGGTTGTTGATTTTTTTCTGCTATTCATGAAATATTACCTACATGAATTTTTTCGAGCATTTCCGGATCCAGAACCAGGATTGGTTGTTGTAACTTGTTGGCAGGTATATGGCGCCCGCGCGGGTCGAAGGTAAAGGCGAAAGACGATGAAGCAAGACAAGCACGACCCGAAGGCATCCACAAAGGTGCTCACCCAGGATCCGCACAAGCCGGGCGGCCAACGCGAAAAAGTTCTGGAGGTGGCCATCGGCAAGGAAGTCCGGGCCTTTCGTCGCCAGCAGAAGATGACCGTCTTCGCGCTCGCCGAGGCGACGGGCCTGTCGATCGGTATGCTCTCGAAGATCGAGAACGGCAATACCTCGCCTTCCCTGACCACGCTGCAGGCCCTGTCCTATGCGCTGAGCGTGCCGCTGACCGCGTTTTTTCGCGGCTTCGAGGAAACCCGCAGCGCGGTGCTGACCAAGGCCGGCGAAGGGGTGGAAACCGAACGGCGCGGCACAAGGGCCGGGCATCAGTACAACCTGCTCGGGCATATCGGCTCCAACGCCAGCGGCGTCATGGTCGAGCCCTACCTGATCACCCTGTCGGAGAAATCCGACGTGTTTCCGGTGTTCCAGCATGACGGGATCGAGACGATCTACATGCTCGAAGGCGAGGTCGATTATCGTCACGGCAACGAGGTCTATCCGCTCAAGCCCGGCGACACGCTGTTCTTCGATGCCGATGCGCCGCACGGGCCGGAAGTTCTGGTGAAACTCCCGGCCCGCTATCTCTCCATCATCGCCTATCCGCAGGCCAGCTGACCGCCCTGCGGTTTGCGAAATTATTTCTGCAGCGGCGGCTCGGTTTCCTTGTCCGGCCAGATCCCGTCGGACGTCGGCAGGCCGTCGTCGAATTTCGACAGGTACTCGACGATCATCGGGCGGTTGTCGATGAAGCCCTTGTAGGTCGCCAGCTCCTCGGGCAGATCGCGGATCACCCGGTGCAGGCGGCGGCCCCATTTCGGCACCGTGACCAGGTCTTCGAGCGCGATCAGGTAGCAGCGTATCGGGAAGACCAGCGCATTGGAACGCGGCAGGCGGAAGAAGGTCTGCAGCTCGACCCGCAGATGCTGCTTACGGCCGATGTTCTCCGGCGTCAGCTCGGTCTTCTGCACGCCCCATTTGTGATAGTTCTCGGGGCTGGTGTCGAGCAGCGGGTTGACCGTCATCGTCCAGTTCAGACGTCGCGCGGGCATGCCCTGCTGGATGTTGAGCAGGAATTTCAGCGCCCGCTGGAAGATCCCCATCTCATGCGCCTTGGGCACCGGCGCGTGCCATTCGAAGAAATTCATCCCGATGTCGAAATCGAGCGACCAATCCGCCTGGGTGGTGACCATGCCGGCATCCATCCACAGGTTCTCATCGCGCTGGTCGAGCACCGCGAAATCGCCCTGGGTCTGGCGGGTGATATATTCCATCGGGCCATAGGGCAGCGTCGATTCATCCATGAAGACGAATTTCTGTTCGATGCCGAGCGGCTTGTTGATCCAGTGCCAGTTGTTGCCGTCACGGTGCAGCTCGAACAGGTCCGGGTAATCCTCGGACTTGCTGACCATGATCAGCTCCAGCAGATCCCAGCCCGCCAGGGTCATATGCGGCAGCGACTGGCAGCGCAGCGGGTCTTCGGCCAGCACCAGCGCGCGGTCTTTCATTTCCGCGACATAATGCTCGTCCACGTCGAAACGCTTCTCGTAGATGCTGCCCTCGGGGCCGCCCTGGTGCTGCTCCATGTTGACCGAATACATGTAATGGTCTTCGTGGAACGGGAACGGAAAGCGGTCGATCGCCCATTGTGAATTTTTGAACGTGTAATCGTCGCGGAACGTCTCTTCGTTGAATTGGATTGTCATCTTGGCTCCTCCCTAGCGGTCCAGCACGAGAATCTTGCCTTCGAATCTGCTCACGCAGGGCATGATTTTCTTGCCGCTTTTCTTTTCTTCGTCTTCCAGCCAGTGATCGCGGTGCAGGATCTCCCCGTCATATTCCACCACATCGGTCTCGCATTGCCCGCAGGCGCCGCCGCGGCACAGATAGGGCGCATCGACCCCGGCCGCCTCGATGGCTTCGAGCAGGCTCTGGTGTTCGCCGACCTCGAAGGTCTTGCCCGAACGCGCCAGCTGCACGGTGAACGGCTTGCCCGATTGCGGCGCGAGAAATTCCTCGTAATGCACCGTCTCGCGCGGCCAGCCGAGCTCCTCGGCCTTGCCGCGTACCCAGTTGATCATGCCCTTGGGACCGCAGACATAGACATGGGTGCCGAGCGGCTGCCCGTCGAGCAGGCTTTCGAGGTTAATCGCCTGGCCGTCATCGTCGTAATAGACATGCACGTTGTTGGGATGCGCGCTGCTCAGCTCTTCGACATAGGAGCCGAGCGCCTTGTTGCGGCAGGCGTAATGCAGCTCGAAATGCCCGTTGGCGGCGTTGAGCTGCTTGATCTGCGCAAGGAACGGCGTGATGCCGATCCCGCCGGCAATCATCAGGTGCTTCCGGGCGCGCAGGTCGAGCGCGAAGAGGTTGACCGGGTAGCTGATCACCATCTCGTCGCCGATCCGCACCTTGCGGTGCATGAAAAGCGAGCCGCCCCGCCCCTCGTCGTCGCGGCGCACCGAGATCGTATAGGCGCTGCGGTCGTTGGGGTCGGACATCAGCGAATAGGGGTTGAGCCGGGTGGTCTCCCCGTCCTTCATCTCGATCACCGTATGCGCCCCGCCCGAGAAGGTCGGCAAGGGGCCGCCGTCGCTGCGTTCGAACTTGAAACGGGTGACCAGGTCATTGACCGGCACGACATCGGTGACGGTCACGAGAATCTTGTTGGTTCCGGCGCTCATGAGTACAGCTCCGTGGCTGGTGGGATGTTTCCGGGGTCCTCGGCATCCACCCGAACGCCCTGATAGGCGGCGTGGCGGCGCGAGTAGTGATCGCGCACGAAGAGATGCAGACCGCAATGGGAACAGACGAAGGGATCGACCATGACATTCTCGGTGATTCCCTTGCAATGCACGCATTGCATGCGCCGCGCCACCGAGCCGCGATGCTCGGTCTGGATGCCGGTATGCGGGATGCCGACGTTCGTGGCTTCGTTCATCGCCTGACCCATCAGCCCCTCGGTACCGGTCAGATAGACCTGCAACCCCATATGCGCATCCTGCAGCACTCGGCGCAGACGCGGCACCGCGGCCTCGTAGCTCGGCCCCACATAGAGCTGGGCCGGGCCCAAATCCTTGAGCTGGCTTATATATGTATCGCCCGTCGCGCCCGGAATGTAGATGATATGCGCGCGGCTCATCAGCCCGGCATCCTGCGCGGCCAGCTCGATCAGCGCCTCGGCCCCTTCGGCATCCGCGATCATCAGATGATGTTTGCCCGGCCGCGGCTCCAGCTTGCCATAGACCGGCCGACTGGTGATCGAGGGCGGAAATTCGAACGTGCTCATCCTGAGTATCGTCCCCCTGTTGCGTTTTTTAGAGAAAGGCGCGGCAGATGTTCTGCCGCGCCTTTGCAACCGTCAACCCTTTGCGGTGCGGCGCTTCTTGTCCGGATCATGGAACGGCAGCGAATGCGCGACGCATTTGATCTCGCCGCTTTCGTTCTTCACCGTCATCTGGGTGCCGTCCACGGCACAATCGACCGGCATCCGGGCAATCCCGACGTTCCACTCGTTGAGCGGCGAATACATGCCGATTGTCACGACGCCGACCTGCTTGCCGTCCTTCATCAGCGGCGCGCCCTCTTCCGCGGGCTCCTTGCCGTCGAGCTTGACGCCGTAGATCTTGAAGCGCTCCTTGCCCTTCAGACGGTAATGCTCCTCGGCCCCGCGGAAGCCGGTCTTGCCCGGCGAGACGGTGAAATCGAGGCCCAGCTCCCAGAGCGTATCGCCCGCCTTCTCGTTCTCGAAGGGATACATCTCAGAGTTGTCGTAGGGATAGAACAGCAGGTAGCTTTCCGCGCGCAGCATGTCGAGCGTGGTGAAGCGGGTCGGGATGATGCCTTTCGGCGCGCCCTTCTCGACCAGGTTGTCCCAGATATGCCCGGCGTCCTGGCCGCGGCAGAAGATCTCGTAGCCGCGCTCGCCGGTGTAGCCGGTGCGCGAGATGGTCACCGGCTTGTCGAACAGCGTGGTGTGCTGATGGCTGAAATAGACCTGGTCACGGATGCCCGGCACGCCCAGCTCTTCGAGGAAATCGACCGATTTCGGACCCTGCAGCGAGATGTCATGCAGGTTGTCGTCAAAGCGCACGTCAACGTCGCGACCGGTTGCAGCCATGGTCAGCTGCTCATGCCCGCCACCGGTGCCGTGCACGACCATCCAGGAGTTCGGACCCATGCGATAGATCACGCAATCGTCGATGAACTTGCCTTCGTCGTTGAGCATGCAGGCATAGGACGAGCGGCCCGGCTTGATCTTCTCGACGTTGCGGGTGGTGGCGCGGTCGATCACATGCGCGGCATGTGGCCCGACCAGGTGCACCTTGTGCAGACCGGACACGTCCATGAACCCGGCATTGGTACGGATCGCCATGTATTCTTCGGTCTGGTCCTTGTCATAGGTCCAGGCGGTGCCCATGCCGCCCCAGTCTTCCAGGTTGGACCCCATGGCGCGGTGTCGGTCTGCGAGGGCCGAAAACCTCCAGGATGCTGTCATGTCAAACTCCTTGATTCGTCTGACCCGCTGCGGTGCAGGGGCCGTTGCGTTCATTTTCCGGGCTCAGGGCTCTTGCAGCCCGACCGGTCGAACCGGCCTGATGTTGCCCAACTTTCCCGCCATTCCAGCGAAGAATTTTTGCAGGCTGTGGCCACAAAATTCAACGGCAAGGCTGAGAACAGTTGACAGGTCGCGCCCCGAAAAAGCAATACTAAACGAAAAATAGTTTCCTCAGAGGCAAATGTTCGGACATTTTCCGCCGCAGTCCGCGGTATGGGTGAAGTGAACTGCAATAATAATGAAGCGCCCGGAGACAGGGGGCTCACCAGAAAGACAACCAACAAGGGATATTCGACATGGTTACAACAACCGAAAACGTGGCACCGGCCGGGGGCGATGGCAGTCTGCATCGCGCCATCGGCTGGAAGGATGCCTTCTGGATGGCATCGGGGGTTCCGGCACTGGTGCTGTTCTCGATTGGCGGCATCGCCGCAACCGTCGGCAACCCGTCTTGGGTAATCTGGATGCTTTCGGTGAGCTTCGGCTTCCTGCAGGCCTTCGTCTATGCCGAGATCGCCGGGCTGTTCCCGAGCAAATCCGGCGGCGCCTCGGTCTATGGTGCGGCCGCCTGGGTGCGCTATTCCAAGGTGATCGCGCCGCTGTCGGTCTGGTGTAACTGGCTCGCCTGGACCCCGGTTCTCGCCATCGGTGGCGGTCTGGCGGCAGGCTATGTGCTGACCTCGATGTTCGGCGCCGAAGCCGCGGTCAACGCTTGGGAAATCACCCTGCTGAACCTCGATTTCCTCAACGAGGGCCTGACCCTGCGGATCAATGCGACCTCGATCGTCGGCACGGTGATCCTGCTGCTGGTGTTCATGGCGCAGCATCACGGCATTTCCGCCGCCGCCAAGATCCAGACGATCATGGGTCTCGCGGTTCTGATCCCGCTGCTCATCGTCGGCGTGGTGCCGCTGCTCACCGGCGACGTGCTGTCGAGCAATCTCACCCCGGTAATCCCGATCACCGGTTCCTGGAACATCGAGGGCACGACGCTGTTCCTTGGCGGTCTCTTCATTGCCGCCTGGTCCGCCTATGCCTTTGAAACCGCGATCTGCTACACCAGCGAATTCCGCGATCCGCAGCGTGACACGGTGCGCGCGATCATCGCCGCCGGTGTGGTCTGCGTGGTGATCTACACACTGGTGCCGCTGAGCTTCCAGGGGGTTCTGGGTGTCGATGGCATGCTCGAGCCGGGCATCGTCGATGGGTCCGCCGTGGCGGGTGCCATGGCCGGTATGGTCGGGGGCGGCTCCTTCATCGCCAAGATCATGGTGGTGATGCTGTTCCTCGCCCTCGTTCTGGCGATCATGACCTCGATGGCGGGCTCCTCGCGAACGCTCTACCAGGGTTCCGTCGATGGCTGGCTGCCGAAGTTCCTGTCCCATGCCAACGAGCACGGCGCCCCGACCCGCGCCATGTGGACCGACCTCGGCTTCAACCTGATCCTGCTGATGATGTCGGACTACCTCTTCGTCCTCGCGGTCTCGAACTGCTGCTACCTAGTGTTCAACTTCCTGAACCTGCACAGCGGCTGGCTGCACCGGATCGACAACGGCAATGCGCATCGCCCCTGGAAGGCGCCGACGATCATGCTCTGGATCGGTGGCGGTCTGGCCTTCGTCAACGCGGTGCTGCTCGGTGCCGGGGCCAATGTCTGGGGCGAGGGCACGCTGCGCTCGGCGATCATCGCCATCGCGCTGATCCTGCCGGTCTTTGCCTATCGTCACTACGTGACCGACAAGGGCCAGTTCCCGGCCAAGATGCTCGAAGATCTCGCGGTCGGCGGCACGACGGATCTCAAGGTGCGCAAGGCGGGGATGAAACCCTATATCACCCTCGCAGCGGGCCTGATCGTGGTCGTGATCGCGAACCAGGTGTTCCAGCTCGCCTGAGCCGCAGACCCGTAACAAGTCCAGCAAAACAAGAAATGCGCGCCGGTTTCCGGCGCGCATTGTCGTTTCACACTGTTCCCTGCATGAAAAAAGTTTTCTTCTCAGTTGAATTGAAAAAAAGGACCTGCTAGCGTTTGAGTCGACAGTTCTCAGAAAGGATCAAGGCGATGTGTGGGATCGTAGGACTATTCCTCAAAGATAAATCGCTCGAGCCACGCTTGGGCGAGATGCTGACCGACATGTTGGTCACGATGACGGATCGGGGCCCTGACAGCGCCGGTATCGCGATTTACGGCAATGACGCGGGCACGATGGCGAAATTGACCGTGCAATCCGACCATGCGGATGCGGATTTCGCCACGATCGACGCCGATCTGGGCCATGCGATCAACGCGAAGGTCTCTTCCAAGCACAAAGACACCCATGCCGTCCTGTCGCTCCCGGCCGACAAGCTTGCCCATGCCCGCGAGGCGCTGCGCGAGATTCGCCCGAACGTGCGCATCATGAGCGCCGGCGATTCCATCGAGATCTACAAGGAAGTCGGCCTGCCCAAGGACGTGGCGCATCGCTTCCATGTCGAGCAGATGAGCGGCAGCCACGGCATCGGCCATACCCGCATGGCCACCGAATCGGCGGTCACCACGATGGGCGCGCACCCTTTCTCCACCGGCTCGGACCAGTGCCTTGTGCACAACGGCTCGCTGTCCAACCACAACAGCCTGCGCCGCAAGCTGCGCCGCGAGGGCATCCATATCGAGACCGAGAATGACACCGAAGTCGGTGCCGCCTACCTGACCTGGAAGATGCAGAACGGCTCCACCCTGGGTGAGGCACTGGAAAGCTCGCTGGAAGATCTCGACGGGTTCTTCACCTTCGTGGTCGGCACCAAGGACGGCTTCGGCGTGGTCCGCGACCCGATCGCCTGCAAACCCGCCGTGATGGCCGAGACCGACCAATATGTCGCCTTCGGCAGCGAATATCGCGCGCTGGTCAACCTTCCCGGCATCGAAGACGCCCGCGTCTGGGAGCCGGAGCCCGCAACCGTCTATTTCTGGAGCCATTGAGATGCAGACAATCGACCTTGAAGCACAAGGCCTTCGCAGCCTCAACGAAACCCTGCATGCGCAGAGCGCGGACACCAACCAGACCGCCTGGGAAGTCGTCAACGCCAAAGGCAGCCATGCGATCGCCGTCGGTCTCGACGCGCCGATCGAAGTGACGGTGAACGGATCCACCGGTTATTACTGCGGCGGCATGAACAAGCAGGCCACGATCAACGTCAAGGGCTCGGCCGGTCCCGGTGTCGGCGAGAACATGATGTCGGGCACCATCATCGTCGAGGGCGATGCCAGCCAATATGCCGGGGCCACCGGCCATGGCGGCCTGCTGGTGATCAAGGGCAATGCCTCCTCGCGCTGCGGCATCTCGATGAAGGGCATCGACATCGTCGTGCACGGCAACATCGGCCACATGTCGGCCTTCATGGCGCAGTCGGGCAACCTGGTGGTGCTCGGCGACGCGGGCGACGCGCTCGGCGACAGCTGCTATGAGGCCCGGCTCTTCGTGCGCGGCGAGGTCAAGAGCCTCGGCGCGGATTGCGAGAAGAAGGAGATGCGTCCGGAACATATCGAGATCCTCAAGGACCTGCTCGAGCGCGCCGGCGCCGATGCCAAGCCCGAGGAATTCACCCGCTATGGTTCGGCCCGCAAATTGTACAACTTTGACGTCGATAACGCGTCGGCCTATTGAGGAGCATGTCATGAAAGACCAACAGCACAAGGGCATCCCGACGACCACGCCGCGCCAATCCGCGACCTTCAGCCAGGACGTCAACAGCGACATCCGCCGTGCCGCGGCTACCGGGATCTATGACATCCGCGGCGGTGGCGCCAAGCGCCGGGTGCCGCATTTCGACGACCTGCTCTTCATGGGCGCCTCGATCTCGCGCTACCCGCTCGAAGGCTACCGGGAAAAGTGCGAGACAAAGGTCACGCTCGGCACCCGTTTCGCCAAGAACCCGATCGAACTCGACATCCCGATCACCATCGCGGGCATGAGCTTCGGCGCGCTGTCCGGCCCGGCCAAGGAAGCCCTCGGCCGCGGCGCCAACGCGGCCGGTACATCGACCACCACCGGCGACGGCGGCATGACCCCCGAAGAGCGCGGCCATTCGGCCAAGCTGGTCTATCAATACCTGCCCTCGCGCTACGGGATGAACCCCGATGACCTGCGCAAGGCGGACGCGATCGAGATCGTGGTCGGCCAGGGCGCCAAGCCCGGCGGCGGCGGCATGTTGCTCGGTCAGAAGATCTCCGACCGTGTGGCGATGATGCGCAATCTGCCCAAGGGCATCGACCAGCGCTCGGCCTGCCGTCACCCGGACTGGACCGGCCCCGATGACCTCGAGATCAAGATCCTCGAGATCCGCGAGATCACCGGCTGGAAAGTGCCGATCTACGTCAAGATCGCCGGCGCGCGCCCCTATTTTGACACCACGCTCGCGGTCAAGGCCGGTGCGGACGTGATCGTGCTCGACGGGATGCAGGGCGGCACCGCCGCGACCCAGGACGTGTTCATCGAACATGTCGGCCAGCCGACCCTGGCCTGTATCCGCCCCGCCGTCCAGGCGCTTCAGGATCTCGGGATGCACCGCGAAGTGCAGCTTATCGTCTCCGGCGGCATCCGCTCGGGCGCCGATGTGGCCAAGGCGATGGCGCTTGGCGCCGACGCAGTGGCGATCGGCACGGCGGCGCTCATCGCGCTCGGCGACAACGACCCGAAATGGGAGGAGGAATACCAGAAGCTCGGCACCACCCATGGCGCCTATGATGACTGGCACGAAGGCCGCGACCCGGCCGGGATCACCACCCAGGACCCGGAGCTGATGGCCCGGTTCGACCCGATCGAAGGCGGACGGCGCCTGAAGAACTACCTCAAGGTGATGACCCTGGAAGCCCAGACCATCGCCCGGGCCTGCGGCAAGAACCACATGCACAACCTCGAACCCGAGGATCTGGTGGCCCTGACCATGGAGGCCGCCGCCATGGCGCAGGTCCCCCTGGCCGGTACCAACTGGTATCCTGGAAAAGGGGGTTTCTAATCACGGCAAAACGCGGCAAACCTTTCACCGGGGATGCCGCGTTTTTTCTTGGGGGGAAAATCGGAGAGCGCAGGCTCCCGATCTGAGAGAGACAAATAGGGAGAGGAATCCACGATATGCCGAAAGATCACAAGGCACGCGATACAGAGGTCAGCCTGGCCGATTTCGCCGCAGAGCGCGGCGTCAAATACTTCATGATTTCGTTCACGGACCTGCTCGGATCACAGCGTGCCAAGCTGGTCCCGACGCGGGCCATCGCCGACATGCAGGAGAGCGGTGCGGGCTTTGCCGGCTTTGCCACCTATCTCGACCTGACCCCCGCGCATCCCGATATGCTGGCGGTGCCGGATGCCAGCGCCGCGATCCAGTTGCCCTGGAAACCCGAGATCGCCTGGGTGCCCGGCAATTGCGTCATGGAAGGGCAGGATGTCGAACAGGCTCCGCGCAACGTGCTGCGCCGCCTGATCCGCGAAGCCGCCGAAGAGGGCATGCATGTGAAGACCGGCATCGAGGCCGAATTCTTCCTGCTCACCCCGGAAGGCGACGCGCTGGCCGACACGCTCGATACCGCCGCCAAGCCCTGCTATGACCAGCAGGCGATGATGCGCAGCTACGAGGTGATCCGCGAGATCAGCGATTACATGCTCGAACTGGGCTGGGGCGCCTATCAGAACGATCACGAGGACGCCAACGGCCAGTGGGAGATGAACTGGGATTTCGACGATGTGCTGACCATCGCCGACCAGCACAGTTTCTTCAAGTTCATGACCAAGACCGTCGCGGAGAAACACGGTCTGCGCGCCACCTTCATGCCCAAACCCGTCCAGGGCCTGACCGGCAACGGCTGCCACGCGCATATCTCGGTCTGGGACGCGCCCGGCGAGGAATCCAAGACCAATATCTTCGCCACCGACAAGAGCACCGGCAGCCAGACCGCCGAGCTCGGCCTGTCCGAGAAGGGTTCGCATTTTCTCGGGGGCATCATGAAACACGCCAGCGCCCTGGCGGCGATCACAAACCCGACGGTGAACAGCTACAAGCGCATCAACGCGCCGCGCACCACCTCGGGCGCGACCTGGGCGCCCAACAGCGTCACCTGGACCGGCAACAACCGCACCCACATGGTGCGTGTCCCCGGCCCGGGCCGCTTCGAGCTGCGCCTGCCCGATGGCGCGGTGAACCCCTATCTGCTGCAGGCGGTGATCATCGCTGCCGGTCTCTCCGGCGTGCGCAGCAAGGCCGATCCCGGCAAGCGTCACGACATCGACATGTATGCCGAGGGCCACAAGGTCACCGGAGCGCCGAAACTGCCGCTCAACATGCTCGACGCGCTGCGCGAATACGACAAGGACGAGGAGCTCAAGGAGTCGATGGGCAAGGAATTCTCCGCCGCCTATCTCAAGCTCAAGCATGACGAGTGGAACGATTACTGCACCCATTTCACCGAATGGGAGCGCGCCCGCACGCTGGATATCTGATCGCTTCGGATCTCCCCGACAAACCGCCCCGCCGACCCCGAAAGGTCCGGCGGGGTTTTTCATTGCCGAGGCCCTGCTCGGTCAGAGGGTAAGCGTTCAGGGGATGAAATTGCCCAGCCAGTTGCCATGCGCCCAGCCAAGCCGCTGCTGCGGGCCGAAGCTGATGCCATACCAGCCGCCGTGTCCGGCGAAGACACCCACCCGATCGCCGTTATGGACCTTGCCGATCATCGCATATTGCGACCCCGGCCCGGTCCGCACCGCAAGGAACCCGTCACCCTGCGGATTGAGCCCCATCACCGTCGCGGCCCCGAAACAGGCAGCCTCGGCATCGGGCGGACAATAGGTGCTGAACGGCACGTCGAGCGGCTGCGCTTGAGACACAGCGGGCAGAAGGGCTGCGCAGGCGGCGGCGAGTATGATTGTCGGTCTCAATGAATGCATCGCAAAATCTCCGGATAGCAGAGGGAAATGCCGGAGCTTACGACAGGTTGGGTTGTCAGCCAAATACAGGGTGCAGGCGTAAGACAACGCGCGGGGTTCCGGCGGGACCGGTGGGGAATGGGCCCGCACGAAACAAAACGGCCCCGCGCATTTCTGCCGGGGCCGTTCTTCGTTTCGGCTGATCCGCTTCAGAGCTCGGGATACATCGGGAAGCGTTTGCAGAGGGCCTCGACCTCGCCGCGCACCCGGGCCTCGA